>JAZUKQ010000038.1:0-3561 GCA_045643325.1 Kiritimatiellia bacterium | reverse complement strand
CGTTTTCCGCGCTCGTCCCGCGTCTTTTTTCCCCGTACACCCACAACCCAACCCCTAAAAAAACACTGCCATGAATCCGTCTCTAATCCTTCTCGTGTTTCTGGGCGTCGTCCTCGTCGCGATTTTCAAGACCGCCCGGGTCGTCCCGCAGAAACAGGCCTGGATCGTCGAGCGGCTCGGCCGCTACAGCCAGACGCTCAACGCCGGCTTCCACATCCTCATCCCCTTCATCGACAAGGTCGCCTATAAGCAGATTCTGAAGGAGGTCGCGCTCGACGTCCCGCCCCAGCAGTGCGTCACGCGCGACAATATCACCATCACGGTCGACGGAATCCTCTACCTCCAGGTCATCGACCCGGTCAAGGCCTCCTACGGCATCGCCGACTTCCTCTACGCCTGCTCGCAGCTCGCGCAGACGACGCTCCGCTCCGAGATCGGCAAACTCGAGCTCGACAAGACGTTCGAGGAGCGCTCCGCGATCAACGCCGCCATCTGCGCCGAGGTCGACAAGGCCTCCGACCCCTGGGGCGTCAAGGTGACCCGCTACGAGATCAAGACCATCGAGCCCCCGAAGTCCGTCAAGGACGCCATGGAGAAGCAGATGCGCGCCGAGCGCGAGAAGCGCGCCGCCATCGCCGAGTCCGAGGGCGAGATGCAGTCCCGCATCAACCGCGCCGAGGGCGAGAAGCGCGCCGCCATCGCGCAGTCCGAGGGCGAGAAGATGCGCCGCATCAACGAGGCCGAGGGCCACGCCAAGGAGATCCTCCTCGTCGCCCAGGCCACCGCGCAGGGCATCCAGGAGATCGCCGCCTCCACCAAGGCCGAGGGCGGCATCGAGGCCGTCAACCTCCGCCTCGCCGAGCAGTACATCGCCGAGTTCGGCAAGCTCGCCAAGGAGGGCAACACCATGATCCTCCCGACCGATATGGCCAACATCGCCGGCTTCCTCAAGACCGCCACCACCGTCGTCAAGTCGGTCGCCAAGTAGGCCCAGATGCGCTCCCGCGTCCTCACCGGCATCCTCATCGGAGCCTCGCTCCTCGCCCTGTTCCTCCTCGGGAACTTCTGGGTGCTGGTGGTGTTCGCGGTCGCGCTCTATCTCCTCGCGCAGGACGAGTTCCGGCTCCTCGCGAAGGCGGGCGGCCTCTCGGTCGAGCCGCTCGCCCTTCCCCTCTGCGGCGTCGCGTACCTCCTCGCGACCGCCGCGGAGACCCCGCTCTTCAAACGGCTCTACGCCGCGTCCGTCCCTCCGCCCCCGCCGACGCCTGTCTCCGAGGCGCTTCTCTGGCTCTCCCCGGCGCTCTTCCTCATCCTCCTCATCTTCCGCCGCCGGACCGAGAAGGCGCTCGAGCGCTTCGCCCTCACGCTCACCTCGTTCTGGTACCTCGCCGTCCTCCTCGGCTTCCTCGTCCGGATCGTCTTCCAGTTCGAGGACCTCGCCACCGGGCGTCTCGTCCTCATCTACGGACTCACCGTCATCAAGTTCGCGGACACCGGCGCGTACTTCATCGGCATGCGCTACGGGCGGAACGGGCGCAAGCTCATCCCCGAGATCTCCCCCGCGAAATCCGTCGCCGGGCTCTGGGGCGCCTACCTCTTCTCGATCGCCGTGAGCCTCCTCTTCGCCCTCGGAGCCGACCTTTTCCACGGGGGGACGCTCGGCGCGATGCCGCTCTCCTACCTCCACGCGGCCGTCCTCGGCGCCGTCCTCGCCACCGCCGGATGCCTCGGCGATCTCGCGGAATCCCTCTTCAAGCGCTCCGTCGCCATCAAGGATTCCTCCGCGCGCTTTCCCGGCATCGGAGGTTTCCTCGACATGATCGACTCCCCTCTCTTCGCCGCGCCGTTCCTCTATCTCTACCTCCGGCTCTTCCTCTAGCGTCCCCGTCTTCCGCCCGTTCCTCCCTCCCGCTCTCGCCGGCCGGCAAAAGACGGATTCAAGGGAGACACCCACGCCCCATCCTCCCGTTTTCAGTTCCATGCCCGCATCCATTCCTCTCCGCATCACCGACACCACGCTCCGCGACGCCCACCAGTCGCTCTGGGCGACGCGCCTCCGGACCTCGGACATCCTCGAGATCATCGACACCGTCGACTCGGTCGGCTACTACTCCCTCGAATGCTGGGGAGGCGCCACGTTCGACGTCTGTCTCCGCTTCCTCCGCGAGAATCCCTGGGAACGCCTCCGCCTCATCAAGGCCCACGCGAAAAAGACCCCGCTCCAGATGCTCCTCCGCGGGCAGAACATCCTCGGCTACAAGCACTATCCGGACGATGTCCTCGAGCGCTTCATCGCCCTCTCGGTCCAGAACGGCATCGACATCTTCCGCATCTTCGACGCGCTCAACGACACCCGCAATCTCGAGGCCTCCATCCGCCTTGTGAAAAAATACGGCGCGCATCCCCAGGGCACGATCTGCTACACCACCTCGCCCGTCCACACGACCGACCTCTTCGTCAAGATCGCGAAGGAGCAGGAGCAGATGGGCGCCGAGTCCCTCTGCATCAAGGACATGGCGGGCATCCTCACGCCCCCCGCGGCCGACGCGCTCGTCCGCGCCCTCTCCGCCGCCGTCTCCATTCCCGTCCAGCTCCACACCCACGCCACCTCCGGCATGGGCGTGGCGACCTACCTCGACGGCGTCCGCGCCGGCGCCGGCGCCATCGACTGCGCCGTCTGGTCCATGGCCGGATTCTCCTCGCAGCCGCCCGTCGAGGCGATGCTCTCCATCTTCGAGGACACCCCCTACGACGCGGGCCTCGACCGCGAGGCGCTCCGCCGCGAGGGCGACTTCTTCGCCCGTCTCCGCCGTCTCCGCGACGGCACCCCGGCCGGCCACAACTATGTCGATCCGGACATCCTCGCGCACAAGATTCCCGGCGGCATGATCTCGAACCTCCGCTCCCAACTCCAGCAGCAGGGCGCGCTCGACCGCCTCCCCGAAGTCCTCGCCGAGGTCCCCCGCACCCGCGCCGACATGGGCTATCCGCCCCTCGTCACCCCGACGAGCCAGATCATCGGCGTGCAGTCCGTCCTCAATGTCCTCTCCGGCGAGCGCTACAAAATCGTCCCGCAGGAGACGAAGAATTATGTGAAGGGCCTCTACGGCCGTTCTCCCGCGCCCATCGACCCCTCGGTCCGGACGAAAATCCTCGGCCGCGAGAAGACCATCTCCGTCCGGCCCGCCGACCTCCTCGATCCGATGCTCCCGTCCGCGGCGGACAATGTCAATCCGAAGCTCATCCGCGCCGAGGAGGACATCCTCTCGTTCTGCCTCTTCCCCGAGCCCTCGCTCGCCTATTTCACCTGGCGGGAGCTTCCGCCCGACGCCCGCCCCGCCATTCCCGCGGACGAGGAGGAGAAAGCCCGCAAAGAGGCCAAAGAGACGCCCACCGCCCCCGCGAAGCCCCTGATGGCCCGGGAGGACTACGCCGGGCTCGAGAACCTCCTCGCGGCGGTCAAGAAGCTCGGAATCACCGAGCTCTCGGTCCGCCGCGCCGAGGGAAACCTCACGCTCCGCTCCGCCCCCGGCGACGCCCCTTCCGCCCCCTCCGCCCCCG
>JAZUKQ010000037.1:0-6669 GCA_045643325.1 Kiritimatiellia bacterium | reverse complement strand
AGCGCGAGCGTCTCCGCGCCGCAACGGGAGCCGCCGGGCGCGGGGGCCAGCCCGCAGAGCGCCTCCAGCGGGAGGGCGACAGGGGCGAGGAGTTCGCGGACGAGGGCGCCGGCGGGGGCGCGACCGTACAGGGAGACCCAGAGCGTGCCGCGGCGCGCGTCGCCGACGACGGCCACGCGGGAGAGCGACGGATCGGCGTCGAGCGCGGCGAGCGCGAAGGCCGCCGCGTCGGAGACGCCGAGGACGGGAAGGCGGTCGGGAAGCGCGTAGCCCTTGAGGAAGGCGAGGACGGAGCGGATGCCGGAGAACGATCCGGGGCCGAGTCCGAGGGCGAGCGCGGAGAGAGCCGCGTCAGCGGGGGCGGAGGGAAGGACGGCGGCCGCGAGGGAGGCGGCGTCGCCGCCGGGGCCGGACGCGGGGGCGGAGGCGGCGGCGAGGCATTCGCCGGAGTCGCCGAAGAGAGCCGCCGAGGCGACGGCGTAGGAGCGGTTGAGGGAGAGGAGCATGCCTAGCGGATTCCCAGCATGAGGGAGGCGATGGAGAAATAGAGGAGAAGCCCGGTGACGTCGACCGTGGTGGTGAGGAGCGGGTTGGAGACGAGGGCCGGGTCGATCTTGAGCCGGGCGGCGCCGAGGGGGAGGAGCGCTCCGAGGGCGGTCGCGGAGACGACCTGCGCGGCGATGGCGACGGCGATGGTCGCGGCGACGCGGAGCGCCGGGAGACCGCCGGCCGCCGGGGACGTGTTGAAGACGAAGGCCCGGAGGAAGGCGACGAGGCCGAGCGTCGCGCCGAGCAGGAGCGAGATGCAGAGCTCCTTGCGGAAGATGCGGCCGATGTCGGAGAACGTGAGCTCGCCGTCGGAGAGGCCTCGGACGACAAGGGCGGTGGACTGCCCGCCCGCGTTGCCGCCGGCGGCGGTGAGCATCGGGATGAACGCGATGAGGAGCGGGACGGCCTGGAGGGCGTTCTCGCAGCGGAGGATGAGCGCGCCGGAAATCACCTCGACGCCGCAGAAGGCGAGAATCCAGCCGGCGCGGGAGCGGAAGTGCGCCCAGGGGGAGACGGAGAAGTAGGTCGCGTCCTCGTCCTGCGGGCTCGAGATGGAGGCCATCTTCTCGACGTCCTCCTGGTTCTCCTTCGTCTGGACATCCATGGCGTCGTCGTAGGTGACGATGCCGACGAGGATGTTCTCCTCGGTGACGACGGGGAGGGCGATGAGGTCGTACTGCTGGACCTTGTGGACCACGTCCTCCCGGTCGTCGTCCGGGCGGGCGGTGGCGATCTCGGTGCTGATGAGTTCTGAGACGGGGGTCTGCGGCTGGGCGAGAATGATGTCGCGGAGCGCGACGGAGCCGAGGAGGTGGCGGTCGTCGTCGAGCACATAGGCGTCGTAGATCGTCTCGCGGTCGGGCGCGATCCGGCGGAGGTGGGCGATGGCGTCGCCGGCGGTCATCGAAGGGGACACCGTGGCGTACTCGGAGGTCATCATCGCGCCGGCGGTGCCCTCCTCGTACTGGATAAGGCGGCGGATGTCCTCGCGCTCGGCGCGGGCGATGGCGGGCATCACGAGCTCCTGCCGGGCCTCGGGGAGGCGGCGGAAGAGGTGGACGCGGTCGTCGGACGGCATCTCGGTGAGGATGTCGGCGAGGTCCTTGCGGGAGAGGATCTCGACGGTGTCGGACTGAACTTCGGGATCGAGGAAGTTGAAGAGTTCGGCGCGGCGCTCGAGGTCCACGGTGAGGAGGACCTTCCAGATGTCCTTCGGGGCGAGCGCGGACAGGAACTCCCCGACCGAAGGCGCGTGGGACTCCATGCAGAAGTCGTGAAGCGTCTCCGTGTCGTTCGAGGCGATGAGATCCTCGAGTTCGGGGGCGAGCAATGGATTGATCATGGATTTTCCGGAAACGGAGAACGAAAGGGGACGCGGGGGCGGGGGGCTAGCGCGCCGCCTTTTTCCGGCGGAGGGAGAGGTGGACGAACACGCAGAGAAGGGTGACGGCGTGGCCGGCGGCAGTCCAGGAGAGCACGAGGGGGAGCGAGAGCGGAGGAAGGGCGGCGAGGCGGGACGCGAGGGAGGCGGGGAGACGGGGGAGGAAGAACTCCATGCCGGCGTAGGCGTAGAGGCCGGCGGAGAGGAGGGCGAAGACGGGGAGGTAGTAGGCGAGGAAGCGGAAGCGGCGGCAGGCCTGCTCGTGGAGGAGGAAGCAGTTGGTGACCATCCGGAACGTCTTGCCGAGGGCGACGAGCGGGACGAGCGCGGCGAAGGGGAGCGCGACGGCCCAGTCGGCGCGCGCGGCGAAGACGGGAGGGGCGACGACGAAGAGGAGGCAGGTGCTTCCGAGTCCGAGGAACGCGGAGACGACCATCGACTGGACGAGCGTCCGCGAGGTATCCTCGCCGTGCTCGTGTTTCGAGGAGAGGACGGGAAAGAGGAAGGCCGTGATGGCGTCGCCGAAATAGAACGGGAGGACGGCGAGCATCTCGACGAGATAGTCGGCTGCGGAGACCTCGGGGGGAAGCCGCTGGCGGATGACCCACGCCTCGACGAATCCCTGGGCGTTGGTGAGGAGGTTGAAGAAAAGAAGCGGGACCGCGTAGCGGAACATCTCGCCGCGGAACCCGCCGAAGGACTCCGGGACGGCCCGGCGCGCGCGGAAGAACAGGAAAATCGAGAGACCGAGGACGAGAAGGGCCGGAAGCTCCGAGGCGATCTGAGCGGCGAGGTAGCCCTGAAGCGGCCAGGCGCGCGCGACGAGGAGGATGACGACGAGGCGGACGAACGGGGCGGGGACCCCGGCCCAGACGACGGCGGAGAAGCGCTTGAAGGCGCGGGCGGCGGCGAGGAAGAGCGGGCGGAGCGTGGTCGCGGCGCCGAGCAGGACGGCGGCGACGAGGAGCCGGGAGTCGCCGATGCCCCAGCGCCTCATGAAGAAGCCGGGGCGGAGGGCGACGAGCGCGCCGACAAGCGCGAGGAAAAGGAGCGTCGCCGCGACGCAGCGGCGGAAGAGGAGCCGGGCGCGGCCGGGCTCGTTCCGCTCCGCGAAGACATTGAAATATTTCTCCGCCGGCGTGACGAGGAGGCCGACGGGCGTGGCGACGAACCCGGCGAGGAGGAGAAGCGGGCGGACGGCGCCGAGGTCCTCCTCGGGGACGAACCTGGGGATGAGGAACGCGCCCGTGTAGAGGTTGACGACGTCCCCGAGCCGGTTGACGCAGAAGAGCAGCGCCGCGTACCACCAAAGGGGGCCGAGAAGCGCGCGCAGGCGCCGGACGAGCTGGGGGACGGTGGACATCGCGCCCCTACTTCGAGGCCAGCCCGGCCTCTTTGTCGCGGGCCGCGTCGACGGCGGACTCGTGGCCTACGACCATGCCGTTGTCGAGCGGGTTGTCGACGCGCGCCTCAAGATCCTTGAAGAGCTGGAGCGCGTCCCTGACGCCGCCCCAGACGAACCAGACCGTGGAGACGACGCCGACGACCGAGCCCATGAAGATGGTGGTGAACCAGTAGTACCAGCCCCAGGTGTTGAGCGACCAGCGGCGGATGAAGACGTTCCACGCCCAGACGCCGAGGAAGCAGCCGAGGAACTTGTAGACGCAGGTGTAGAAGAAGACCGACCAGGCGATGATGCGGTCGCCGCGGGTATATTCCTTGGTGATGCCGACGAGGCGGGCGAGGATGGAGGGCTTTTTGTGCTTGGCCTCCTCGGCGGCGAGGGCGCGCTCCTCCTCGGGCAGATAGGCGCCGCGGTGGAGCATGCGGTCGAGGTCGAACGGCTTGTAGGCGCCGGTCCAGATGCCGATGTAGGAGCCGAGGACGTAGGTCGCGACGGAGAGGACCATCGAGATGGCGAGAATCTCCGTGGAGTTGATCGGGAACTTCTCGGCGAACTCGGTGGCGGTGCGCGTCCAGTCGACCCACGGGTTGAGCGGCTCGGCGACGCGGCCGAGGAAGAGGCGGACGGAGTCGTCCCAGTTGTTGCGGACGAGGAACGGGACGACGGACGAGGCCCAGGCGCGCTGGAGGACGAGTCCGACGAGCGACGTGCCGCAGCCGAAGACGACGGAGCACCAGGCGCCGACGGTGTTGCCGAAGCGGGAGTAGAGGCCGAACGTGATGATCGAGCCCGCGCCGCCGGTCCAGATGGCGCACATGATGGTCGTGAACATGTTGATGTAGTCGAGCTGCGAGAAGAACACGGCCACGACGAAGAAGAAGACGCAGACGCCGACCGACATCCAGCGGAGGAGGGCGAGGTGGGCCTTGACCGACGGGGATTTCTTGAAGAACGGGAGGACGCAGTCCTGCACGAGCGTGGAGGAGGCGTTGAAGATGCGGGAGTCGTCGGTCGAGATGAGGAGCATGAACATGAGGAGGATGAAGAAGCCGGTCATGCCGCGCGGAAGGAGGCGGCGGAGGGCGACCGGGGTCATCATCTGGTTATAGAGCGAGGTGAGCTTTTGGGCGCGCTTGGCGTTGGCTCCCTGGGCGGCGGCGAGCTCGGCGGAGGGGGTGGGGATGACGCCGGACTGCTTCGCGTCGGAGAGGACCTGCGCGGTGGCGTTCTGGATTTTCCGGTTCTCGTCCTTGAGCTCGTAGAGCGGGTAGCGGCCCTCGGCGAGCGTCGTTTGGAGCTCGGGGGACGCGGCGGGGATGCGGCCGTCGGCGCGGGCGGCCTCGAGGGCCCTCGCGGTGGCGGCCTCGATGGCGGCGGCCTCGGCCTTGAGGTCCGCGGGGAGGTTGGACGAGAAGACGGCGCGGGCGGCGTTGATGTAGGGGGTGTCGAGGTTCTGGCGCTGCGAGAGCTGTTTCGACTGGGCGAGCTTGAGCTCCTCGGAGGGGGCGTCCTTCAGGCCGCGGGCGATGAGCGTCTCCTCCTCGGCGAGGGCGCCTCGGACGGGGTTGGTCTGGTGGGTCGGGACGGGGACGGCGCGGACGGCCTCCTCGATTCTGGCGGCGAGGCCTTCCGGGTCCTCCGCGCCGTAGGAGACCTCGCCGGCGATCTTGCTGACGAGCGCGATGCGGGTCTCGTGGGAGGAGAAGCCGTTCCCGGCGGTGCGGACGTAGTATTTGTCGGAGTTCATGACCGTGATGATCATGATGACCAGGACGGTGATGGAGAGCCAGGAGAAGCCGTTGCGCCAGGTGCCGAGGACGCCCGCCATCTTCTGCTCGTGCGGGGTCTTGCCGGAGTTGGAGGTGTCGTTGCCCATCCAGACGGCGCGGTTGAGGATGGAGCCGAGGATGGAGACGACGAGGGCGAACATATTGAAATCGCGGAGCTCGCCGATGTCGAACGAGTTGAGGAAACTCTCGCCGGGGACGCGGTCCATGATGACCGGGACGATGTCGGTGCCCCAGGCGAATTTGTAGAAAATGAAGCAGAAAATCATCACGAAGATGGGGTACGAGAAGATTCCCTGCATCGTGTCGGTAAGGAGGAGGGACACACGCCCCGCGGGCCAGATGCAGATCATGGCCATCGTGAGGCAGATCACCACGATGATGGAGAAGGTCGGAAGGTTGATTCCGAAGACGGTGAACCGGTGGGGCAGACCGAGGAAGTAGATGAAGAAGTTGGTGGCGACGGCCGGGCCGATGGCGTTCGTCACCATCTCGGCGACGGTCCGGAGCGCGGCGGCGAAGATGCGGAACGCGTGGTTGTAGCGGATCTCGAGGAACTGGCCCATCGAGAGGACGCGCGCCGCGCGGTAGCGGTAGGTGCAGAAGCCGGTGAGGGCGAGGAACATGCCCAGCGGGAGGGTGATGTTGTTCCAGAAGCCCATGGCGAAGCCGACCTTATAGTTCGACTCCGCGGAGGCGACGAGGGAGATGACGGAGAGGCCGGCGGCGACGTCGCCCACGGAGATGACGTAGCGGCCCGCGACCCGGCCTGCGGCCAGGTAGTCCACGAGGCCGCGGGCGTACTTTCTCGAGTAGACGGCGAGTCCGAGGATGGCGAGGAAGGGGATAAGGGCGATACACCAGTCGATCCAATGCATGAAAACAAAACTCCACAGAGGTGAATAATCTTCGGAAGTCTACCAAAAAAGAAGGGGCTTGGGGAGGAAAAAACACGGGGTCCGCTATTTCCCCGCCTCCGTCCGCCGCGCCCGGAAGAAGGAGCGGAGCTGCTCGCGGCAGCGCTCCTCCTCGACGCCGGGCACGCAGACCGCGCGGTGGATGAGATTCGGATGGGTGAGGATATGGAAGACGCTCTCGCCGCCGCGGTTCGGGTCGGAGACGCCCCAGACGACCGTCGGGACACGCGCGAGGACGATCGCCCCCGCGCACATGGCGCAGGGCTCTTTGGTGCAGACGAGGACGGTGCCCACCAGCCGCCAGTCCCCGAGCGTTTTCGCGGCCATCGCGATGGCCCGGCGCTCCGCGTGCGCGGTGGCGTCGTTCGCGCCCTCGGTGACATTGTGGGCCCGCGCGAGGATCTCCGTCGTGCCGTCGTCGCGCGTCCGGTAGATCACGCAGCCCGCGGGCACCTCGCCGGCCGCCGCGCCGAGCGCCGCCTCCTCGATGGCGAGGGCCATCGCGGGGGCGTAGAGGGCCGGGTCGGGCGGGAAATCGGCGGACATGGAGCGGGAAACCTCCGTCATTTCCTATTTCGCCGGCGCGATCGCGCCTGCGCAGAAGTCGTGGATGCCCTCGGCGATGCCGCG
>JAZUKQ010000036.1:0-5647 GCA_045643325.1 Kiritimatiellia bacterium | reverse complement strand
CCGACCAGTCCCACGTCTACGACCCGGCACTCTCCGCGAAGCTCGTCGAGGCCGCCGCGTCCATCGGACTCGAGCTCAAAGAGGGCGTCTACGCCTATAGCTGCGGCCCCTCGTTCGAAACCCCGGCGGAGGTCCGCGCCTATCATATCCTCGGCGGCGACCTCGTCGGCATGTCCACGGTTCCCGAGGCCATGACCGCCTCCGCGATGGGCATCCGGGTCTGCGGGCTCTCCCTCGTCACCAACATGGCCGCGGGCATGGCCGCCGAGAACCTCAGCCACGAGGACGTCATGGACGTCTCGCGCGACCGGACTCCGGTGCTCGCGAAACTCCTTCTCGCGGCGCTCGAACGGTTCTGAGCGTCCGCGCGGCCGAGATGCCCATGCCGGAAAGATTCGCTGGAATGAGAAATTTTTGGGCGGCGCGTGTCCTTCCCGCGGGGGTTCTCGCGCTCTGCGGAGCGCTCGCCGCCGTCGCGGCCCCCGTTTCCGGGGAGTCCCCGCCCGCGGAACGCCCCGCTCCGGCCGTCGGCGAGGCCGATCCTCTCGCCGACCCGCGCGCGGTCCCCGGCGGACGGATCCGCACGTTCGCGGGCGCCGTTCCGAAAAGCCTCAACTACTTCCTCGACAACAACTCGTTCACGGCGACGGTCTTCTCGTTTCTGTTCGAGTCGCTTCTCACAAGCCCCTCGACGTCTCCCGACCACGCGCCCGGTCTCGCCGACTCGTGGGAAATCTCCCCGGACGGCCGGACGTTCACATTCCACATCGACCCCGCCGCGCGCTGGAGCGACGGACGCCCGGTCACCGCCGGGGACGTCGTCTGGACGTTCGAGAAGGTCACCGCCCCCGACTCCCTCGCCGGAGCCTTCAAGATGGAGCTCGACGTCTTCGAGCCGCCTGTCGCGGTCGACGCGTCGACGCTCCGCATCACCGCCCGGGAGACGCATTGGCGCAACCTCGGGGCGATCGGCGGGCTTCCCGTCCTCCCGTCGCACGTCTTCGCGACCAACGACTTCAACCGCGTCCATTTCGACTTTCCCGTCGTCTCGGGTCCCTACCGGCTCGGCGAGCACAAGGAGAATGTCTCCCTCGAGCTCGTGCGCCGGCCCGACTGGTGGGGACGCGGACGGGCCTCCAACGCGGGGCTCTATAACTTCGGCATCCTCGACTTCCGCTTCTTCTCCGAGCGGGAGAACGCCTTCGAGGCGTTCCGCAAGGGCGAGCTCGACCTCTTCCCGATCTATACCGCGCGCCTCTGGGCGAAGGAGCTCGAGGGCGACCGCTTCGACAAGGCATGGATCGTCCGCCAGAAAATCGGAAACCACTCGCCCGTCGGATTTCAGGGCTTCGCCATGAACCTGCGCCGGGAACCGTACGACGACGTCCGCGTCCGGCGCGCCCTCGCCCACCTTCTCGACCGCCCGCTCCTCAACCGGACGCTCATGTACGACCAGTATTTCCTCCACCGCTCGTACTATGAGGATCTGTACGACCCGGAGCACCCGTGCGAGAACCCTGTCTATGATTTCGACCCGGCCCGCGCCGCGGAACTCCTCGACGAGGCGGGATGGACGCTCGACCCCGCCACGGGGACGCGCCGGAAGAACGGACGCCCCCTGGTGGTCGAGTTCCTCGTCAGGGATTCCACGACCGACCGTTTTCTGACCATCTACCGGGAGGAGCTCCGGAAGGCGGGAATCCGTCTGGAGACGGTCCGCAAGGACCTCGCCGCGTGGTTCCGCGACATGGACTCCTACAATTTCGACATGACGTGGACGGCATGGGGCGCGGGGCTCTACAAGGACCCGGAGTCGCTTTGGTCGTCCAAGGAGGCGGACCGCCCGGGCGGCAACAACATCACCGGGTTCGCCGACGCCGAGGTGGACCGGCTCATCGAGGAGCAGAAGACCGAGTTCGACGTCTCCAAACGCCACGAGATCTGCCGGAAAATCGACCGGATTCTCACGGAGCAATGTCCGTACGTCCTCCTTTGGAACACGGACTCCACGCGGCTCCTCTGGTGGAACCGGTTCGGAACCCCGCCGACGGTTCTGGGAAAGTACGGCCGCGAGGACAGCGCCCTGGTCTACTGGTGGTTCGATCCGGACTCCGACGCCGACCTCGCCGACGCGATGTCCACGCGCCGCTCCCTGCCCCCGCGTCCCGCGGACCTCTCCTACGACGAGGTCTCCGGAAAGTAGGTCCGGAAACGGACGGACCGCTTGGGCGCGTCAGCGCGGCGGGGGCGCGGGCGTCTGGACGTTCTACAGCATCAGAAGCACCCACGGATCCGCGCTGAAGCGGACGGACACGTTCTCCGTATCGTCGAACAGCGCCGCCGGAGTCCCGGACAGTGGAACCGTGCCGCAGAGGGCGGGGAGGACGGAGAGAAGGGCGGCGAGGGCAAACGAGCAAAGGGCTTTCATGGGAATCTCCGTAGAGAATGATTCGTCATCACGGTGTCGCCGGCGGTTCGACAGGTTCGTCTGGAATGTTCACACCTCCGGCACGAAGGAGGGCGAGTGCAAGCTGGGCAGGATCGACAATCGGGGATTCAAGGGTGACCCTCACCTCGAAGTTCTTGTAAAGACATGTCGCCTTCACATCGTTCGTCGGACCGAAGGTGAATGAGGGTGGCCCCGACACAGGTTCACGTTCTCGCACGATGGTGACGCCGTTTGACATCGTATTCAGAACATACGATCCAAAATACATAATGGTTGGCATGGAATTGCATGTTTCATGAAGTGCCCAGTTTTTTCGGGCACATTCCTGCGTTTCGGAATTATAAACTTCATAGTGTGCGATAACTGTTGGGGTATTTTCCAAGAGAATGGAACCATCGTCATCATATCCCTCCCATCTGGTTGTGTTTGCAATTGTGAACGCATTCGTTCCGATTTGGACGGATTGTGATGGAACCCATTTGTTTGTCTCAATGACGGACGACCCAGTCTCCAGCCCGACATACTCCATAAGAGAAAGAGCCGTTCTTACTTCAGATGGCTGTTGTGCAAGGGTTGTGGAAACGAGAACTAGCGGAAATAATAACATGAAAATGAGCGTCTTCATGGAGGTCCCTTTATTGCAGTGGAATGTGGAAGTTGTCGATGGCGGCGTTGTTCGCATCGCCTGCTTTCTTCCCGGAGAACTCTTGAATGTTCTGGTACAGTACCAGAAACTCCTCGTCATGGGTGGATGTGTCCACCGTGGCGGAAAGGTACTGTGCCTGCGTCTGCGTTCCAAGCGCGGGACCGGCGCAGGCATCGAACACGACACCGTCTAGAAGAACATAGCGGTGGTTTCCAAAAATTGACCGATAAACGTCATCGGAATCTCTCTGTTTCGACTGAACGGCGACACCACCCTTCACGAAAAACGGATTGTTGCAGGCGCAGACGCCGACAAGATCCGTCTGGTTAATGTAGCCAAATGGCTCGAGGAAGACCACGGACGAATCTATGCCGATACACCTCCCAAGAAGTGAAAGCCCATACGCCTGATCGTAGCAATTCACGATGTCCCCCCGTGCCCTAGCAATGTAGTCGGAAAGGTAAAACCGACGAATTGGCAATCCTGTATTTCAAACAAATCTCTCATAAAAGTAACTACTTCCCCCTCTCTCCGTATCATACGCAAGTCCATGTTCCGAAAACAGGAACTGTGTCAGTCTCGCCAGCGCATTGGTTTCCGTGGTCGCACCTTCGCAGGCGTTCGTGGTGATGATGAAGTCCAGCGCCGAGGTCCAGACATTCTGGTCCGAGAGAGACGCGTCCGTCCAGGGGGCGACGGGCTCCCCGAGGATGGAGTAGGCGACGGAGGGGCCGTTGGTGGCGATAAAAACGTCGGCGACGTCATGCCCGTCGAGCGAGACGGCATGCCACTCCCACAATTCCTTTGTGCTCCGGGAGACGACGTTTGAGATCGGGAAGTCGAGCGTGAAACTCGCGAAATCGGGAAATTTCTGCGTCTGTGCCGTCTGCGTCGTCCGCGTGACCCCGTTGCTGAAGAGGACGGCCGTGTCCGAGACGGTCGAGAGGATGGATCCGCTGTGCTCGGCGCGAAGAACCGCGTTCGTGATGTCGGCGGGGCGGATTTCGAAGCGCGCCAGGACGCACGGGTTCGTCCCGGCGATCCAGCATCCCGGCTCGTCGCGGGAGGGCGGCGACGCGTGGTCCGCTGCGGAGACCCATTCGGGGCGCGTATAGTCGATGACGCAATTCGTCGCATAGCCGTGCCGGAGGTTGACGGCGTCGGAGGCGTGGGCGTTCACGGCATGGTTGTACGCCATCCCCGTGCACCATGCGTCCCATGCCGTCACGGGGACGCGAAGGGTCCGGCGCATGTCGTTCGACGGTCCGACAATCTGATACACGATTTCGGAGCCGCCCACGGAGGGCGACGGGGACCTCGCCTGGATGGAAAAGCTCTCGACGGAATCGCCGGACTCCAGAAGCTCTCCGTCGTCGTTCCAGAGGCGGAGGTTGGACGAGTGCGAGAGAAGACGGGCGGAGACATCGACGCCTTCCCCGTTTTCCAGACCACAGCAGCATGCGTCATGGGTGGATCCGATAGCGGTGAACGCTACAGCCGGTGCCCAGGCGACGAGATGGTCGTCCTCGCCATCTCCGACGCCGTTCCCGTCCGTGTCCTGCCAGGCTACCTGGACCCATTGGACGCAGGTGCAGGCCGCGTCCGGGTCGAGGACGGCGGGGCAGTCCGCCTCATGGGAGCAGGGCTGGTCGGGACCGTGCGGGAAGCCGCACGCATGACATTCATGGTAGGCGGCGGCGCTCCGGCACCGATGGAGGGTGCGGGAGGTCGACAGGACGCCGCGCTTGAGTTTCGCGGGCATCACGGAAATCGTGCCGGTCGCTTCAGACGGGTAGAATCCGACCAGCGCAAGCGAGAGTTCGCGCGGCCCCTCCGCCACGAATCCCTCGACGGACAGGTCTTCTGTGGTCAGCCCCATCTCCTCCGGCTCCGCGTGGAACGCGTAGTATCGCGTGACGACCATGTCGCTCTCGTGGACACATTCGCTCGTCTCCGTCTCGCGCCCCTTCTCGTCGACAAGATGGAGGACGGGAACGGCCAGCAACCCGTTTCCATGTTCCGCCTCGCCGTCGAACACGCGTGCCGGATCTTTGAGCCAGAGAGGGAGGTCCGGCGGCGACATCGGACTCCGCGGCGCCTGGAGAAGAGAGCGTTGCGCAGGCGCGCCGTCAAGGGAGAGGTCGACCACACCGGCATGGCTCGAAAGAAGCCGGAACGGGACACACTCGCCCGGAACAAGCGCAAGCGGATAACTCGCGGGGGCACGAAGCGGCAGGGTAAGATTTCCAACCACCAACGTCGCCTTGCCGCCCTCCGGAATGGCCGTGCGAAGGGTGATCACGACATTTGCCTCTGCGTCGCTCGCCGCCCACAGCGGATTGGCCAGCCATTCCGATTCGCTCACACCGTCCGGTATGCCGTTCTCGTTCTCGTCGGCATCAAACGGGTTCATGCCCATCATGAGCTCCACATTGTCGGCGATGCCGTCCCCATCGGTATCGGCGTAGTTCGGGTCCGTCCCCCACAGGAACGTTTCCGCCCAGTCGGTCAGACCGTCGTTGTCGGTATCCGCGTCCGGGTCGAGCCCCGTT
>JAZUKQ010000035.1:0-11782 GCA_045643325.1 Kiritimatiellia bacterium | reverse complement strand
GCGAGAGCGCGCGAGCGGGAACGGGGCGGTCGAGAGGCGGCGGGAGGAGGGCGGGGGCGGACAGCGGGAAGGAGGGATAGACACGCCGCGGAAATCCGGTGACGGGGCTGGAAAAACTCCGGGCGGGTATGGAAAACCGGGTGAAAAATATTTACGCCGAAAGCAAAAAATGGGATTGCCAATCGGAGGCTTCTGGTGGTACGATGTGGGGTGTTCGAACGGTCAGGTGTCATGTTTTCCCACAACGAAAGTTCTTGCGACACCGAAAAACCGGCGAAATCCATGGAAAATCCCTCAACCCAACCGGAATGTGTCTCCCTTGTGGGGCGCTACGACCACCGCCTGGATCCCAAGCGGCGGCTGACCATTCCGTCGTCGTGGTTCGAGACCCTGGGCTCGCCGAAACGTATGGCCGTGATGCGCAGCCGCACCGGCGAGCCCTGTCTCGAGGTGTTCACCGAGGCCGAGCAGATGGCGCGCATGAAGGCGTTTGAGGAGGCCAGCCGCAGAGACAAGGCCATCAAGGACTTCCTGCGCGCGGTTTCCGAAAACACCGAGATTCTGACCGTCGACGTGCAGAACCGCATCCGCGTCTCGGACCTTCTGCTCCGGCACGCGAAGCTCGGCGGGGAGGAGAATCAGGTCGTTTTGATCGGCATGGCCGGGCATTTCGAGGTCTGGTCGCTCGCCGAAAAGCCGCCCGTCTCCGAAAACGCCGGCGCCGGCTACGACGAGTGGGTCAAGAAAGCGATGGAGCTTGGATTCTAGGGGAGGGCCATGCACATCAGCGTTCTCAAAAACGAGGTGATGGAGGGGCTGGCGGTCCGGCCCGGCGGGCGCTATTTCGACGGGACACTCGGCGGCGGGGGGCACGCGGAGTCCATTCTGGAGGCCTGCGCCCCCGACGGCGAACTGTGGGGCGTCGACCGCGATCCCGCCGCTGTCGCGCGCGCGGAGGCGCGCCTCGCGCGCTATGCCGGCCGCTTTCATGCGCGGCACGCGAATTTCGCCGAGATGCGCCGTGTCGCGGAGGAGGACGGCGCCGGTCCCTTCGACGGCGTGCTGCTCGATCTCGGAGTCTCGTCGTTCCAGCTTGACGAGGCGGACCGCGGGTTCAGCTTCCTCCACGACGGTCCGCTCGACATGCGGATGGACAACTCCCGGGGAGAGACCGCCGCGGACCTTCTCGCCCGGATTGGCGGGGACTGGCGGGAGCTCGCCCGGATTCTGAGCGAGTACGGCGAGGAGCCGAACGCCGGCAAACTCGCGCGCGCGATCACGGACGCGCAGGCGAGGGCGCCGTTCCGCACGACCCGGCAGCTCGCGGACTTTGTCGAGAAGACCGTCGGCGGGAGGAAAGGCGCGGCGCGCCACCCGGCGACCCGTGTGTTCCAAGCGCTCCGCATCGCCGTGAACGACGAGCTCCGCGCCGCGGAGACGGGAGTGGAGGAGGCGATCGGCCTCCTGCGGGAGGGCGGCCGCCTGGCCGTCATCACGTTCCATAGCCTCGAGGACCGCGTCGTGAAGAGCGCGATGGCGGCCCACGCGGGGAAATGGGAGTCGCTCCCCGAGGGCGGCGAACGCTGGGCCGGACGCGAGCCGGCCGTGGCGCTTATCACGAAAAAGCCGGTCGGGCCGGGCGAGGACGAGGTGGCCTCGAACCCCCGCGCCCGCTCGGCGAAGCTCCGGATCGCGGAGCGGGTCGCCGCGCCGACGCGGCGAAAAAAAGATTTCAAACATTGCTAGGAGTGTCGATATGATCTTCAACGATTCCGACGAGCGCGAAAATTGCGGGATCTCCCTGCGGCAGCACGGCGCGGGATATGCCGCGGTCGTCTACGTCGTCTTCATCGTTTTCGCGGCGTGCGCCTTTCTGATCGGGCTGAATGTCCAGAAAAACACGCAGAAGAACCTCTCGGAGAGAATTTCCAAGGCGGAGCGCCAGGTGGACGCCCGGTCGGCGGACCTTCAGGTCGCCCAGGGCCAATGGTCGCTCCGTTTCAATCCGACTCAGGTGCGCGAACAGCTCGCCGAGAACGGTATGAAAATGATCAATCCGCCCACCGGCCGCGTCGTGAAGATGCGGATCGGACCCGCCCCCTCGCGCGTGGCCGGCTCCGCGACCGACTACGCTTCGAGATAATCCGTCTGGAAGAACGTCCGCTCCAGAGGATTCCGAATGGCCTGCAACTCGTTTCCAGACCGGAGGGGGCGCATCATCGAGTGGCTCGCGCGTCTCGGTTTTCTGGTGCTCGCCCTTCGGCTGGCCTACGTCCAGCTGTGGAGGACGGATTTTCAGAGCGAAGCCCCGGTCAACTACGAGAAACCGGTCGTCTATGAAATACCGGCCCGGCGCGGGGGAGTCTCCGACCGGAACGGAATCATGCTCACAGCGGAGGTGCGGCACGTCAAATATTTCGTCGACGCGCAGTGTGTCGACCCGAAAGACCAGTGGTGCGTCGCGACGAATCTCGCGGCGATTTTCCCGAATACGGACGCCGAAAAGCTCGATGCCCTCATCTCGCGGCAGCGGGAGACCGGAAACCGGTACAAATTCATCGATGAATACGAGGACGACGAGATCGAGAAGGCGTTCGACGCGCTGAAGCGTCCGAAAGGGTATGTCCGGAAAATGTTCCGCGGCATCATGAAAGAGGCGGGCTACCGCCGCCGCTATCCGCTCGGGACGAATTTCTGCCATGTCGTCGGATTCATGACCAAAGACGGCGGCGGCATCGGAATCGAGAAGAAATTCGACAAGATGCTCCGCGGAAAACCCGGTTATACCCAGACCTACCACAACGCGCGCGGCCAGGAGATTTTCCTCCGCCGGGAACGGGAGGTCGCGCCTCAGGACGGGTTCGACATCGAACTCACGCTCGACTGCTCGATTCAGCAGTTCGCGGTCGAGGCGGTCCGCCGGGGATGCGAGAAGAACGGCGCGACGGCCGGCTGGGCCGTCGTGTACGACTGCACGACCGGGGAGGTCCTGGCGATGGCCGACTGGCCCAGCATGGACCCGGAGCGCGTCTCGGCGAACTTCGAGCTTTGGAACAACCGGTGCGTCTCGTATTCGTATGAACCCGGCTCGACGATGAAGCCCTTCACCGTCGCGGCGGCGCTCGACGCGAAAGCGATCACCCCGAAAACTCCGATCGACTGCATGACGGGACCGATGCGGTACGGCGGACATCTGCTGCACGACCACTATCTCGGCCCGAACCAGACGGCGGCGACCATTCTCGCCCATTCGAGCAATATCGGAACGGCTCAGATCGTTCTGCGGATGGGCCAGGAGCCGTTCTACGACTATCTTCTGAAGGGAGGCTTCGGCAGGCCGACCGGAGTGGATCTTCCGAACGAGATCGGCGGGGTGCTGAGCGACGTCAAGAACTGGTGGCCCGTCACGGTGACGCGCGTGTGTCTCGGCCAGGGAATCGAGGTGACCGCCCTTCAGATGGCGGCCGTCTACGGGGCGATCGCCAACGGAGGCGTCAAAATGGAGCCGCATGTCGTCCGCCGGATCTGGGCCCCCGGGCACGAACGGATCCTCCGGGAGACGAAGCCCCGGGTCGCCGGGAGGATTTTCAGCGAGAAGAGCGCGCGGGCGGTCGCCGAGATGATGGAGGGCGTCGTGACGGCGGGAACCGGAAAGAAGGCCGCGGTCCCCGGGTTCCGGGTCGCGGGGAAGACCGGCACGGCCCAGATTCTTGTGAACGGGCGATACTCCGACGACGCCTTCTGGGGGTCGTTTTTCGGTTTTTTCCCGATGGAAAGCCCGAAATATGTGATTGTCGTGACGCTCGAGCGTCCGTCCAAGGCGAGGCGGCTTCACCACGGGGGCGTCTGCGCCGCGCCGGTGTTCGCCGAAATCGCGACGGAAATCGCGGAATACGAGAAACTTTCCTCGGCCGGTTCGCAGGAGGCTCCGATTTCGGAAGACGTGTCCCTTCTCGAGTTGGCGCAGAGCATCGGGAAATTGGAGGATCCTGAGCCATGACCGTCCAAGACATGCTTTGGTCTCTGGGGGATGTGGGAATTCTCTCCGGCTTGGACGAGGAGATTCTGGAGCGGGAGGTCGTCAATGTCACGGACGATTCCCGCGCCGTGGTCCCCGGGTCGCTGTTCGTCGCGGTGCCCGGCGTGACGGTCGACGGACGGCGGTTCGCCGCCTCCGCGATCGCCGCCGGCGCGGTTGTGGCCGTCGGGGAGGGCGACCGGCCCTCCGACGTGCCTGCCGGGCGGTGGGTCCGGGTGGAATCGGCCCGTTTCGCGATTTCGAAATGCGCCTCCGCGTTCTATGGCTATCCCAGCCAGACGCTGGATGTCTACGCGGTGACCGGGACGAACGGGAAAACCACGGTCGCGACCCTGCTTCACGAGGTGCTCGCGAGCCTTGACGGGAAAAGCGGCCTCATCTCCACCGTGGCGGTCGACTACGGCGACGGGGAGCGGGAGGAGGCCGAGCATACGACACCCGACCCGTTGACGCTGTTCGGGATGATCGCGAGGATGCGCGACGCGGGATGCCGCAGCATCTGTATGGAGGCGTCGTCGCACGCGCTCGACCAGCGCCGCACGGACGGAATGCTCTTCACGGTCGCCGCGTTCACGAATCTCACGCGGGACCATCTCGACTATCATGGCGACATGGAGAGCTATTTCCTGGCCAAGCGCCATCTGTTCGAGCTGCTTGTGCTCAACGCGGACGGAATGGCCGTCGTGAACATCGACGACGAGTGGGGCCGGAAACTTGTCGCGTGGCTCGAGGAATACGGCGTTCCTCGCGTCACCTACGGATTGGATCCCGCGGCGGATGTCCGGGCGGCGCATATCGAGCGCGGTCTGGACGGCATGCGGTTCGACGTGATCACGAAACGGGGTGGAAGCGCGCCGCTGCGGACGCCGCTTTTCGGCACCCATAACGTCCAGAATCTGCTGTGCGTCGTCGCGATGGCCGGAATCATCGGTCATCCGCTCCGCGACGTGACGCGGGCGCTGGGCGCGTGCCGGCCCGTCTGCGGACGTCTGGAGCGGGTGCCCCGCGCAGGAAGCCGCGCGGCGTGGTTCGTCGACTACGCGCATACGCCGGACGCGCTGGAGCGCGTGCTGAAAGCCTTGCGTCCGGAGACGAAAGGCCGGCTGTTCGCGGTGTTCGGATGCGGCGGCGACAGGGACCGGGGCAAGCGTCCGCAGATGGGGAGAATCGCGGCGGAGTTCGCCGACCGCGTATTTCTCACCTCGGATAATCCGCGGAGCGAGAGACCGGAGTCCATTTTGGAGGAGATTTCCGCGGGCGTGCCCGAGGCGCTCCGCGGCAAAGTCACCGAGGAGGTCGACCGGCGCGAGGCGATCCGGCTCGCGGCGCGGGAGGCGGGGGAGGGGGACATCGTCCTTGTGGCCGGAAAGGGTCACGAGAAAGGACAGATTTTCGCGGACCGCACCGTCCCCTTCGACGATCACGAGGAAATCCGGGGCGAATAGAGAGACTCCGGATTCCCGACGTCCGGCACACGGAGCCGTTCCCGCGCGCGGGAACGCCCTTGCGCCGGGCCGCCGGGAGACCCGGCGCCCAGAGGACCGCGCGTCAGACTAGCGCTGCTTCCATGTCCCGTCGGCGGCCTGAATCCAGACGCCCTCGCCTTCGGGAATCATCTCGGCGAATTTGACGGCGCGGCGTTTCCCGACCGTCTCGGCGGAGACGCCGGACTCTTCCGCGATGTCCGCATAGCGTTTCTTGCGCATCGCGTTGTCCTCGGCCAGGAGGATTTTCTCGTCGTCGGTCAGTTCGCCGCGCGCTTCGAGGAATCCGCGGTTGTTGATGCCAGCCTTTTTCGCGTCGAGGAGTTCCTTGATCTCAAGGAAGCGTTTCGGCGGTTTTTGACCGTTGGACTTGGCTCCGAACGCCTTGTCTTCCTCGCCGAAGGCTTTGGCGATCTCTTTGTCGACTTTGAGGTTCACGTCCACGATGACCCGGATCGGCTCCGTCACCTTGACCTCGCTCTGGGTCTTCACGTTAAGACAGGACGTCCCGGCGACCAGAAGGGCGGCGGCGAGAAGAAAGAGGGGGAGGGGGTTTTTCATGGCGTATCCTTTCTGTTATCGGCGCGAAATCCGCGAAGGACGGATAGCATACTTTTTTATGGGCGGCCGTGCAATGAAAAAACCGGGAAAAGGGGACGGAAGAAGCGGGGACGGGCGTGGACGTCCGTCGTCTCACTGGTTCAGCGAGGCGACGAGGCGGGCATAGAGGCTGTCGGAACCCTGAAGGCGCGCGAGCGCCTGAAGACCGTCGCGAAGGGCGGACTCGCGGGAGACGACGCCGGCAGCGGGCGAGCGACGCGGATAGCCCCAGAATCCGTCGCCCGAGACGGCGAGACGGCGGGAGAAGGACCGCGCCCTCGCGATGGCGGCCCCGAGTTCCGGAGAACGGAGCGATGCGTTGATTTCGGCCAGCGCCTCGGTGACGAGTTCGTGCGTCCGCGACTCGGACGGGCCGCGGCCGAACGCGCCGTCGGGCGACTGCGCGCGGCACATGGCCACGACGCCGCGGCGGAGGGAGTCCGGATCGGCTCCGGGGGCGCGGGAGAGCGCGAGGAGGGAGAGCGCGGAGAGTTCGAGCTCATGCTCTTTCCGCCCGCCGAGGGCGACTACGTCCCACGTGCCGTCGGCGCGCTGGGCGGAGACGAGGGCCGCCGTCAAATCGGGTGAAAGACGGCTGTCGGAACCGGGGGCGGAGGCGATCCCGATCCGCGAATCGGTTCCGGACCGGCCGGTGGAACCAAGCGTGTAGGCGCAGAAGGCGGCCGCGAGGCAGGCCGCGGCCGCGGACACGATCCGGAGGCGGAGAAGCGATCGTTCGCGGCGGCGGACGCCCGCGACAGCGACGAGGACCCGGGCCGCGAAGTCGGGCGAGGGCTCGGCGGAAGGGATGGCGCGCAGGGCGGAGACGATGTCCTGGTCCGCCTCGAGCGGATCGCTCCGGACGGTTTGAGAAAGCACACGGTCCATGAAGCCGCTGGACGGCTCGGCGGGCGGAATGCCGCGGAGAGCCGTCACGACATCGGGAAAATCGGAAAGAGGGGAGGAGGCGTCGGAAGCGTTCATGGGCTTCGGTCTGTCATGCGGTTCGGAAGAGGCGATAATCGCCCCTTTTCACGCGGTATAAACGCGGCCGGGGAACGGATGGTTCACCGGAGATCGGGTTCAGGACGGATCCGGATCCCGCATGGCGGCGCGGAGGCGGCCGAGGGCGATTGAAAGTCTCGACTTGACCGTGCCCACGGGAATGTGGAGAACATCGGCGACCTCTCCCTGGGTGAGCCCCTGCATCACCGAGAGCACGACGACCTCGCGCATCGCGTCCGGAAGAAGGCGGAGCGCGGCCTCGGCGTCGATGCGCATTCCCCTCGCGGCGGCGGAGGGGGGCTCCTCCTGCGGCGCCTCCTCCGCGAGACGTTCGTGGAGTTCGGCGCGGCGGAGCGTCTTCCGCAGAAAGTCGATGCGGACCTGCCGGGCCAGAAGATAGAGGAAGGTGGTGAACTTCGCCGCCTTCCGGTATTTCGCGCGGTACTTGTAGAGCCGGATAAACGTCTCCTGGGCGAGGTCTTCGGCGTGTTCTCCGACGCCGTTCAGGACGAAAAAGTTCAGCAGGGGCCGCTGGTGGCGTTCGACGAGAGACGCGAAGGCCGCGTCGTCGCCGCGGCGGACGGCGTCCATGAGGTCCGCGTCGTTGTCGGGCGCGGGGGCGGAGGGCGGTGCTTCCACCCCGTTCTCGCGTCCGGAGCCGACCTTTCCCGTCGTCATGTCCCGCGGCTAGTGCTTGAACGAGCGCTGACCGGTGAAGACCATGGCGACGCCCGCGTCGTTGCAGCAGTCGATGACGTCCCAGTCGCGGATGGCTCCGCCGGGCTGGATGATGGAGGTGACGCCCTCGCGGATGCCGACCTCGGCGCCGTCGCGGAACGGGAAGAAGGCGTCGGAGACCATGGCGCAGCCGGGAAGACCGCCTTTGCGGGCGCGGCACTCCTCCATCGCCTCGGCCTGTTTTTTCGCGCCGTCTTCCGCGCCGAACTTGAGCAGGAGCTCGTTGTACGGGGTGGCCCACTTCTCCCAGGCGATCCAGTCGGCGAGTTTCGTGTACGCCTTGTCGCGCGCGATTTCGGCGACGCCGACGCGGTCCTGCTCGCCGGTGCCGATTCCGACGGTGACGCCGTCCTTCACGTAGAGGACGGAGTTGGAAGTGACGCCGGCCTCGACGAGCCATCCGAAGAGGAGGTCCTTATACTCGGCTTCGGTGGGGAGACGGGCGATCTTGTGCTCCTCGAAGGTGACCGCGCCGGTGGCCTTGTCGGTGATCTTGCGGGTGCAGGAGGCGGGCATGAGGTCGGCGGGTTTGCGGGCCTCGGCGACGAACGACCACTGGGCGACGAGACCGCCGTCGATGAGCGACTTGAAGTCGACCACGCGCTGGGCGACGAAGGAGGTGAGCTTCTTCATGTTGCCGATGCGGAGGACGCGGAGGTTTTTCTTCTGCGCGAAGATGTCCATGACGCCCGGCGCGAACTCGGGGGCGACGACGACCTCGGCGTAGGCCTCGGCGATGAGCTTGGCGGTCTCGACGTCGACCTCGCGGTTGAGGGCGATCGCGCCTCCGAACGCGGCGAGACGGTCGGCCTTGTTCGCCTTGAAATAGGCCTCGGCGAGCGTGGGGGCGACGGCGACGCCGCAGGGGTTGTTGTGCTTCACGATGACGCAGCACGGCGTCTCGTCGAGATAGCGGAGGATGTTGAGGGCGTTGTCGGAGTCGGTGATGTTGGTCTTGCCGGGATGCTTGCCGGACTGGAGGAGCTCGACATCGGAGGCGAGGTAGCGTCCGGGCTGGAGGAACTCGACCTCGCCGAGGACGAGGTTGCCGTTGACGAGCTTGTACAGGGCGGCCTCCTGCCCGGGATTCTCGCCGTATCGGAGCCCCTTCTCGGTGCCGTCGATGACCCAGCTCTTTTTCTCGTAGCAGAGGGTCTGGCGGCGGGCGCCGTCGATGAAGGAGATCTCCATTTGGGGCGGGAAATGGTCGTCCATAATGGTGCGGTAGGAGGCTTTGATGTCGGTAGGCATGGAGGGGCGGGGTTCGGGTTGAAGAACGGAGAAACGGCGCGGAGAGACTCAGGAAAGCCGGAGCTTCGAAAGCATCCGCTGGAAGTCGAGAGGGATTTTGGAGAAGACTTTGACGTCGCGGGAGGCGTCGAGGGGATGCTCGAGGAGGAGCTCGGCGGCATGGAGCATGGGACGCGCGACGGTCTGGAGAACGGGGTCCTCGACGACCTTCGGACCGTATTCCTTGTCGCCCAGGATGGGGTGGCGCGCCATGGCGAGGTGTTTGCGGATCTGGTGCGTGCGGCCGGTCTCGATGCGGATGAGGAGATAGCTCGCCGTGTCGTTGGCGCGGACGCAGGTGACATGGGTGAGGGCGCGCTCCTCGGCGATGGGGAGCTCGATGGTCGAGGCCGCGGCGTCCCAACGCCCGTAGACGATGGCGCGGTAGGTTTTGCGGACGTGGTGGTTGCGGAAGACGCGCACGATGCCGTCGAACGCCTCGTCGGTCTTGGCGAAGAGCAGGCAGCCCGTCGTGTCGCGGTCGAGCCGGTGGGCGACGCGGAGCGAGGGATTCGCGCACTGGAGGCGGAGGACGTTCTCCGCGGAGGCGTCGGCGTCGTTCGTGAGGAGGCCGGCGGGCTTGTCCGCGACGAGAATCGCGTCGTCCTGGAAGAGCACGGGGAGTTTCTTCGGCCGCGCGGAAATCGAGGTCGGGGAGGCGGCTCGGGAAGGAACCCGGACGACGTCTCCCTTGTGGAGCGTGTGGTGGGCCATCCAGACGCAGCGGTCGTTGACCCAGACGAGCCGGGCGTCGATCTGCTGCTTGGCGGCGCGGCGCGAGAGTTTGAGGGTTTCGGCAAGAAAGTCCTGAAGGGTCTTTCCGACGAGCGGGCCGTTAACGGTCCAGGAATCGATTTTCGGGGGACGGCGGATCACGGAGAGGGGCGGGATTGGCTGGGAGCTTCGCGGGGAAACGGGAAAACGGACGGAGACAGGAAAAACCGCGGACGCGGCCCCGTCGGGCAAGCGGCCGGTAAACGCCGGAAAGTATAGCACAAAGAGCCGGGAAAGGCGAAGGCGGCGCGCCGGATCGCCGTCAGCGGACGGCGAGGGTCTTCCGGTGGCTTCCCGACGCGTCCTCCCACGAGAGTTCGTAGGTCCCCTTGAATCCACGGAAGGAGAGGGCTCCGCCCTCGCCGGCGGTGAGTTCGAGGCTCGTCCGCCACTCGTGGTTGAAGAGGCGGTCGAAAGTATGGTAGACCAGTTTCGGGGTCATGTCGCGCCGGCAGATGCCGGAAATGGACGGCTCTCCGGGCGCCCCGCAGCCGTCGACCGCGTTCCACCAGGTGATGCCGCGCATCTTCGGACGGCTGAACCAGAGCCGGTAGAGGTTGTACGCGATGACGGACTGGATGGCCTCGCCGCGCTCTCCCTCGCCCGCGGAGGTGATGGTGAGCTCGCTCATGACTTGGGGAAGTCCGACGTCGACCGTGGCCATGTTGCGGCGGGCCTGCCACGGGGCCTGTTCGTCGGACGAGCCGGCGGCGATGCGCGCGCACTGGTCCGGATTGAAGAGGTGCATCTGGAGCCCTTGGAGGTCGACGCGGCGGCCTCGGGCGAGGAGGTCCCGCGTCTGCTCGCGATAGGCCTCGCTCATGTTGTAGTCGTTGATGTTGAGCTTCGTCGAGGCCGGAAAATACTTGTGGCAGAGGTCGAAGGCCAGCATGTCGAACGCGGGCGGCATGAAGGTGGGAAACTGGTATGCCGCGGTGCAGATCGGGAGCGAGGGGTCGAGCGCGCCGTCCTCGCGTGTGCAGGCGTCCTCGGCGGAGACGCCGCGGCGTCGCGCCGCGAAGTCGACCGCGCTCTCGTTGACGGCGTCCACGCTGTCGATCTTCTCGCCGTAGCGTCCGGCGATGGCGGATATCCGGCGCTCAAGGGCGTCGCGGAAGGCCCCGACGAACTCCGGGGCGAGTTTTTCGATTTCGGCGGGCGTCTTGAAACGGAGGTTGTCCCCCTGGCGCTCCATCGAGATCATGTCGACGAGCATCTCTTTCGGGAGCTTGGCGAGCAGCCATTTCGGATAGTGCCAGGTGCGGTTCGTCCAAACCATCGGATGCGCGTGGACGCGGAGTCCTTTCTCCGTGAGGAAGTCGATGACGGGGTCGGTGCAGGGACGGCGCCAGAAGCGCTGGGCCGCGGGATTCTTGCAGGCGTTCCAGAACGCCTCGTCGTCGCCCGGGCTTTCCTCGAAGCGCATCCGGCCCTCCTCGGGCTCGAAGGGATCCCAATAGAAGGCGGCGGTCGCGGCGTTGAAGATATCGCCGTAGAGGGCCTTGTAGCGCTCGTTGAGCTCGTGCGAGCCGAGCTGGTTGAAGTTGAAGATGTGGGCTCCGAAGAAGAAATCGCTCTTCGTCTGGCGGACGGAGACTTTCGCCCCGGCGGCGTCGGGACCGAGCGCGATGGCGGCGTCGGCCTTGCGGTTGCGCTCGATGTCCTCGTCGATGCGGGCCTGCTCGTCGGCGTTCCAAAGGTCCCAATAGTGGCGGGACATGATTTTTTTCTGATCGCTGAAATCCATGGCTGAAAAAGGTAGTGTGGACTGGTCGGTATGAAAGGGGGGGGGAGGTCGGGCGTCGCGGTTCCGCTAGCTCCAACGGCGGTCGTTGGCCCATTCCTTGTCCCA
>JAZUKQ010000034.1:0-4732 GCA_045643325.1 Kiritimatiellia bacterium | reverse complement strand
CGCGGCGGTCCATCGCGGGGGATCCGAACACCGTGGCCTTCGGGGGCACGTTCTTCGAGACGCCGGACTGCGCGAGGACGACCGCGCCGTCGCCGATATCGAGGTGGCCCGCGAGGCCGGCCTGGCCCCAGAGCATGACGCCGGAGCCGATGTGGGTGCTTCCGGAGATGCCGACCTGGGAAACGACGCCGGAGTGGTCGCCGATCTGGACGTTGTGCGCGATCTGGACGAGATTGTCGATTTTGGTGTGGTTCCCGATCTTCGTGACGCCGAAGCGGGCGCGGTCGATGGTGACGTTGGCCCCGATTTCGACATCGTCGCCGAGTTCGACGATGCCGAGCTGGGGAACCTTCTCGACGACAGGGGCGCCGGAGGCGTCCATCGTCACCGTGTAGCCGTAGCCGTCGCTTCCGACGACCGTGCCGTTATGGATGGAAACGCGGTCTCCCATGCGGACGCGCTCGCGGACGGAGACATGGGGGCGGAGGTGGCAGTTTTTGCCGAGGACGCATTCCTCGCCGAGGACGACGTGGGCCTCGATGACGCAGCCGTCGCCGACGCGGCAGCGGGGGCCGAGGACGGCGTAGGGGCCGATATGGACATCCGCGCCGAGCACGGCGCCCTCGCCGATGACGGCGGTCGGGTGGACGCCGGGGGCGAAGACCGGGGGCGCGGGGACGAAGAGCGGGACCGCGGCCGCGAACGCCTTGTCGGGGCTCGCGACGCGGATGACGGCGGCGGCGTGCTCGCCCTGCCAGTCGGCGGCGACGAGGACGGCGGTCGCGCGGGTCGTCGCGACCTGCGAGGCGTAGCGCGGATTGGCGAGGAACGAGAGGTCGCCGGGGAGGGCGTCGCGGAGCGAGGCGACCCCGGTGAGGGGCAGGGAGGCGTCGCCCTCGACGGTGCCGCCGACGAGCGCGGCGAGGGAGGCGACGGTCTGGGGCGTCTTGTCCATGGCGCTACTCCTTGTTTCCGGCCGTTTCGGGAGCGGCTTCGCCCTCGGCGGGGACGGCGGCCTTGACGCGGCCGATGACATCCCCGGTGATGTCGACGGATTTGGAGGACCAGAGGACGGAGGAGGGGGTGACGAGACCGGAGCTCTCGAGGATGACCGAGAAGCCGCGTTCCTTGGCGAGCGCCTCGATGTGGGGCGCGATGCTCTTGAGCGTGGCCTTGAGGGCGGCGGCCTCCTGTTTCGCGAGCGACTCCTGGAGCTCGGAGACGAGTTTCCGGAAGGCGGCCTCCTCCTCCTGGAGGCGCTTGTACTTGGCGGCGCCCTCGGCCTTGGCGGCGAGGCGCGCCTTCTCGCTGAGGGCGTCGTTGTTGGCCTGCTCGAGGGAGACCGCGACCTCGTCGCGGAGTTTCTTCAGTTCGGCCATGCGGGCGTCGCGCTGTTCCTCGAAGCCCTTTTTGGTGGTCTCGAGAGCCTGTTTGTTGGCGGGGGTGTCGGGATGCGCCTGGATGACCTCGGCGATGTCGATGACGCCGATTTCGGCGGCGAGGACGGGAAGGGCGGCGACGGCGGCGAGGAGGAGGGGGAGGATTTTTTTCATGGCTGGCTTCGTGGATAGGGTGGAAGACGGAATCGGGGCGGGCGGGCGTTGAGAGCGGGAACTAGAACGGGCGGCCGTCGGCGCGGGGCATGACGCGGCGTGTCTGCACGGGGGGCTGCTCGAGATAGAGCGCGTACCACTGCTCGCCGAGGCCGGCGTTGGAGAACTCGCGGACCTTTTTGTTGGCGAGTTTGTCGCGGTTGCGTTTGAGCGTGTCGTTCTCGTTGTCCTTGCAGGCTTTGACGAGCAGATTGTAGGCCTCCTCGTCCTTTCCGGCTTTGACATACATCCAGGCGAGGACGGAGTAGGGGAGCGCGCTCTGGTTGTACTTGAGCCGGGCGACGCCTTTCTGGAAGTCCTTGGCGATGTCCTCGAAGGAGGCGTTGTTGCGGTGCATCTGGGCGAGCTTCATGGAGAACGTCATCGGGTCGAGGATCATCGCGCGGGGCATGAGCTCGTCGACCTTCTTGTAGTCCTTGAGCTGGTAGTAGAGCTGGAGGCGGGTGGTGGCGATCTGCCGCTCCATGAAGGGAACCCAGGGCTTGAAGGGCTCGAGGGCGTCGGTCTGCCCGATGGCGGTCTTGAGGGATTTCGCCATGATGGACTCGAGTTCGCGCATCATCTGCGAGGGGCTGCCGGAGGGGCGCAGCGTGAACTGCTGGACCTTGGCCTGGACTTGCTTTTGGCCGGTCTCCATGGTTTTCTGGAATCCGGACATGACGGCGGCGAGGCGCTTGCGGAGGACGAGGCTCGCGCCGGCGAACGCGGCGAGGGCGGCGAGCAGGCCCCAGAAGACGGCCCAGCCGGGAGAGGAGGCCTCGGTGAGGCCGAGAGAGGCGCCGGCCGCGGCGCCGAAGAGGAGCGAGAGAAGGACGGTATACATCGATGGGGAGGGAAAAAAACGGGTTGAAAACGGAGGGTGGAACGGATTGAAAACGGAGAGAGGAACGGGCTAGAGAAGCTGGCCCTGCGTGGGGACGGCCTCGGCCTCGGCGTCGTCCCACCAGCGGGGCTTTGCGTCGGCGGCGATGCGGAGGATGGGCTTGGCGGTGAGTTGGTTGCCGCGGGCGTGGACGCCTTTGGCGCGGACCTCGGCGGGGTTGAACATCTGCTGGTGGATGCGCTGCCCCTTGATGGGCTTGTACTTCACATAGAGCGTGTCGGGCGTCCCCTCGGCGAAGAAGATGACGGAGCCCTCCTCGGGAAGGATATTGTAGTCCTTGTTCATGATGGTGCCGCCGAAGGAGAAGCGCTTGATGTACGAGATGGCGAACTGCTTCGCGGTGTAGACGGCCGTATAGGGTTTGTCGCGGTCGAAGACCATGGCGCGGAGGAGGTTCTTGTCGACGAAGAGCTTGTCGGGGACGGGGACGAGCCGGTAGAGGCCGTTCGGCCAGAGGAGGATGAGCCGGTCGAGGGACGAGCACTTGAAGAGCGTCTCTCCGGTGCGGACGGCGGAGCCGAGGAAGCCGGTCTCTGGATCATAGTTGACGGAGAGGTCGGCGACGGCGACGTCGCGCACGGTGATGGCGTCGAACGTGGTGATCTCGGTGCGGCGGGGATAGCGCTCGACCGTGACGGTCTTCATCTTTGGCTTGCGCTTTTTCGCGGGCTTCTCGGCGGGAACGTCTTTTTTGCCCTTCTTCTTGCCTTTCTCGTTCTCGGGGGCGGGTTGCGGCTCCTCGACGGGGACCTGCGCCTCGGTGTAGCGGTACTCCTTGATGAGGTCCTTGATGTGGCGAATGCAGGTCTGGGTGAGATGGGCGAGGTCGTGATCGACCTTGGCGGTCTCGGCGACGATAGCGTCGATCTCGTCGCGGTTCTTCCGCATGTCGTAGAGGGAGATGCGCCGGATCTGGATGGAGAGGAGCATCTCGATGTCGTCCGGCGTGATCGCGCGGAGAAGCCGGTCCTTGAACGGCTCGAAGCCCTTGAGGATCTCGGAGGATATCTCCTCGGAGGAGGTGCATTTCTCGATGCGTTTGTAGATGCGCTCCTCGACGAAAATCTGGACGAGCGTCTTGCGGTGCTGGGCCTCGAAGAGCTCGCCTTTGCGGATCTCGAGCTCGCGGCGGGTGAGGTCGGCGAGCTGGCGGACATTGGCGCGGAGAATCTCGGAGACGGTGCGCTCGCGGGGGCGGTTCTCCTCGATGACGACCATGCTCGCGGTGATGGCGTACTCGCAGTCGGTGAAGGCGTAGAGGGCCTTCATGGTCTTCTCCGCGTCGGCGCCGTTGGGGAGGTTGATGATGATCTCGGCGTGGTCGGAGGAGAGGTCGTCGAGGCTCTTGATCTGGATTTTCTTGCGGCGGGCGGCCTCTTCGATGGAGTCGCAGAGGTCGGAGGACGTCTTGCCGTAGGGAAGTTCGGTGACGACGAGCGTGGTGGGGTCGCGGACGACGACTCGGGCGCGGACACGGACGCGGCCGATGCCGTCGTGGTAGTCCGAGAGGTCGACGAGACCGCCGGTCGGGAAGTCGGGGAAGACCTCGAAAGGCTTGTTCTCGAGGATGAGAATCTCGGCCTCGAGGAGTTCGATGAAGTTGTGGGGAAAGATGTGGGTGGCGAGACCGACGGCGATGCCGTCCGCTCCGTGCATGAGGAGGAGCGGGATTTTCGCGGGGAAGAGGACGGGCTCCTGGTCGCGGCCGTCGTACGAGGGAATGTAGTCGGTGGTCTTCGGGTTGAAGACCTCTTTGCGCGCGAGATCGGTGAGACGGCAGTCGATGTATCGCGCGGCGGCGGCGGGGTTGCCGGTGTAGAGGTTTCCGAAGTTGCCGCGGCCCTCGATGAGGTAGTGCTTGTTTTCGAGGTTGACGAGGGCCTCGTAGATGGAGGCGTCGCCGTGGGGGTGGAAGTGCATCGTGTCGCCGACGACGCCGGCGACCTTGGTGAAGCGTCCGTCGTCCTGCTTCTGGAGGGCGTGGAGGATGCGGCGCTGAACGGGTTTGAGGCCGTCCTCGACCGTGGGGATGGCGCGCGAGCAGATGGTATACGAGGCGAACTGGAGGAAGTTGGAGTCGATGACGCGGGCGAGCGGGCCGCCCTCGGACGGAACGTACGGGCCGGAGGAATGCGGCGGGGGCGGCACGGAGAGGGCGTCGTCCGAATCGGCGGGGGCGGATGCCGGCGCGGGCGCCGGGTCGCGGGTGGAATTCTCGGAGGAATCCGGGCCGGCG
>JAZUKQ010000033.1:0-3516 GCA_045643325.1 Kiritimatiellia bacterium | reverse complement strand
CGCGGGGGCGGAGGCGGGGACCAGGTTGGTCACAGCGGGCGGAACGTCCGGCTCGGCGTCGTTTTTTTTCTGGGAGCAGGATTTCGCCGCGCAGACAATCGCGAGAAGGACGAGAATCCCGAACAGGGAGAGAAGGATGGTCGCCCAGGGGAATCTGCGGGGCGCGTAGAGGTCGTTGTCGTCTTGGAAGATCATAGCTAGGTGCGGGCGGGAGCTTGGAGGAATCGCGGCGGCACACCGTGACGCCGCGCGGGAAAGAGCGGGGATGGAAATCAGCCGATGAAGGCGCCCTGGGCGCGGAGTTGGGCCTGAAGGGCGGGAATGTCGAGGGAACGGAGCGTGGCGCCGGTTTTCATGGCGAGTGCGGCGGCGGTGCCGGCGGCCTCGCCGAGGCAGGCGACGATAGGCATGATGCGGTAGGAGGCCTGCGCCTCATGGGTGGAGGAGATGCAGCGGCCCGCGACGAGGAGGTTGTCGGCCTTCTTGGGGAGGAGCGCGCGGTAGGGAAGCGTGTAGTAGCGGCCCTCGGGGAAGTAGTAGTGGCTGGTGCCGGAGCCTTCGGGATTATGGATGTCGATGTCGTAGTTGCCCGCCGCGACGGCGTCGGGATAGCGGACGCAGTCCTTGAGTTCCTCGGAGGTGATGACGTGCTCTCCGTCGATCATCCGGCTCTCGCGGACGCCGATCGAGGCCGCTGAATGGAGCAGTTCGGCGTCCTTGCAGAAGTCGAAGGAGGCGCGGAGCATCTCGAAAAGCTCGCGCATCTGGCGGCGGGCGGCACGTTCGGCGCGGGAGACGTCGAAGGGGTTGGTCGGGTCGAGTTTGACGACGCGCGTGGTGTTGAAATGGACCACGCCGCGGTTGAGCGTTCGGAAATAGAGCACGTCCTCGCGGGGGTTGTTGGTGCGTCCCTCGCTCTGCCATTCCTTGTATTTCGCCTGGATGGCCGCGCGGTTTTTATAGAAAGCCTCCGTGTCGATGCCGCCGAGGCGGAAGCAGAGCGTCATGGGCTGGCAGAGCGAGTCTCCGGAGCGGCCGAGATGGAACGGGCACCCCGCGAAGGCGGCGAGGTCGGCGTCGCCGGTGCAGTCGATGAAGAGGTCTGCCGAGAGGGAGAGGAGGCCCGCCTTGGTGGCGACCTGTACGGAGGCGATATGGCCGGAGGGATTGTCGACGGAGGCGAGGACGGCGTGGAAGAGGACGTCGACGCCGGCGTCGGAGACCATGTCGTCGAGGACGAGTTTCAGGTGTTCCTCGGAGAACGGCGAGCACTGGTCCGGCCCGAGGGCGCTCTCGTCGCGGAGCCGGGCGCAGATTTCGGCGAAAAGTCCCTGCGTCAAATCGACCGGCTCGGTCTCGCCCTCCTTCTTCCCTGGAACACGGGTCTTGTGCGGCATGAAGGGATTGACGAGACACTGGACCGCGGCCCCGCCGAGCGAGCCCGAGGCCTCGAGGAGGAGGACGCGCGCGCCGAGACGGCCTGCGGCGATGGCGGCGCAGCATCCGGCGAAGCCGCCGCCGGCGACGATGATCTGATAGTTGGTCGAGACCTCGGAAAGGGGGGTATGGACAGGCGCGGGAAGAGGCATGGCGGGGAAGGGCTTGGAGTTTGTGCGACGCCGCGGCGCGCGAAGCCGCGGCGCGCGAAAGGCGGAGGCGGAACGGAGCCGGACAAGAACGGGACTAGGATAGTGTATGTCCGGGGAAAGTACAAGAGGAATCAGTCGCGGGCGAGGGCGAGCGCGACGACGCGGCGGGCGCCGGCCTGTTTGAGGGCGGACGCGGCGGCGGAGAAGGTCGAGCCGGTGGTGAGGACGTCGTCGACAAGGAGCACGTCGCGGTCGAAGAGGAACGGACGGGCCGACGCGGGGACGGCGAAGGCGTGGCGAAGGTTTTCCGCGCGTTCGTCCGCGGAAAGGCGGGTCTGCGTCTCGGTGTAATGGACGCGCCGGAGGAGGAACGGGGCGTAGGGCGCGCCGATCCGCTCCGCGAGCGGCCGCGCGAGAAGGTCGGTCTGATTGTAGCCGCGCCGGAACCTCTTGAGGAAGTGGAGTGGGACGGGGCAGACGAGGACGCGCTGGGAGAGAATCGGCTCGGCGGCGAAAAACGACGGGGCCCCGGACCGGAGCCCGTCCGGGAGAAGGGGCTGCGGGGTCGCGTTGACGCGGTCGACAAGCGTCTCGAGAAGGCGGACGAGGTCGGGGACAAGGTGTTCGCCGGCGTGATATTTGAGTCCGTGGACGAGGGGGCGCATCGGGCCCCGGAAGCGCGTGAGCGTCCGCGCGAGGTCGAACGCCGGGGCGCGGTTCCGGCAGGCTCCGCAGACGATCGGGCCGTCGGAGGAGGGGAGAATCTTTCCGCACCGGACACAGTAGGTCTCGGGCGGCTCGAGAACCGCCGCGGCGCAGTCGGGACAGATATAGCGGAAATCCGTGTTCCCCGAGAGCGGCATCCCGCACGACGCGCACGTCCGGGGGAAGAGGAGGTCGAGGAAGAAAAGCGGTTTCACGGACGGACGAAAAGGGGGGGGCGGGAGAGCGGGGAGAGAAGGGGGAGGGATGTTTCGAGTTCTCCGGACCGTTTGGACCGCGCGGACCTCCGTGGCCTTTTAGTTGGAGGCCGGCGCGTTGGTCATCGAGTGGAAGTCGGTTTTCGCCTCCCAGTCGGCGCGGACGGCGTCGGCCGCGGCGTTGTCGTTGATGATGCGCGGGGTGACGAAAATGATGACGTTCGTCTCGGTCTCCTGGCGGGAGTTCCAGCGGAAGAGCCAGCCGAGGACGGGAATGTCGCCGAGGATCGGGACCCTGCGTTTGGTCTCGACGAGGTTGGTGCGCGTGAGGCCTGCGATGACGATCGTGCGGCCGTCCGGCACGGAGACCGTGGTGGTGACGGAGCGTTTGGAGATGGTGGGGGAGTAGACGTCGGCCGCGGAGGTGACGGTCTCGATGCTCGGCTCGAGCTCGCAGCGGACGGTCCCGTTGGTGTCGATGTGGGGGACGATGCCGAGTTTGACGCCGACATCGGTGCGCGTGATGTTCTGGATGACGTCGCGGTCGTCGCCGGAGCCGGTGACGGTGGATTCGAGGATGGGGATGTCGTCGACCACCTTCACTTCCGCGCGCTGGTGGTTCTGCGCGCCGAGCGAGGTCTCGGAGAGGACCTTGACGTTGGAATTCTCCTTGATGGCGTTGAGGTTCAGGAAGCCCGGATAGCCGGAGACGAGCTCGCCCGTGACGGAGTTGATGTACGAGCCGCGCGCGATGCCCACGGAGATGCCCGAGGAGAAGGCGCCCTTGGAGATGTCGGAGAGGAATCCCGCGTCCGTGCTTGCGGCGGCGCCGGAAAGGCGCGTCGCGCCGCCGACCGTGTCGTCGCCGGGGGCGGAGGGGAGGTCGATGCCCGTGAACTCGACGCCGAGGTCGAGACCGTCGCCCTTCTGCACCTCGGCGATGAGGACGGAGATGTGGACCTGCTGCGGCGGGACATCGAGCGTCTGGATGAACGCCTTGAGCCCTT
>JAZUKQ010000032.1:0-6456 GCA_045643325.1 Kiritimatiellia bacterium | reverse complement strand
GCGGCGAGGCCGTCGGCCTTGAGGACGACGGGGATGCCGAGTTGGGCGATGGTCTCCCGGGCCTCCTCGGGGCTCGAGACGACCTTCGCGAAGCCGGTCGGGACGTTGGCGGCGCGGAGAACGTCTTTGGCGAACGACTTGCTGCCCTCGATGCGCGCGCCGGAGGCGGTGGGGCCGAACGCGGGGACTCCCTCGGCGGCGAGCGCGTCGACGAGTCCGGCGCAGAGCGGGGCCTCGGGGCCGACGACGACGAAGTCGGGACGGTTCTCTTTCGCCCAGGCGACGAGACCGGGGATGTCCTCGGCGGAGATCGGAAGATTGGTCCCGAGCGCGGCGGTTCCGGCATTGCCGGGCGCCGTGAAGAGTTCGAGCGAGGGATCGTCCTGGGTGAGTTTCCAACAGATGGCGTGTTCACGGCCGCCGTTGCCGATGACGAGGATTTTCATAGGGGAGAACTTGGATGCGGATCGGGCGCGGCCGCCGTCGCGGCGTTCCGGCCTTGGACATGCCCGGGACGTGGCGGTTGCCTCGGACCCGGCGGTCGCGCATATTGTAGCGGGTTTCCGGCAGAAGGAAAAGTCGGGCGTTCTCCATACGCATCCCGCTTTATGGAACAAGCGTTTTATTTCCTGGCAGACGCGCGGTCGTGCGCTCGTTGTCGCGCGGGAAGCAAACGGCGTATCCCGCCGTTTGCGGGGGCGCGGGCGAAATGCTAGAATGACGAAGCCGTCCGCCGGCGCGAGCGCCGCCCGGCATGGAACCGGACCGCTTCCTTCTCAGGAGACCCAGACGATGCTGACCGCCCAAGACAAGGAAATTCTTCGCTCTCTCGCCCGTACATACGCCGAATACGCCGCGCTCCCCGCGCAGGCCGAGACGCGCCGCCTTTGGGAGGCGCTCAACGCATGCCGGATGGAGCGCCCGATGGCGCTCTTCGACCAGCTCCCGTGGAACGAGCTCGATATCGACGGCTCTCTCGTCTGCCGGGTCTCCGACCCCTGGTGGCGCCTGGTGGAGTGCGCGCTCCGGCGCGAGATCTACAAATGGGAGCATATGCGCGCCGACATGGTGCTCACACCCTATATCCGGCTGCCCAGTCCCGCTTGGCACACGGGATACGGGCTCGAGCCTGCGGTCCGCACGATTTCGATCGACAAGACGAGCGATGTCCGCGCCCAGTCTTTCGAATGCCAGTTCAACACCATGGACGATGTCGAGAAGATCAAGGCTCCGCACCTTGTCTTCGACCGCGAGGGGGCGGCGCGGCACGCCGTCGAGGCGGACGACCTTTTCGGCGACATCGTCGGTTGGCGCTTCGAGGGCATGGTCCTTCACCTCGGCGTCTGGGACTGGATCAGTCAGCACATGGGCGTCACCAACGTGTACATGGCGCTCTATGACTCCCCGGACATGCTTCACGCCATGATGGAGCGGTTCACGGAAGGGCTCGTCGGGCTCATCGGCGAGATGAACGAGGCGCGCGTCTTCGACCTTTATTCCGGCTATTGTCATTGCTCGCACACGTTCCAGCCGTCCGACGCCTCGGGCACCGATGTCTTCAAGGAGAAGGGCGACATTGGCGGGACGGGCGGCCAATCCTGGGCCTTCGGTCTCGCGCAGCTCTTCACCTCCGTCTCCCCGGACGTCACCGAGGAGTTCGAGGTCGCCTACATGAAGCGCGTTTTCCCCTACATCGGCAACATCTACTACGGCTGCTGCGACAAGCTGAGCGACCGCCTCGACCGCATTCTCCAGCTCCCGAACGTCCGCAAGATCTCCTGCTCGCCGTGGAGCGACGCCGACGAGTTCGCCGCCAACCTTCCGAGCGACAAGGTGATGTCCGTGAAGCCCAATCCCGCCTTTTTCGCGGCGTCCACGTTTCGCCTCGACGACATCCGCGCGGATCTCTCCGCGAAACTGGCTGCGGCGATGCGCCACGGTTGCGCCGTCGAGTTCCTCTTCAAAGACATCAGTACCGTCAAGTACGCCCCGCAGAACCTGTGGGATACCGCGAAGATGGCCGTGGAGTTGTTTTCGGAGTAGCCAATCCTTTCCGCGGGGAGGGATGTCCGGCGCGGGTTTCGATGACGGCGTCATCCGGTCGGCAATCGCGACCTTGGGTCCTTTGGGGGCGGAAGAGTTGGCAAGTACGGTTATAGGGACTGTAATTTCATTGTGCTTTTTCAGAATTCGTCGACATCCCGCCCGGTGCCGCGAGACCGACGAGGGGGCGGAGTCTGGCTTCCAGACGGGCGAGGGAGTTCGGACAGGCCGAGAGGTGCTCCGCCGCGAGTTCGCGCGACGTATAAAACTGGATCCGGACGAGTTTTTCGTCCGCCCGCCTCCGGACGGGGTGGTAGACCCAAATTTGGGGCGAATCGCGGAAAAGATAGCGGTAGGCGAAGGGGAGGTCCTTATGGACGCGCGCCGCGGCTTCAGCAGTGTTCATGGAACTGTGCGGAAGGAGCCATTCCGGCGGACAGGGATCCGTCATCGCGGAGGCGTCGCGGAGATGCTGCGCGATCCGCTTGAGACAGAGCGCGGCGGAGTAATGCGCCGCGATGTCGGGACAGTGATCACGGAGCCACCCCTTGATGCCTGGGTTGCGGCCTCGGAAATGCTTGTGTCCGGCCGGGATGGAGCGGTTGTTGACCGAGGCCTCGAGGTCGTTGAGGGCGGAGCCGAAGGCGAGCGCGGCCTCATGGGACTCCTTGCGGTGGGTCCAGAGAGCCAGAGGCGCTTCGGGCGTCGGCGGCGGGTTGAATGACCGGACGACTTTGTGCCGCCACGGGTTCTCGGTGGGGCGCTCCCGGGCCTCGCGCTCTTTCGCCTCGGCCTCCTTGATGACGCGGCGGAGTGCCCGCTCGGTGCGGATGTCGGCGAAGAATTCTCCGAAAATCGGCTTGAAAAGCCCCCAGAATACCATGAAAGGAAGCATCGGGAGCCCGATGAGGCAAAGAAGCGCCTCCGGAGGTGTCGGGGTGTGGGGAAGTCCGACATAGGACGCCGGATCGCGGTTTCGTGACGTGTACATGGTGGAAAGCAGGCAGGGTTGAATTTGGAATGGGATGGAAGAAACGGGGAACCTGCCCATCGGTGGGTTGAAACGAATATACTATATTGACATAAAATGCGCAAGTGGTAATTTTTTATTGAAAAATCCTATAAAATCTTGTGAAAAATGAATTTGAATTTGTACGTTGAAAACGGGGTGTCATTGTTGAAAATCCGATTCTCCGAGGACGATGGGGGGAGGGGGAGGTCCCTTCGCCGAGGACGTTTTTTTCAAACTCTCCACTCGCTTCATCCGTTCCAATCTCTCTCGTTCTCTTGGAGACTCGTAAAGCAGGGTGGACATTAAAACCTTATAGGGCATCCGTTCCAATCTCTCTCGTTCTCTCGTTTGCGGAGGCGCGGGCGAAATGCTAGAATGACAAAACCCGACGGCGACTCGCGTCCGTACGCCGTCCGGAACAGAACAGAACCGATTTCCCATTATGAGCACCACGAAGATTTTTATTGACGGAAGCGCTGGAACAACCGGTCTCCGGATCCGCGAGCGACTCGCCTCCCGACATGACCTCGAACTCCTCGCGCTTCCGGAAGAGACCCGGAAGGATCCCGCCGCGCGCGCCGAGGCGCTCAACGCGTGCGACATCGCGTTCCTGTGCCTGCCCGACGCCGCCGCGGTCGAGGCCGTATCCCTCGTGACCGGTCCGAAGACGGCCATCATCGACACGTCCACCGCGCACCGCGTCGCGGAGGGATGGACGTACGGTATGCCGGAGCTCGCTGGCCAGCGTGCCGCCGTCGCGGCCTCCAAGCGCGTCGCCAATCCCGGCTGCCACGCCAGCGGCTTCGTCGTCCTCGTGGCGCCGCTCGTCCGGGCCGGCCTGATCTCTCCCGATGCCGCGCTCTGCTGCTTTTCCCTCACCGGCTATTCCGGCGGCGGCAAAAAAATGATCGCGGACTACGAGGCGGGGGAGGGGAGAAGCCCGCTCTTGAAGGGTCCGCGCCAGTATGGTCTCGGGCAGGCGCATAAACATCTGCCGGAGATGGCGAAGGTCTGCGGACTCGCGTCCGCCCCCGCGTTCTGCCCGGTCGTCGGCGATTTCTACAGCGGCATGGAGGTGACCGTCCCGCTCTTCTCGAAGGACCTGCGCGGGACACGCTCGGACATCGCGGAGGTGTACCGCGCCGCGTATCCGCGGGGAGGCGTGGTGCATTTCGACGAGGCGGCCGACGAGGCCGGCTTCCTCTCCGCGTCCGCGTTCTCCGGCCGCGACGACCTCCAGGTCACCGTCTGCGGGAACGACGAGCGGATCTTGCTCGTCTCCCGGTTCGACAACCTCGGCAAGGGCGCCTCGGGCGCCGCGATCCAGAACATGAACATCCTCCTCGGCGTCGAGGAGACGACCGGGCTCGTCCTGGGCTAGCGCGCCCCGGCGGCGATCGCGGGATGGGACCGCCGCGCGTGGTGGAGGAATCCCGAGGCCAGGAACAGATAATTGTCGGCGAGGTAGTTGTAGCCGCAGTTGTTCCCGTCCTTGGTGCGCCAGTCGCAGCTTTCCATGTACGCGGGGAAGAGTCCCGAGTGCGTGGGCATTGTCTCGAAGGTGTCGAGCATCCGGAAGTAGATCGCGTCCGCCTCCTTTTCCATCCCGGCCGTGTAGAGCGCGTTGAGGAAGTGCCAGGCCGTCATGCCGCAGCATCCGCCGTTCTCGTACTTCGGCCAGCCGGCCATGAACGCCCAGTCGAAGGTGTCCTCGCCGAGGCCGATGGGAAGGGTGTTCCCGGGAATTCCATAGCGGTTGTCGCCGAAGCCCGCATCCTTCATGTATTTCAGGACGAGCTTGAGCATTCTGCGCCCCTCCGCCTTCGTGAGAACGCCCTCGTTCACGGCCATGGCGGTCGGGAAGGTGAAACGGTAGTCGTGGAGCCGGCCGTCGGAGTCGCGCCAGCCGGCGATGATTCCGGTCTCCGGATTGTACAGCTCGTCGACGAAACGCTTCCGGAACGTTTTGAGGAACGCCTCGAAGCGGGCGGCCTCGGCGTCGCGTCCGTGGGCGCGGGCTACCGGCGCGAGGAGACGGAGCGCGCGGTGGACGAGGAGGTTGAACCAGGCGTCCTTGTGGCCGAAGCAGATGTTGTCCCACCAGATGCGCGGACGGCCTCCTGGGTGGTTCCACGGAGCGCCGAACGAGGTTCCGCCGAAGGGAATCTCAATGACTCCGTCGCCGTCCGAGTCCAGCCGGAGGAGAAAGTCCGCGACGCGGAGCATGGGCTCCAGCCACCGGTCCGCGCGGTCCGGCGCCCACCGGAGGGCGACCAGCCCGCCGATGAGATTCGACGGCGCGCAGTCGATGAACGCGGAGGTGAGCTGCCCCTTCTGCTTCGGGCGCAGACAGAACTCCCAACCGACCTCGCCGTCGGCGGCCTGGCAGTCGGCGAAGGCGGAGTCAAGCGTGCGGACGAACGTCTCGCGGATTTTTCCGAAGAGCGGATGGTACGCGGGGTCGCAGAGGTCGAGCATGTCGGCCTTGTTGTGGACGGCGAGGTGGGCGAGGCCGGTGAGGTCGATGTTGTCGCCCATGGTGAGCGTGTTGCGCTCGAGCGGGAAGTTGTTGAGCCACGCGCGGCGGAATCCGTTCCATTCCGGCGCCGCCGTGAAGGGGGCGGAGGGCGCGATCTCGGGGAGGACCGTGAACCGGAGCGCGGCGCGCCCTCCGCCGACGAGCCGGAACGAGAGCCGGGAAACGCCGTGGTGGAGCGCGACATGGCGCGGATGGCCGCCCAGATTCTGGAAGCCGAGATTGAGACCCGCCATATCGGAGGACTCGACGAGCCGCTCGCGGCAGACGACGTCCCCCTCGGCCGCCTCGACGCGCAACGTGCCGTAGTCCGGGAAATGGACGGTCATGGGCAGGCGCCAGACGCGGTCGGCGTGGATTTCCGGATGCCTCTTGGCCGCGCCGGACTCCATGCGGGCCATGGCCGCGGCGGGGTCGGTGGGCGTCGTCTCCGCCCAGATGGTCGGCGGGGCGACGGCGATGGCGAGCGAGGCCGTGAAGAACTCTCGGAGGGTCGCGGAAGGCGCGCGTCCGATGTCGAACGAGAGGACGAACGAGCGGTCGCCCTCGGGGGTGAAGGTGAAACGCTTCTCGCCGTTCCGCGCGGTGAATCCGTCCGCGCCGCTGGTCACGCGGAGCTCTTTGGCCGCGGACCGGCCGCGGAACAGGCCCGTCCGCGCGCCGAGACCCGGCTTGAGGAGGTTATAGGTGTTTTTGTGGATCGACTCCCGTCCGCCGCCGTCGAGTCCGAGAAAGGCGAGCGAGGCGTCGCTCGTCCGGAAGGAGAGCGCGAGATAGGGGGAGTCGTAGCAGGCGAAGGTTTTCCGGTCGGTGAAGTTCATGCGAAAAAACGTGAGAGGAGGGGTATGTTCAAAGGGGGAAGGGG
>JAZUKQ010000031.1:0-7199 GCA_045643325.1 Kiritimatiellia bacterium | reverse complement strand
ACTTCGTTTCCCGCATGGAACAGGTCGTTTTCACGTTTTTCCGGTGTGTGGAAAAAGTCCTGCGTCGTTCTAACCGTCACGAAAGGCTTGCCGCACAACAACAATCTTCATCTCGTCTCTCAAAAAGCGGGATAAGTGTGTCGAGGATGACACACTTCTTCGACTATGGTATATTCGCCGCATGAAAATCTCGTCTTACTTTCTCGCCTCTTTTTTCCTCTGTGTGTCGGCTTCCTCTTGTGTCGCGGCCGATGCCGGGATGTCTCAAACCCTCCTTCAGAAAGAAGTCCTCATGCCGAACCAAGCCATGATGAAACTCCAAGTCTCCGAAAACCGCCGATTCCTGCAGTATGCCGACGGCCGACCTTTCTTCTATCTTGCCGACACGGCCTGGGAGCTCTTCCACCGGCTCGACCGCGAGGAAGCCGTCGAGTATCTCGACCTCCGTGCGAAGCAGGGGTTCTCCGTAATCCAGGCCGTCATGCTTGCCGAATTCGACGGGCTTCACGCCCCGAACGCCTACGGAAAGAAGCCGCTTCTCAACGACAACCCCGAAACACCCGACGACGCGCCGGACGGGTATTGGTCGCATGTCGATTTCGTCATCCGCGCCGCGAACGAACGGGGGCTTGTCGTCGGAGCGCTTCCCACTTGGGGCGACAAGTGGAACAAGGCCTGGGGCAATGGGCCAGAGGTTTTCACTCCCGAGAACGCCCGGGTTTACGGAAAGTGGCTCGGGACCCGCTACAAGGACGCCGGCGTCATCTGGATTCTTGGCGGCGACCGCGCCGTTGAGAATGACCGCCATCGTGCGATTATCCGAGAGATGGCCGCTGGTCTCAAGGAAGGCGACGGCGGCGTCCATCTCATGACATTCCATCCGACAGGCGGCCGGGGTTCCGCGGAGTGGTTCCACGACGACGACTGGCTCGACTTCAACATGCGGCAGAACGGCCACGAGCCGTTCTACGGACGCTACGAGCAGACGGCGAAGGATTATGCCCGGACGCCCGCGAAGCCCGTGCTCGACGGAGAGCCGATCTACGAGGGGCATCCGGTCTGCTTCAAGCCGGACGCGCTCGGACACAGCGTCGCGACGGACGTGCGTCGGGCGCTCTATTGGGACCTTTTCGGCGGCGCGTGCGGCCATACCTACGGTCATCATTCCATCTGGCAGATGTGGGACCCCGCGAAGCGCGGCCCGCACAACCGCCCGGTCTGCTCCTGGCGCGAGGCCGCGATCGCTCCGGGTGCGACGCAGATGGTGCATGCCCGCCGTCTTCTGGAGTCGCTTCCGTATTTCACGCGTATTCCGGACGACAGTGTTCTTCTGCCCGAGCCGATGCCGACGGTTGTTCCCGGACGAGATATTCGTCGGTTTGCCGCGACACGCGACACGGAGGGGGCTTACATACTTGTCTACGCCCCCGTGGGAGTTCCGTTCAAGGTGAGGCTCGACGTGCTTGCGTCGGAGACCTGCCGGGCCCGCTGGATGAATCCGCGCAACGGGGAGTTCACGGAGATTGGAACATTTCCGACCAAGGATCCGCACGAGTTTCTAACACCGACCCCGGGCGAGTTGATAGACTGGGTGCTTGTCATCGAGTCGGTCTACAAATAGCGGGCGATGGCTTCCCCGGTCCGAGACGAACCGTTCCTAATTGTTCTTCGCTCGTTTCTTGGACAGGGCGAGGAACTTGACGGGATAGCCAGCGGATGGGTTATCCGGCCATCGGCGTAAGAACTGTGTGCGGGGAGGGGGCGGAACTCGTTGTGCGTGTGCAGGAGGCGGAGGCCGTTGTGGGGACTACGCGGCGCGGGAGGCTTCCGCGGCGGCCTGGACGCGCTCTCCGTTGGAGAGGACGAGGCAGGGGACCGCGTCGCGGGTCTTCCGCCGCTTGCGTCTGGCGGCGAACGAGTCCGGAAGCGCGGCCGCGTACAGCCGCTCGATGAACTTCCGGCTTCCGAGGACGAGCGCGCGCGTCCCCACCGCGTCCTTCCTCACAAACGTTTTCCAGTCCTTTCCTTTGTTTTCCGCCGTCTTCGCGTCCGTTGAAAAAGGGTCTGACCCCTTTTCAAGGAGGATGAAACTACGGTGCGGAAAGAATCGTCAGAGAGCGATCGACCTTTTTTTACAGAACGATGCTTCTTGAAAAATAAGGGTCTGACCCCTTTTCAAGGAGGATGGGAGGATGAAACTACGGTGCGGAAAGAATCGTCAGAGAGCGATCGACCTTTTTTACAGAACGATGCTTCTTGAAAAATAAGGGTCTGACCCCTTTTCGCCACGAGCATGGCCCTTGCGTGGTTTGTACGCAATGCGCTCGCGCGGAGGGTTTTCCGAAACTCCCGGATTATGGTATGATGACTCCCCAAAACTTACGCGGATGCTTGTGCGGGAATCTTTTCAGGGCATGGCGCGCGGGTTGTGGTGAAGTTCTTGAGGAAACCGACGATGAGCTTGAATGAAAAACTGGACGCGTACGCGAAACTTCTGGTGACCAAAGGCCTCGCCTTGCAACAGGGGAGGGACGTGATGGTGTACGCCGGACTGGACCAGCCGGAGTTCGTCGAGAAAGTCGTCGAGGAATGCTATCGCCAGGGCGCCCGGAAGGTCTGGGTCCAGTGGTCGCACCAACCTGTCGACCGGATCGACCAGCTCTACTGCTCCGAGGCGACGCTCGCCCGTCTCGAGGACTGGCAGGTCTCCAAACTCGCGTGGCGCAGGGATACGCTTCCGTCCATGCTCTATCTCGTCTCCGAGGACCCCGACGGACTTCAGGGAATCGACCAAGCAAAACGCGCCAGGGCCCGTATGAGTCAGTTCCCGGTCATCAAGCCGTTCCTCGACGCCATGGAGAACCGCTACCCGTGGTGCATCGCCGCCGTTCCCGGCAAAGCATGGGCCCAAAAGGTCTTTCCCGGCGAGCCGCCCGCGCGGGCCGTCCGAAAACTGTGGGACGCCATCCTTCTCGCGTCCCGCGCGCTCGGCGACCCGGTCGCGAACTGGACTCGGCACAACACGGAAATCAAGGCCCGCTGCGCGAAACTCAACGCCTTCCGTTTCGACGCCTTGGAATATAGGGACGCCCGCGGTACGGATCTCACCGTAGGGCTCCTTCCGAACGTTCTCTTCCTCGGCGGATCGGAGACAGACCTTTCCGGACGCGTCTTCGAGCCGAATATCCCGTCGGAGGAGGTGTTTACCTCCCCGGCGAAAGGTCGCGCGGAGGGGTGGGCCGTCGCGTCGAAACCGCTTTCCTACCAAGGCGAACTCATCGAGAATTTCGCTTTCCGCTTCGAAAACGGAAAGGTCGTCGAGATTCGTGCCGGAAAAGGAAGGGAGCTTCTTGAAAAGATGATCGGAATGGACGAAGGCGCCGCCTATCTCGGCGAATGCGCGCTCATCCCCTGCGACTCTCCCATCAACAATACGGGCATTCTTTTCTACGAGACGCTTTTCGACGAGAACGCCGCGTGCCATCTCGCGCTCGGGCGCGGGTTCACGAACTGTGTCGAAGGGTTCGAGACCTACAGTCCGGAGGCGCTCAAGTCGGTCGGAATCAATGAAAGTATGATTCATGTGGATTTTATGATAGGAAATGAGACGCTCGACATCACGGGCATTACGAAAGACGGCCGCCGGATTCCCATTTTCCGAGGCGGCGAATGGGCGGAGGAGGGCTAGACGATGTCCAACGACACCACGACGACGCCGCGCATCGTTCTCCCGTCCGAGACCGAGGCCGGAAAAATTTCGCGCCCTTCCCCCGCCGCGCCGGAAGCGGAGGGGAACGGGAACGGATCCGGTAAAACGGCCGTGCTCGCTCCGGCGGATTCCGGAGACAAATCCGGAACGACGGTTGTTCTCGCGCCGGAGGACCTTCCGTCGGCTCTCCCTTCGCAACGGACCGGCGAACCCGGCCTTTCCGCGGAGGCGGGAAGCGGGGCCGGCTCCGGTCCGGCGACCTCCCCGAACACCCGGGATCTGTACCGGGAATACGCCGTGCTCGGGAGTATCGGAGACGGCGGTATGGGCATCGTCTATCTCGCCCGGGACCGCCGGCTCGGCCGACATGTCGCCATCAAACGCCTCAAGGGCGCGATGAAGGACAATCCGGAACTCCGCCGCCGATTCCTCCATGAGGCCAAGGCGGAGGCCGCCCTCTCGCACCCGAACATCGTCCATATCTATTCCCTCGGCGAGGACGCGGACGGTCCCTATATCGTGATGGAATACGTCGCCGGCTCGCTGTCCGACAACGACGCTCTCTCGCCCCCGCCCCCGCAGACCCTGGAGCAGTATATCCAGCACAGGCCCTCGCCCGCGTTGAGCGAGGCCGCGGGACTGATGCTGAAGCTGACCCGCGCGGTAGGCTACGCGCATTCGCGCGGCGTCATCCACCGGGACCTCAAGCCGTCCAACATCCTGATGGACCCGTACGGGGACCCGAAGATCGCCGATTTCGGTCTCGCCCGGATTACCCGGGGCGAGGAGAGCCAGGTGACCGCGCCCGGAGAGAAGCTGCTCTCGCTCGGCTACGGCGCGCCGGAACAGGAGAACGACGCCTCGGCCTCGGACGAGAGGGCGGACGTGTACGGGTTGGGCGCGCTGTTCTATTTCATTCTGGTCGGACAGAATCCGCGGTACTTCCGCGAGGAGGAGCTCCCGCTCGCCGTCCGGCCCATCCTCTGCCGCGCCATGGCGAGGGACCGCGCGCAGCGGTACTCCTCCGTGGCGGAGTTGGAGGAGGACATCGCGCCGCTCCAGAACCTGTCCCACGCGGAGGCGCCAACAGTGAAAACCACGTGGCGCTGCAAGTGGTGCGACACGGTGAACCCGACCTCCATCCGGTACTGCGCGGAATGCGGTTGGGACGGAGGGGAGAGCTGCCGCGAGTGCGGAAACGACACGTTTGTCGGAATGCCGTTCTGCCGTCGTTGCGGGGCCAACGCCCGGGACTACGAGGCGGTGGAGAAAATGCTCGCCGAGGTCAAACGCGGGCTGGAACAGCGGGAATTCGAGAAAATCGTCGCGACCTCGAGCCGCATGCCCACGATGGAACCCACCGGTCCCAACGGACGGGCGATGCTCGAGGAACTCCGGACGCTGCGTGTCTCCGCCGAGAAGAAACTAGCCCGCCGCGAACAGCTCCGCGAGCTCGTCGGGATCGAGATGCGCGCGGAAAACTTCGAGCGCGCCAGCCAGTTCATCGAGGAATACCGCGCGCTCGAGCCGGCGGGAAAATCGGCGTTCGGCGAGGAGCTCAAGGGAATTCCCGAAAAACTCTTTGAGCGAGATGTCGCCCGTGTGCGCAGATTGTTCGCGTCGCGCTCCTGGAAGCAGGGAAGCCGCCTGCTCGCCTCGCTGGAGGCGTCGGCGGGGCCCGGCGAGCCCCGTCTGAAGACGATGCGGAGAAAATACGTCAGGCATCTTCAGGCGAAGGCCTGCGGAAGGGTCGCGGTTTGGGTGCTGGTATTGGGCGGCGCGTATTTGCTTTCCGCTCCCGTCGCGTCCCGTTGCACACTTTCCGGAAAATCGTTCTGGATCCGGAGGCTGTATCGGCCGGCCCGTTCTGTATATCGGGCGGGGGGCGTTGTCGCCGACTCGTATGTGACGCTCTGGCGCCGGGTGATGAGACTGGACGAAACGTGGTTCGGCACCGAGTCCGTCGGTGACGTGGCGCAGACCTCCGAGGCGCGGAACGTTCCCGGGAGCGCGTTGTTCGCCGAAAATCAGAACGAGTATCAGAGGCTGCTGCAGGAGGCGGACGCCGCGTTCCGAAAAGGGCGCGACGCTCTTCCCGTCGCGTATTGGGACGAACTCGAGAAGCTCCGCGAAAGATTCCGCGAACGCGGCGACTATGCCGGCGTGAAGGCCGTCGACGCGGAGGTCGCCCGCTACCGGAGGGTGCAGTCGTTCTCCGATGTGGACGGAAGCGCCGGCGTCTACACGGAGGTGGACGCGCTCCGGAACAGCTATGTGCGCCAGCTTGAAAGTCTTGGATTCCGAAGGGACCGCCAGCGCGTCAACGCCACCCGGACATATCTCGGGGTCTTGGAGACGCTCCTCAAGGACTTGACGAAGGCCAACCGGATCGACGATGCCGAGTCCGTGGATCTGGAGATCGACGGTGTCCGTCAGGACGAGGAGTTCCTCGCCGCGGAGGCCCGGTTATCCGGTTTGGACGCGGGCGAGCCGGTCACGGAGGTTTTTGTGGACATTCCGGACGGGGATGCCGGCGAACCGCAGGAACTGATCGATCTCCGGTCGCGGTATGAGATGAAGGTGGCCAATCTCGAGACCGCGGCGGCGGAGGCCGAGGCGGAACTTCCGAAACAGTACGAGGATGCGGTAATCGATCTTCAAGAGGCGTTTCAGCGGGAAGGCAACTACAAGGGTTGGGTGGCCGCTGAGTCGGAGATCGGACGGTTCCGTCTGGAGAGGACCATCCCTTCGGCCGAAGACAGTTCGGTCAGCCATCCTCGGTTGGAGGACCTCGCGAGGAAGTTCGACGAGGAACGGGAGAAGATGACCCGGGAACTGCGCGAGTCGCTGATTCAGGCCGACGAGGAATATATCCATTCGTTGGAGGAGGTCGCGTCGCGGAAAACCAAGGAGAAGGAGTTTTCCGTCGCCGCCAAGGTCTCCGCCGAGATGCAGCGGATCCAACGGCAGGAGAGATAGCGCCCGCCCCCCGGCGCGGAAGTCGGACAGAGGCGTATTCCCCTTCCAAAGAAACCGTCGCGCACAAGACCGCGGTCCCGTTCGGGCCGCGGTCTTTTTCTTCATTGTCCGCGTGGTCCGGAAAACTTTTCCAAAGTGGACACGGACCGGATGTTTTTCGGGACAGGCTATTCTGTGAAAGACAGCGAATAGAACAAAAATATAAAATTGACAAGATGTTTCAAATTTTTTGATTTTCCAAGTAAAAAACGAGATTTAGGTTTTGAATTTCTACGAAAAAAATGGATGTGTCAGTGTCCGGCGCGGACGTGTCCGAATGGAGCGTGTTTCCCATAATCGGACGCTTTGGAGCGGCTTGAAAGAGGGCGGTCTGAGACCAAGCGGTGGCGAGAGCGCGCGAGCGGGAACGGGGCGATCGAGAGGCGGGGGGAGGAGGGCGGTCTGAGACCAAGCGGTGGCGAGAGCGCGCGAGCGGGAACGGGGCGATCGAGAGGCGGGGGGAGGAGGGCGG
>JAZUKQ010000030.1:0-5090 GCA_045643325.1 Kiritimatiellia bacterium | reverse complement strand
GTCTCCGTCTCCGACGACCGCACCAACGTGCTCCTCGTCGACCAGCGCCCCCGCTGGGAATACCGCTACCTCCGCAACCTCTTCTACGGCCGCGACAAGTCCATCCACCTCCAGTACGTGCTCGTCGAGCCCGACAAGGTTTCCGGAGAGGTCACCTATCATCCGCCCGCCTCCGCCTCGCGCGAGTTCGGCGACGCCGAGGCCGGCTCCCTCCCCATCAACCGCGACGAATGGCGCAAGTTCGACGTCATCATCGTGGGCGACGTCACCGACGCGACGCTCACCCCGCAAGTCGTCTCCGACATCAAATATTGCGTCGAGGAGCGCGGCGCCATGCTCGTCGTCCTCTCCGGCCCGGAGTCCATGCCGCACGCGGTCCACAACCAGGAATTCCTCGACCTGCTTCCCGTCACCGGCGTCCAGCCGTCCGACGACTACCGCACGCCGCCCGAGACCGGATACCATGTGACGCTCACGCCCGCCGGACGCGCCCACGAGATCATGTCGCTCTCCTCCTCGCTCTCCGAGAACGAGCAGATCTGGTCCGAGCTTCCCGACTGGCATTGGCGCCTCGCCGTCGACGACCTCAAGCCCGGCGCGGAGATTCTCGCCTACGCCGCCTCGACCGACGCGGCGGACGTGGAGAAGGACAACCGGAGCGTCTCCTCCCTCACCGGCGAGGAGGCCATCGCGCGCCTCGCGGAGATCCGCCGCCAGCAGACGCGCAACGGCCTGCTCGCGGTCCGCAACACCGGCCGCGGCCACGTCGCCATGCTCATGACCGACCACACCTGGCGCCTCCGCTACCGCGTGGGCGACACCTACCACCACCGTTTCTGGGGCCAGATGATGCGGTGGGGCGCCGGCGAGAAGCTCCGCGCGGGCAACACCTACGTCCGCCTCGGCACCGACCAGCTCCGCTACACGCCGAACGAACCGATCAAGATTTTCGCCCGCATGTCCGACGCCTCCTACGCGCCCATCCAGGACGCCAAGCCGACGGTCACCCTCTTCAAGGACGGCAAAGCCCTCCGCAAAATCTCGCTCGGCTACCGCGAGGACTCCAACGGCATGTACGAGGCGTCTCTCGACCCGATGTCCGACACCGGCCTCTACTCCATCTCGCTCGACTGCCCCGATGTCGAGAAGCGCCTCGGCAAGGACTACCCGAAGAACCTCGAGACCCGTTTCGCCGTCATCACGGCGCGCCGGCCTGCCGAGTTCGTCCACACGACGGTCGACAACAAGATTCCCGAGACCATCGCCCGACTCTCCGGCGGCAAAGTCGTCACGCCGCCCGCCGCGCTCGACCTCTGGGACCAGTTCGGCGAGGGGAGCGGCGTCGTGGTCGACCGCCGCGAGACGAACCTCTGGGACCGCCCCTGGCTCTTCCTGGTCGTGATTTTCTGCCTCACCTGCGAGTGGCTCATCCGCAAGCGCAGCGGCCTCGCGTAGGGAACGTCCAAAAGACTGGAGACGCGGCGTCCCGCCGCGTCTCCCAGAGGACGGCGGGGGAAAACGGGGCCTTTTAGCCCTGTTGGGCCTTCTTCGCGGCCTCGGCCGCCTGTTCGGCCTTCTTCCGCGCGACGATCGCGCCTTTCGCCCGGCGGAAATGCTGCACCAGCGGACGCCGCGCCGGACAGACGAACGCGCACGCGCCGCACTCGCAGCAGTCCATCACATGGAGCGCCTCCGCCTCCTCGATGTCGTCCGCCTCGCACGCGAGGCCCATCTCCGAGGGAAGCAGCCGGAACGTGCACGCCGCGTTGCAGCGCCCGCACCCGATGCAGGGATCCGACGAGTACGCCGCGACGTCCGCCTCGCGGAGCGCCACGATGCCCGAGGTCGCCTTTCCGACGCTCGTCGAGAGCGAGGGCTGCGCGAATCCCATCATCGGGCCGCCGCACAGCACCTTCGCGACATCGGGCGTCAGGCCGCCGCAGAAGTCGATCACCGACCGGTACGAAAGTCCGATGCGGGCCCGGATGTTCTTCGGATGGACCACCGCCGGTCCGGAGACCGTCGTGATGCGCTCGAAGAGGGGGATGCCCCGGGCGACGGCCTGGAAGATGGAAAACACGGTCCCGACGTTCGAGACGACGACCCCGACGTCCGCGGGAAGTCCGCCCGGCGGAACCTCGCGGCCCGTGCAGCAGAAGATGATCTGCTTCTCGCCGCCCTGGGGATACGCGGACGGGAGCTCCACGACCCCGGCGTCGAGCCGCGACTCCCCGCAAAATTTCGCCAGCGCGAGGATCGCGTCGGGCTTGTTGTCCTCGATGGCGATGCGGATCCGCACCCCGCCGAGCATCTTCCGGAGAAGCAGCGCGCCGCGCCACACCTCCTCGGCGTGCTCCAGCATCAGCCGGTGGTCGCACGTCAGATACGGCTCGCACTCCGCGCCGTTCAAAATGAGCGTGTCGATCGTCTTGCCCGGCGGCGGGTTGATTTTCACCTGGCTCGGGAACCCCGCGCCGCCCATGCCGATGATTCCGCCGTCGCGGACGCGCATGTCGAGGACCGACCGGTCGGCCGTCTCCGGATCGAGCGGAGGCATCGGGGGCGCGGGCTTGTCCTCGCCGTCCGCCTCCAGAACCGCGTGGAGCACCGTCCGGCCGGCGGGGCCCATGTGCGGCTCGACGGCGAGGATCGTGCCGGATGTCGGCGCGTGGACGACCGACCCGACGAATCCGCCGAGGTTCGCGATGAGCTGCCCCTTGAGGACGTGGTCGCCGATCGCGACGACCGTCTTCGACGGCGCGCCGATATTCTGGTGAAGAGAGACCCTAAGGGGCTCCGCCGTGAGCACGCTCATCGGCAGGTCCTCGGTCGCGAGACCGGAGGTCATCTCCTTGAAATGTCCGGGGTGTACCCCGCCATGAAGCCGGAACGGACTTTTCACGCCGTTTTTCCTTCCTTCGCCGCGACGTCGCGGATGCAGTGTCCCGGACATTTCGCCGCGAGCGCCGGATTCTCCAGCGGAGGCTTCGAATAGTCCACCGCGGCGAGCGCGCCGTCCATCGAGAGGGTTCCCGTCGCGTCGAGCTTCGTGCAGAGCGAGCAGCCGAGGCATCCCCGCCCGCAGTATCCGCGGACCTTCGCCCCCTTGTCCTTCGACGAGCAGAGGACATGGATGTGATGCTCCGCCGGAACGACCCGGATCACATGGCGCGGGCAGATTTTCTCGCAGGCTCCGCATCCCACGCACTTCGAAGCGTCGACACGGGCGATTCCGCCCTCGACGACGATCGCCCCCTGCGGGCACGCCCGCGCGCACGACCCATATCCGAGACATCCGAACGCGCAGGTCTTGTCGCCGCCGGCCGTCGCCTGGGCCGCCGCGCAGTCCGCGACGCCGTTATAGGCGAACCGCCGGGCGGCGACGTCCAGCGCCCCCGTGCAGAACACGACGGCGACCTTCTTCGGGCCGACCGCGCCCGCGTCGCGCCCCGTGAGCCGGGCGAACTCCTCGAGGAGTTTCGCGTCGCAGGCGTTGCACTTGTTGAGGGGCGCGCCCTCCTCGGCGACCGCCCTCGCGTAGGCCTCGCAGCCCGCGTAGCCGCACCCGCCGCAGTTCGCCCCGGGCAGGAGCGCCGCGATCTGGGCGACAAGGGGATTTTCCGCGACGGAGAACTTTCGCGCGATGACCGCGATCGCGATTCCGCACACGAGTCCGATGGTCCCCAACACCGCCACCGGAATCCAGATTCCGACCATGCGCTACCTCACCAATCCATTAAAACCCATGAACGAGAGCGCGAGAAGGCCCGCCGTCACCAGCGCGATCGCCACGCCCCGGAACGCCCTCGGGGGGGCGGAGCGGTCGATTTTCTCGCGGAGCCCCGCGAACAGGAGAAGCGCCAGCGCGAACCCGACGCCGGCCGAGAAACTGAAGAGCGCCGACTCGAAAAACCCGCGGCCCTCCGTCGCGTTGAGCGACGCGACGCCGAGCACCGCGCAGTTCGTCGTGATGAGCGGCAGATAGATGCCGAGCGCCCCATGAAGGCGCGGCGCCTTCTTCTTCATCACGATGTCGATCAGCTGCACGAACGCCGCGATGACGAGAATGAAGGCCAGGGTCCGGAGCGCCTCCAGCCCGAGCGGACAGAGCACCGCGTGGTCGACGGCCCATGTCACCATCGAGGCCGCGGTCATGACGAAGATGACCGCGCTCGACATGCCCATGGCGGTCGAGATGCGCTTCGACACTCCGAGGAAAGGACAACAGCCGAGAAACCGCGACAACACGAAGTTGTTCACGAAGACCGCACCGATGATCAATAGGACGTAATGCTGCATAACCTACCCGCCCCGCGGGTTGAAAAGAGATAGTATACCCGATTTTCCGGATTTATGGTATGCTTTCTCTCATGTCCGCACACCTTCCAGCCAAGTGGCCCAGTTGGCACAACCATACAGGCAATCCGCCGTCGTACTCGTATTGCGCCCACGAGGACGTCCGCCCCGAGCTGTATCTCGACGAGCTGAAACGCCCCGGGACACGGTTCTCCCTCTTCGGAATCACCGAGCACGCCTACAGTATGGTGCACGAGGTCCGCGACAAGGCGTGGCCGGGCGCGTGGTTCGACGACACCTCCGTCCTCCGGGAGAACCGCGAGTTCATCGTCGCGAAATTCGACCGCTTCCTCCGCCGCGCCGGGGCCCTCCATAACGGCGTGAATGTTTTCACCGGCCTTGAGATCGAGGTCGCGCGCGACGGCGAGATCGCCGTCCCCGACGAAAGGATCTGGCCCGGAAAGACGGGCGCCTCGCTCGTCCCCGAACTGGACTATACCATCGGCTCCATCCATGTCTATCCGGACAACCCGGACCAGTGGGTCGAAGACCACTTCGAACGGCTGGAGCGCCTCGCCTCGCGCCCGTTCGACCTCATCGGCCACCCGATCCGCGACATCGCCCGGCACTCCGCCCCCGACCGTCCGCTTCCCGCGGAAGTCATCGACGGCACGCTCGAATTCCTCGAAAAGCACCGTTTCGCCGTCGAGATCAACTCCCACAACACGGAGCCCTGGCAGGCCCGGGACGACGCCGTCCTCCTCCGCGGCGCGGTCGAGCGCGGGCTTCCCGTC
>JAZUKQ010000029.1:0-3154 GCA_045643325.1 Kiritimatiellia bacterium | reverse complement strand
CTGCGGCGGGCGGCGGCACTCCAAGGGGGCGCGGGCGCCTGCGGCGGGCGGCGTCTTCGGGGAGACGGCGGGAGGCGGCGCCACGCCTTCCCGTCCGGACCGCCTCGTCGGACGTTTCGACGACGAGCGGTAGAATCCGCTAGAAAATCATGAACAAGGTCGGCTTCGGCGTGGCGACGACCATGAAGAAGCCGAGCTTGTCCGCGCCCTGCGGCGCGAGTCCGGAGGCTTTGACGCGGCTACCGGGCAGTTCGTCGGCCTGCTGGAGCTTCCACGCGGAGGCTGTCTCGTCGTAGCGGTAGAGACTGATCTGTCCCTTCTGCGCGGCGACGTGGTCGTAGCGCACCTCGAGGTCGAAGGAGTCGAACGCGCCGTTCGCGGTGAAGCGCCAGACGCCGATGACGTCGCGGTTCTCCGGAAGCGCCGGGACGTCGTCGCGGTCCGTGGCATACAGATAGCCGGCGAGGGAGCCGATTTTCGATGTGATGTTCGTAAGGCCGATGCGCGCACTGTTCACGAGGTCGATTTCCGCATCGGTCTGCGCCTCGCCCCAGGTGTAGACGCCATCGGCGCCCGCAGCGAGCGTGGCCGCGTTCTTCAGGTAGAGGCGTCCGCCCGACACGGCGTACCAGCCGTTGGTGCCGTCGTTCTCGATGGCGTTTTCAAAAACTGTACCGGGAACCACGATGGAAAGGTCGCGGTCCTCCCCCTCGCCATCGGCGATGACGAGACCGTTGTTATTCACGGTGGCGCTGCTCCAGGAGGAGAACGAGCCCCATCCGGAAAGCAGCCCGAAGGCTGTTGCGGCATTGCGGATGACAAGGCGTCCGTTCTTGGAGAAGGTGCCCGTGGCTCCGCGCAAGCGCAGCGTTCCACAGCCGGCGTTGCCCACGAAGAGGTTGTAGCCCGTAGTGCCGGTGCTAAAGGTACCGTCCTCCTCGATCACAAGCGTTCCGACCGCCGTGGCGGCGTCGCCAATGGATATTCCGCGCCCCGCGATATTCCCGTTGATCACATGGACCGTTCCGGTTCCGTTGTACCCGATTTGATTGTAGCTGCCCGACTCGCAAGTGAAGTTGCCGCCGCCGCGCACCTCGACGAATCCGGTGCCCCCGGCGTTTCCGCCGACCCGGAGCCCGTATTTCGACGGACTGGTCATCGTGCCCCCGTCGATGAAGACGTAGCCCGTTCCGTTTTGGCCGACGACACCGACATAGCCGACGCTGTAAGAGCCGCCGTTGACGCGGACGGTGCCGACGCCGGTCGCGGCGTTGCCGATATACGTGTGGCCGGACTGGCCGCTTACGCCGACGGTCGCATTCCCGTTCGGCCCGACGACGAATTCGCCGGTGCCGGCGTCGCCGATGTAGAGGTTCTTCCCGGACGTGAGGCCGAACGTTCCGTCCACCACCGCCGAACCGATGCCCCCGGCGTTCTTGCCGATGTAGACTGGATGGCTGTTGAAGATGACATCCGATCCGGTTCCCGCGGTGAACGCGCCCGTGCCGCTGCCTCCGATGATGGTCTCGGTCTTGACGGCGAACCCGCAGCCCGCGGCGATGTCCAGCGCGCCGACCACCCCGGCGGCGTTGCCGAGGTAGAGCTTTCCGGCGGCGTTTCCGCCGGAGGAGAGAACCGGGGCGTTCGTGGAGCCGAGCGCGCCGATGGTGACGGTGTCGAGGTAGGAGGGGACACCGTTCGGCGTCCAGTTCCCTGAGGTGTTCCAGTCCATGTCGCCGCCGAGTCCGGACCAGACGTAGGCCGAGGCGGCGGCGGACTCGTCGTCGCGCACCGTGAACGTGCCGGAGGAGGTGGCGTCCGTCAGGTAGCCGGAACCCGCCGAGACCGTGACGGTGACGCTCCGGTCGCCCGTGGCGGCGCTGTCGTTGACCGGAGTGAACGGCACGGAGACGGATGTCGCGCCCGCCGGGAAGACCGCGGTGCCCGAGAGCGCGGAGGCGTAGTCCGCCGCCGCGTCGCCGGAAAGCGTGTAGGCGAAGGAAGTCTCCACCGCGGCGCAGTCGGCGGGGCGGGTGAAGACGAGAGACTTCGAGCCCGGATCGCTCTTGAAGAACGGACGGGGCGGGGAAACGGAGATGGCGCCTGTCATGAACGCGGCCGGGGCGCTGAATGTATAGCCGCCCTGGCCGTTGGGGACGGCCAGGCGAAGGACGTATCCGGTATCGGGAGACAGTCCGGTGACCGTTTCTTCGATTTCGCCGGGCTCTTCCCGGGCAATCCAGGCAATGGAATCCCAGGCCGCTGCGTCCTCCCCGCCATCCGTTGTCCCGTAGGCCGCATAGAGATCGGCGGACGTGCCGTCGAGGGAAACCAGAGATCCCGTGAAGGAAGCGGATGTGGCGGAAGAAACCGTGACGCCGGACAGCGCGGGCGTGTAGTTCGGCGCCTCGAAGAACTGGATTTCGGAGAGGCCGCCGTATCCTCCGCCCCAGCCGGTGTTGATGGAGACGGCGATCCAGCGGGCCAGGACGGGCGTGGCGAGATTGATGGGGTCGCACCCCGCATAGTTCGCGGCGCCGGGGGCCTGCGGAAGCGTGACATCGTCGAGGAACGTGGTCCATGTGGCGGTGTCCGTGAAATCCGGAGCGTCCGCGACGAGAACGGACTCCGCCGTGGAGGCGAGGAAGTCGACGGACTGCAGACCGCGGTTGGAGTTGCCGGACTGGTTGAAATTCCAGACCTTGATGCGGCCCACGTCGTAGACGGCGCCGAGGTCGACCATCCACCACCGGCCTTCGGCCTTGCCGTCTGCGCCCATCCACATGTCGCCAGCCGAGGCGTTGTGGAGGCCGTCGGCAAGACCGGAGCCATTGATGGCCTTGCCGGCATCTCGCCCGGTGTAGGCGTTGACCGCGTACGCGGCGGCGGGAGTGATCTGGACGAGGTCCGCGCGGACGGCGGAGGCGGCGGCCAAAGCAAACACGGAAAGCAAGGTGTGGGTTTTCATGAGCGCTATTATAAAAAATCGGCGCGAAAAGTACAACCTGAAATCCACACTTATCCCACTTTTTTGTAGAGCGAGAGTTTGAGTTGTTGGGGATGTGCGCCCCGAGGCGCTGTTCTGCGCCTAATCAAGCCCCAGGCGGAGTTGTCGCGGATCTGTCCAGGCGCGCTTTTTCGGGCGGCCGGAAAT
>JAZUKQ010000028.1:0-2276 GCA_045643325.1 Kiritimatiellia bacterium | reverse complement strand
CGGTTTTCGCCGCTTCGGGTTCATTGTACGGAATTTCGGTTCACAATGGCAAGGGGGAAAATGAAGGAAGGGCGCGGCGTCTTTCCCTACAGAATGAAGATGACCGTGCCGCACGGAGCCTCGCACCAGTAGGTCTTGTCGGCGGCGGAATCGTAGACGGCCGTGAAACAGCAGGCCCTGTTCGCGGAATCCACGACCCGGCCGGCGACCGCGTTCCACGCCGCCGTCTGGTCGCCGAGGCCGTAGAAGTTCGTCAGCACGGTCCTGCCGTCCAGCCGGGCGCCGGTGGACATGTCCAGAACGCCCGTGGCGTCCAGGGCGAGCGAACGGCCGACCTCGACGTTCTGCCCGTTGACGGACAGCGTGCTCCCGGGGCCGACGGAGAGTTCGTGGACGATGAGCTTCTCGCCGGCGCGGTAGTCGTTCTTGTCCTCGCCCTCGACCCAGGCGGAGGCGTCGTTCTCGTTGAGGTAGTCGTTCACGAGGCGCACGTTGCCGGCCTTCGCGGCGACGCCGACGCAGAGGTTCGAGATGCTGAACGTGTTGCGCTGGATGCCCGTGGTGGCCGCGGCGTCGCCCACCTCGAACGTCCGCTCCGTCTCGGCGCCTCCGACGAGGTTGACGGTGCAGAGGGAGAAGTTGTTGTTGTTTTTGTTGTTGCTGGAGTTGGCGGCGGCGTACATCGCCCGGCAGTTGGTCAGGAACGATCCGCCGAGGTTGACCACCGTCCCGGCGTTGGCGCGGATGCCGAGGGACCGGTAGGGCGAGCTGTTCGTCGCGGCGTAGTCCTTGGAGACGACCTCGTAGTCGCCGCCGATGTCGAGCGTCGCGTCAAGCGCGTGGACCTGGAGCGTGCGGCCGGAGTAGCCGCTCGCCGAGATCCTCAGGCCCTTCGCCAGCGTGAGACGGTGGCCGTTCTGCTCGAAAATCCAGTCGCTTCCGGCGCTGGAGCCGATGTCGAGCAGGAGGCTGTAGGCCGAGGCCTCGGCGGGGACGGTGGAACTGGTCGGCGGCGAGACGCAGGCGGAGGCGAGCGTCGTGTCGCCCTGCAGGGCGAGCGTGGCCGAGCGGAGGGTGGTGTTGCCGCCGCGCAAGTAGAAACTGCCGTAGGTGCCGCCGAGAACCGGAACGACGGAACCGCTGGTGCCGTTGCGGTTGACGAGGAAGTTGACCTGTCCGAGGTTGTCGAGCCGACCTCCGTCCAGGGATTCGACGATGGGGCGCGGCGTGACGCCCGAGGGCGCCTGCTTGAGCAGGACGTAGACGTAGGTGTTGGTGTCCGCCACCCACGTCTGGGTGCTACAGACCTGGAAGTTCGCGTTTCCGGGCGCGATGGAAGGACCGCAGACGCCCTGGTCCTCCAGGAAGATCCGAGCCGTCGGGTTGCTGAATTTGATTGTCGGATTCAGCGAGAGGGTCTCATTCTCCGTGCTCGTGCCGCCGCCCATGAAAGTTTCGGCGATGTTGCCGTGGCGCTGGACGAGGTGGCGCGAGAAGGAGATGTCCGAACCGGTGAAGTCGATGGTGACGGGCTGCGAGTTGCCGCAATTGATGAGCGCCCAGTTCCCGTTGCTCTGCGTGAGGTCGAGCGCGTCGCCGTTGCCGGTGAGCGTGAGGATCACGGGGCCCGTGGGATTGGATTTGCCGATGCGGAAGCGGTCGCCGAACAGGCCGCCGCCGCCGCCGTTGGCGGAACCATAGGTGCTGAGGGTGAGCTTCTCCAGCGTCAGCGACTTGTCCAGGTAGAGTTTCTGCGACGAGTTCCAGTCACCGCCGTAGAAATTCAACTCGGAGGGGTTGAAGGCCGTGTCGGCCTCGCTGATGTAGATGGGGGCCGAGTTGGCGTTGGCGTAGGAGAATTTAGCGATGTCCCCGGTCGTGGGCACGCGCCCCTCGCTCCAGAGCGCGGGGGAGCTCACATCGACATCGGCGGCGGATTCGGCCTTGGTGGTGTTCGCCCCCTGCCAGGTGTTCTCGACATTTCCGAAAGCGGGCAGGGATGCGGCGGCAAGAAGCGGAATGAGGCGGTTCACTACGTACATGACGACTCCTGTATACGGATGCTGGTGAAGAAAAAATAACATGAAACCATGCCCATGCGCAAGCGTTGATTTCCGGGGAAGGGGGGGGCAAAACTTTGTCCAGCTCCGCGTTTTCTGGTCGATCATACATCGTTGAAATAAAATGAATTATGCGAATTTCGGCAAGGCCACGGTTTTTGGCCACAAGAAACGCGGCCCCGGATTCCGTTTAGGGCCATGCTCCGGCGGCGGACG
>JAZUKQ010000027.1:0-32316 GCA_045643325.1 Kiritimatiellia bacterium | reverse complement strand
CGGGTGAAAGAGGGTCGTGAAAGAGGGTCAGTCCCCTTTTGAAAAGGAACGATATATCTACTAAAATAAGGGTCTGACCCCTTTTCTGACCCTCCGTTTGGCTCAGGGATCCGCTGGGAAAGGCGGAATGAAATTACGGTGCGGAAAGTTGCAACTACGGTTCGGCAAGTGGGTGGAGGAGGGCAAATGGCGGGTGAAAGAGGGTCGTGAAAGAGGGTCAGTCCCCTTTTGAAAAGGAACGATGTACCTACTAAAATAAGGGTCTGACCCCTTTGGGGACCCCGTTGGATGACAAGACGCATTCCTCTCGGGAGGGAAGGGCGGCGGGACGTGATTGCGCCCGGGTTCCGGATTTTCACCATTTCGGAAACCTGCAGATTATGGTATCCTTTTCTTTGTCTTATCGTAGCGCGTCCCGCGCCCATCCTTCAAAGTCCATCGTCTCGTATGCTTTTCTTTTTTGTCCGGCATGGTCAGCCCATCTACAATCCCGATCAATTGACGCCGCACGGCCGGCTTCAGGCCCAGGCGGCCGCGAAACGGCTCGCGCTGTTCGGAATCGACCGTATTTTCTCTTCGAGCTCCAACCGCGCGCGTGAGACGGCGCAGCCTACCTGCGATCTCGTCCGCAAGGAGATGACCGTTCTTGACTGGTGCAACGAGGCGCACGCCTGGAATGAGATGAGCGCCGGCGATCCCGAGAACGGACAACATTTTTGGGCGTTTAGAATTCCGTATTTCCAGAAGCTCTTCTCTTCGGAGGACGTGCGGAAACTCGGCATGAAATGGTACCGTCATCCCGCGTTCAAGGACATTCCCTCGTTTGAAAAGGGCGTCGAGCGGGTCCGCGACGAGGCCGACCGCCTGTTCTCCTCGCTCGGGTATCGCCATGACCGGGACCGGAATCTCTACATCCCCGAAAAACCGACCGACGAACGTGTCGCGCTTTTCGCTCACGAAGGATTCGGCATGTTGTTCATGAGCGCGGTCCTCGATATTCCGTACCCTGCATTTTCCACCCGTTTCAGTTTCGGACATTCCGGAATCACCGTCCTCGAGTTTCATGACGAGGGCGGTTTCGTCGTTCCCCGTGTGCTTCAACTGTCCAATGACAGCCATCTTTATCGTGAAGGGCTTCCCGTACACTATCAGGACCGCCTCCGTTTCTGATCGTCCTCGCGTCCGTCCGTTTCCTCAACCGGCGTCCGGTTCTTTTGTCGGACCGGCGCCGCAATCCACCCCGAAAAGATACCTATGAAAAAACTCCTACTGCCGTTCGCGGCGCTCCTTCTCGCCTCCACCTACGCCCCCGCGCTCCTTCTTCAGGACGGCCGGCTTGCCGGTCGCACCGTCGAGGACAAGATGTTGTACGATCTCGGCGAGACCATGACCTTCGAGCTCAAACTCGAGAACATCGCCGAGCTCCCGGACGGTTGCAAAATCGTCTGGAGCTGCAAGGGAGACGACGGCGCTTTCCAGAAAGGCGAGGTACCGGCGTCTTTGACGGAGCCTCTCGTCATCAAGACCTCCCTTACGAAGCCCGGGTTCGTTCATGTCTGGGCGGAACTTCGGGACGCCGAGGGGAAAGCGGTCGCCTATACCGAGAAACAGCAATGGTTCGGAAACAAAATCTCCTTCGACGGCGGGGCGGGTGTCCAGATCGACACGCTCCAGAGTGTCGAGGAGCCGGCCGATTTCGACGCGTTCTGGGCGAAGCAGAAGGCGCGCCTCGCCGAGGTGCCCGTCCGTGCCGACCGCAAAGAGCTCCCTTGCAAAAACGAGAAGGTGGCGCTCTATGCCGTCTCGATCGACTGCGCGGGTCCCCGTCCCGTGACGGGCTATCTCTCCATCCCGAAAGACGCCTCGAAAAAATATCAGGCGACAGTCTCGTTCCATGGGTACGGCTACAACGAGCACAAGCCCGGCGGATGGTACGGCGATTCGGAAATCCGTCTCGATATCAATGCCCACGGCATGGAGCTCGGCCGCGACGCGGAATACTATAAAGAATTCGGCGAGAGCATCAAGTCGAACGGCAAGTCCTACGCCTTCGATCCGGTTCAGAACAAGGATCCCGAGACGGCGTATTTCAACGGAATGGCGCTCCGCGTGATGCGCGCGTTCGACTATGTCAAAACGCTTCCCGAGTGGGACGGCGCGACGCTCCGGGCCGTCGGCGGGAGTCAGGGCGGTCTTCAGACCTCGTGGGCCGCGGGGCTTGTCGAGGGGCTTACTTCCGCCGAGCCGTCCATTCCCTGGTGCTGCGACATGGGCGGCGAGACGTTCGGCCGCATGAAGGCGCCGTGGCATATCGACTACCAGCCCTCGATGAATTATTACGACCCGGTTCATCACGCGAAGCGCGTCCCCGCGTCATGCCGCGTGAGCATTCCCCGCGCCGGTCTCGGAGACTACACCTGCCCGCCTTCCGGAGTCGCCGTCTTCTTCAACAACATTCCCGGCAACAAGGAGATCCTCTGGGTCCAGGGTTCCACGCACGGCTATGTTCCGCCAGAGCCCCGGCAGGAGTATCGCGTGAAGAAGGACTAGGTTCCGCGCGGCTTCGCCGTCGGACACGAGGGGCACAGGCCGAATGTCGGCGCTGTGCCCTTTTCTTTTTATGCTTCCTCGAACGGCGGAGGCTAGAACTTCAGAAGTTCCGCGGCAAGCCGCTCCGCCGCGTCGGGCGTCGCGAGCGGTTTGAGGGCGCCGCGCATCCGCGCGAGGACCGCGTCGTCCTTCCAGAGCGAGGTGAGGACATCGGCCAGCGCCTCGGGAGTCAGTCCGGATTGCGGAAGGCATTTCGCGGCGCCGGCGCGCTCCAGGACTTCCGCGTTCAGCGTCTGGTGATCGCGCGAGACATTCGGGAGCGGAATGAGGACCGAGGGAAGGCCGCAGAGGCGGAGTTCTGCCGTGGCGGCGGCTCCGCTCCGGGAAATACAGAGCTTCGAGGCGGCGTACGCGCCGCCCATATCTTTCAGGAATCCGCGGACATCCGCGGAAATCCCCGCGGCGGCATACCCGGCACGCGTCTCTTCCTCCTCGTTTTGCCCGGAAAGGTGCAGGATGGGAGGAAGGCTTTCTCCCCGGTCCTTGAGGCATTTGAGGGCTCCGACGGCGAGCCGGTTGACCGCTCTGGCGCCCTGGCTTCCGCCCATGATGAGGAGGGCCGAGCGCGGAGAATAGCCGTCGAGGGGAGGGCGGCCGGCGAGTTCCGTCCGGATCGGCATTCCGGTGAGGACGGTATGGACGGAGGCCGGAAAGTACGTTTTCGCGTCGTCGAACGAGACGCAGACTGTCCGGGCGGCCCTGGAGAGGAACGAGATCGCCGATCCGGGAATCGCGTTGGCCTCATGGAGGACCACGGGAATGCGGAGCAACCGGGCCGCGATTACGGGGCCGAACGACGTATAGTTGCCCATCGCGAGAAGGGCGGTCGGGCGGAGTTTCCGGAAAAGCCGAAGCGATTGGCAGGTCGCCGAGGCGAGCGTATAGATCGACCGGGCGGCTCTCCACGGAGCGCCCCACTGGAGCGGCGGACAGCGGACATTCTCGACCGGACCCCGCCAGTCGGAGACGGTCGCCGCCTCGACGCCCCGTTTGGAGAGGATGATGACGGGATTCTCGCCTTTCGCGGCGAGAACTTTGGCCGTCGCCAGTCCGGGGAATACATGTCCGCCCGTTCCGCCGCACGCGATCGCGATGGTTTTCATTTGTCGGAAATTTCCTGTTTTTGGGGTTCTTTTACCGGAACTTGGGCCAGCAGGACCGCGGCGAACACGATGCAGCATCCCAGGATTTCCCGGAAAGTCATCGATTCGTGGAGAATCAGCCATCCGGTCAGGGCGGCGAACACCGATTCGAGACTCATAAGGAGCGCGGCCACGCCGGGCCGAAGGTGCTTCTGCGCGAGAATTTGAAACGTGTAGGCAACGCCGCTCGACATGACGCCGCACCAGGCGATGGCCTTCCAGACGCCGAGGAGCGCGGAACAGGGGCACGATTCGCAAAGGCAGGCGACAAGGCCCGAGGCCGCGGAGCAGACGGCGAACTGCAGAAACGAGAGAAGGACTCCATCGATGTCTTTGTAGCGGTCGATGAGCAGAATCTGGGCGGAGTAGACCACGGCGCAGAGGAGGACGAACACATCGCCGCGGGACAACGTGAGCCCTTCTCCGGGCCGCATGCTGAGAAACCAGAGTCCGGCGAGTGCGAGCGCGACGGCGCACCACAGGAAAATGCCGGATTTTTGACGGAAGAGGAGGGTGTTGGCGAGGGGAACGAAAACGATGTAGAAGGCGGTGAGGAAACCGGCTTTCCCGGCGGTTGTCCCGCCGACGCCGATCTGTTGGAGGGCGCTCGCGCCGAAGAGGGCGAGACCGCAGAGGACTCCGCCCGAGAGCCGCCGCCATGAAATCCGAAAGGAATCATCGGAAGAGGATCCGGGGAGGGGGGCGCCGAATGTCTTTTTCCGGAGGAGAAGGAACGGAAGAAGGACGAGACATCCGAGGACGGACCGGGCGCAGAGAAAGGTGAACGGCGGAACGGTCTCGGCGCCGAGGCGTTGCGCGACAAAGGCCGAGCCCCAGATGAAGGCGCCGACGAAGAGTAGAAAAGCGGCCCCGACGGCCGGTCCGGACAAACCGATGATTGGCATGGCGCGGAATTGTAAGGACTCTCGGCATCCGCGTCAAGAACCGTCGACGCGCTGGCTGGACGAATTGCCGCCGGCAAATCGCCGGCCGAGTGCCGCTTGTCGAGGGGACGGCGTGGAAAAAGGTCAGGGAAGCCGTCCGGGCCCCTCGACCTTGCCTGGACCGGTTTTGCGCGCGTTGCGGAGATCGCCCTCGAACGCGAGTTCGAGAACGGCGGAGGCGTCGACTTCGATGACTGTGTCCGGGGCCAGCGCGTCGGGCGCCGTGATGCGGAGCCGGCCGGCGGGTCCTCCGTCCTTCGACACGGCATGGAGCCGTTTCGACGCCACGTTCGCTCCGGGGGCGATTTCGAGAACGCCCTCCCGGATCTCGATCGGCCCGGTAATCTCCACGGCGGCGCTCAGACGAAGAAAGCCGCTGCCCTCTTTGGCCAGACCGTAGTTCCCTCCTTTCACGGGGCCCGCGAGCTCAAGCTCGGGGACCGTGGCGTCGAACTCGCGGTCGGCGCGGTCGACGCGGACGACAAGGTTCGATCCGATGGACGCTTCGCCCGGCACGCGAAGCTTGCATCCGCGGGACATCCTGGCCGTCCATTCGCCGCCTTCGGGGAAGTCGAGGCCGCCGAGCTGGAATTTCCGGTCGTTGGCGCCGACCTCTTTCCAGATAAGGCCATAGCAGTCGGTGACGGTGAGCGTCGATTTGCCGTAGAACGCGACGCGGTGGCCCTCTCCGTCGCCCCAGATGCCGGGCTTGGAGGAGAAAAGGCCGAGCCGCGCGCCGTCGCGGACGACAACCGGGCCGCGGCCGAGATTGTAGAAGGGCGAGTCGAGGTTCTCGACATTGATCGCCATCATCGCGCCCTCGCGCACCTCCGTCCCGCCGGAGTAGTCGTTGTCGGTGCAGAGGAGACCGGCCATGCCCGCCCCCTTTTTGACGATTCGGAGAGGGGCCCCGTCGAGGCTGTCGGCGACAAAGCCGGCGATCGAGTTGAATTCTCCGTTGGAGAGTTCCGGAAAAATGCCCCATTCATAGGTCGGATTCCGGTAGTCGAGCGTCAGGGTCGCGGTGCCGTCGGAACAGAGGGGGGTGAAGGTGGCGGTCTTCTCGAAGTGGATCCGATGCCATTCCGGCGCCTCGACGACGAGATCCCGTTCGAACTCGACGGGGATCGTCCAGGTTTCCTTGCGGGTCCGGGCGTGGCGGAGGACGGCCGGCTCGCCTTTGTTCATGAAGCGGAAGACCGCGTCCTCTCCGTCCCGGTAGACTCCGCCCTCGAGCCCGGCATCGCCGTCGAATGTGAGCCTCCCGACCGTCACGGGCTTGGAGACTTTGACGAAGAGGGGCTCCTCGGGACGGGTCTTGATATGGACGGCGGCTCCCTCTCTGTCGGGGACCGCGCCTCCCTCCCAGTTCGCCGCGTCGTTCCAGCGCGCGTCCGCTCCGGGCGTATGATTGATCCAAAGAATCTCCTTGGTCTCCTCGCCGGAGGACGGGAGCAGGACGGCAACCGAGGCAAGCACGAAAAGAACGGGATGTTTCATCATGATTGGGATTGGATGGACTTCTCGTCGAGGAATGAACCGGACCGGCGGCGCGGTTCCTCCCGCGCGTCCTATTTTAGACGAGTCGGGAACTCCGGTAAAGACCCCGCGCAGTCTCGCGCCCGGCGCCGTTGTCCGGAATGTAAAATTTATTTCAAGATACAGGTTATTCAAAATCTATGGTTTCCAGAAACCCGGAACCGTGTTAAAATAGAAGTTTCAACACACCTTCTTTGTCTTCGGGACCGCGAAGGGTCTTTTGTGCTTCCGCGGTCCCGAATCATGGCATCAAACCACCCCGATCCTAACCCACCGTCATCCATGACCATCGAACTTACCGAGCAGGAAGGCTGCCGCCGTCTCCTCCATGTCGAACTCCCCGCCGAGGACGTTGTCGCCGAATTCGCCCGCGTCTCCAAGTCCTTCCAGCGCCAGGCCCAGATCAAGGGGTTCCGCGCCGGCAAGGCTCCCGCCGCCATCGTGGAGAAGAAATTCGCCGACCAGATCGACGAGGAGGCCTCCCAGCGCCTTACCGGCCAGGCCTACCGCGACGCCGTCAAAGAAAAGGCCATTGAGGTCGCCTCGCTCGTCAACATCGAGAACGTCGTCGTCTCCAAGACCGAGGGCTTCAAGGCCGACTACACGGTCGACATCGTCCCCGCCTTCGATCTCGCGCCCTACACGGACCTCGAGGTCGCCTACGAGAAGCACGCCGTCTCCGACGACGACTGCGCGAAGACTCTCGAGTCGTTCCGCCAGCGCGCCGCCACCATCTCCGACGCGACCGACGACCATGCGCTCGCCGAGGGCGATTTCTGCCATGTCTCCTACGAGGGATCGATCGACGGCGGTCCGCTTGAGATCGCCGACAAGGACAATTCGTTCCTCGCCTCCGACAAGGACTCCTGGGTCCGCGTCGGCGTCGACGGCTATTCCCGCGTCAAGAATCTCTGCGCCGCCGTCGTCGGCCTGAAGAAAGGCGACGCGTTCGAGCTGGACGTCGCGTACGAGGACGACTGCCATGTCGAGTCGCTCCGCGGCCGTTCCGTCCACTACAAGGGCACGATTCTCTCCGCCCAGTCCCTCGTCCTCCCCGAGGTGGACGACGCCTTCGCGAAGAACTTCGGCTCCGACAGCGTCGACGCGCTCAAGGTCTCCATCCGCCAGCGTCTCGAGTCCTATTCCGCCGAGGAGAACGAACGCCGTCTCTTCGAGGCTCTTTGCAAGAAGCTCATCGCGGACAATCCCTTCACGCCGCCCGCCGGCCCCGTCGAGCGCGAGACGTCGCGCATTGTCCAGGAGATTGTCTCCAACGGTCTCCGTCAGGGCGTCGAGAAGGACAAGATGCTCGAGGACAAGGAAAAGATCTACGAGGAGGCCAAGCGCGTCGCCGAGGGCCGCATCGCTCTCCGCTACATCGCCCTCAAGATCGCCGAGGCCGAGAAGATCACCTTCACCGAGGGCGAGGTCCGCGCCCGCATCAACAGCATCGCGGCCGAGCAGAAGTCGACCTTCGAGAAGGTCGCCCAGACGCTTGTCCGCCGGGGGCTCATGGAGGACCTTGAGGACGACATCCGTTTCTCGAAGGCTCTCGAGTTCGTCAAGAGCCATATCAAAGAGGCCTAGCCCGTCATGCAGCGCCCTTCCTCCTATCTCGTCCCCTACGTCATCGAGCAGACCGGCGCCGGCGAGCGCTCGTACGACATCTACTCGCGCCTGCTCAAGGACCGCATCATCATGCTCGGCACCGCCATCGACGACGATGTCGCGAACATCATCACGGCCCAGCTTCTCTTTCTTCAGGCGGAGGATCCCGAGAAGGACATCGCGATGTACATCAATTCCCCGGGCGGCGTCTGCACGGCCGGGCTCGCGATCTACGACACGATGCAGTACATCAAATGCGATGTCGCGACGTACTGCCTCGGCCAGGCCGCCTCGATGGGCGCCGTCCTTCTTGCCGCCGGCGCCCCCGGCAAACGCTACGCCCTCCCCAACGCCCGCGTGATGATCCATCAGCCCCACGGCGGCGCCGAGGGACAGGCCGTCGACATCAACATCCAGGCGCAGGAGATCCTCCGCACCCGGGAGACGCTCAACGGCATCCTCTCGAAGCACACCGGCAAGCCCCTCGACGTCATCACCCGCGACACGGACCGCGACTATTTCCTCTCCGCCAAAGAGGCGATGGAGTACGGGCTCATCGACCACGTGCTCGAGAAGTAGACGCCGGCGGACGGTCCCGGCCGTCCGTCTTCCCTGTCCACCGTCCGTCGCGGCTCCGGTCCGAACCGCCAACCGATAACCGCTTTCTCCCGCTATGACACTCAAAGGCACGTACACCGCCCTCGCCACCCCGTTCACCGCCGACGGCTCCGCCGTCGACTACGGTCTTCTGAAGGCCCTGCTCGAGGAGCAGATCGCCGCGGGGGTCGAGGGCGTCGTCCCCGTCGGAACCTCGGGCGAGTCCCCGACTCTTTCCTTCGAGGAGCACGAGAAGGTCATCGAGACCACGTGCGAGATCTGCCGCGGCCGCGTCCAGGTCATCGCCGGCACGGGCGCCAACTCCACCGCCGAGGCCATCCGGCTCACAAAGAACGCCCTCGCCGCCGGCGCGGACGCCACGCTGCAGGTGACGCCCTACTACAACAAGCCCTCGCAGGAGGGGTTGTACCGCCACTTCGCCACGATCGCCGATCTCGGGCTTCCCGTCGTCCTCTACAACGTGCCCGGCCGTTCCGGACGCGAGATCGCGGTCGAGACGGTCGCCCGCCTCTCGAAGCATCCGAACGTCGTCGCCGTCAAGGAGGCCGCCGGTTCCGTCGACCGCGTCTCCCAGGTCCGCGACGCCTGCGACATCACCATCCTCTCGGGCGACGACTCGCTGACCGTGCCGATGATTTCCGTCGGCGCGAGCGGCGTCGTCTCCGTCGCCTCCAACGTGATACCGAAGGCGATGGGCGACATGGTCCGCGCGGCTCTTGCCGGAGACTTCAAGACGGCCTCCGCCGCCCACCGGTTCTGGTATCCGCTCTTCCGCGACCTGTTCGTCGAGACCAATCCCATTCCCGTCAAGGCGGCGCTCGCCTATCTCGGGAAGATGCCCGAGGTCTACCGCCTTCCGCTCTGCCCCCTCGCCTCCGGTTCCGCCGAGAAGCTCCGGGCCACGATGTCGAAACTCGGTCTTCTCTAAGCCGCCATGTCCGTTCCTGTCCCTGTCGTTGTTCTCGGCGCCGCCGGCCGCATGGGCTGCGCGCTCGTGCGCGGCGTCGCCGCGCGTCCCGGGCTTTCCCTCGCCGCCGCGGTCGAGCGTGCGGGCCATCCCGCCGTCGGCTCCGACGCGGGCTCGGTCGCCGGGATCTCCCCGCTCGGCGTCGTCGTCACGGACGATTCTTCCTCCGCCGTTTCCGCGGGCCGGGTGGTCGTCGACTTCACGTTCCATACCGAGGTCCCGAAGACGCTCGCCCTCGCCCGTGCCGCGGGCGCCGCGTATGTGCTCGGAACAACGGGGCTCATGCCCGAGGAGCAGGCGGCTGTCCACGAGGCCGCGAAAGAGATTCCGGTTGTCTGGGCCGCCAACATGTCGCTCGGCGTGAACGTGCTTCTCGATCTGGTCCGCCGCGCCGCCGCGATTCTCGGCACGTCCTACGACGCCGAGATCGTCGAGATGCACCACCGCCATAAGAAGGACGCCCCGTCCGGCACCGCGCTCGCGCTCGCGAAGGCGCTCGCCGAGGGCCGCAAGGTCTCGCTGGAGGACCACGCCGTCTACGGACGCGAGGGCATCGTCGGCGAGCGCCCCGAGGGGGAGATCGCCATCCACGCCCTGCGCGGCGGCGATGTCGTCGGCGACCATACCGTTATCCTGGCGGACGACGGCGAGCGGGTCGAGCTCGTCCACAAGGCCTCGTCGCGCGACTCCTTCGCCAACGGCGCGCTGCTCGCCGCCTCGTGGCTTTCCGGCCGCGCCCCGGGCCTCTATTCGATGCGCGACGTCCTCGGTCTGGACTAGGCCGGGGCGGACGTCCCACCGGATATTCCGGTAAAAGAGAGAGACGCGGAGCCCGAAGGCCCCGCGTCTCTTTTTCCTTCCGGCGGTTTGGAAACCGCGCCGGGCCGTCGGCCGGTCGCTTCCCGTCCGCGGGTTCCTTTCCGCGCACGGGTTGACTTTCCGGGGGATTCTACTAGAATGCGGCGCATGAAAATCAAACGAATCTATTTCCCCGCGCTTCGTCAGGCCGCGCTCGAGGAGGTCGAACTCGATTCCGCCCCGCCTCCCGGTCGGGTCCTGTTCCGCGCCGAGTACTCTGCCGTCAGCGCGGGCACCGAGTGCGCGAACCTTGTCGGAAACACCTCCTACGCCGCGTTCCCGTTCCAGCCGGGCTACAGCGCCGTCGGCGTCGTCGAGGCGGTCGGGGAGGGCGTCGAGGGCTTCGCGCCCGGCGACCGCGTCATCCCGCACTGGCACCAGCACTTCTCCCACGCCCTCTATACGCCGGACCGCCTCTTCAAGATTCCCTCGGCCCTCCGCTTCGATCCGAAGGAGGCCGCCTTCTGCCATATCGCGACGTTCCCGATGCTCGCCGTCCGCAAGGCCGCGATCGCGCTCGGCGAGAGCGCGATGGTCGTCGGACTCGGCAATCTCGGGCTTCTCGCCGTCCAGATGCTGGCCGCGAGCGGCGCGTATCCGGTCCTCGCCTCGGACATGAACCCCGAGCGCCGCGCCCTCGCGCTGCGGCTCGGCGCGACCGAGGCGTTCGACCCCTCCGACCCGGACTACGCCAAGAAGGTGCTCGCCGCGACCGGCGGCAAGGGTGTCCGGAAGATCATCGAGGTGACCGGCATCGCCAAGGCGCTCGACCAGTCGCTCGACGTCGTCGCCTGGATGGGCACCGTCGTCCTGCTCGGCTGCACGCGCGTGAGCGACGTCTGCATCGACTTCTACAAGAAAGTCCATTGCCGGGGAATCTCCCTCGTCGGCTGCCACACCGGCACCCGTCCGAAGATGGAGTCCTGGCCGAACATGTGGACCGAGACCGACGACTACGGCGCGTTCCTGACGCTTCTTCACGCCAAGAAGCTCACGCTCGCCCCGTTCATCTCCGCCGTCGTGACGCCCGCCGAGGCCCCGGAGTTCTACCGGCGTCTCATCACCGAGGAGCGCCCGCCGCTCGGCGTCGTCATCCGGTGGTAGGCATTCCCTCGGCCGTCTAATCCGCTCTGTAGCACCGCGATGACATACACACACCTCGCCGGTCCCTGGTCCCTTACCGTCGTCCCGCACGCGCGCTGGCTCTCCGTGGTCCGTGAGAAGGGGGAAATCCGCGCCGCCTCCGCGCTCCCGCCGTCCGACGGGTCGCTGGCCGGCGTGGCGACCGTGCCCGCCGCCGTCCCCGGAAACTTCGAGATCGACCTCCACCGCGCGGGGCTTCTTCCTGATCCGTTCTTCGGCACGAACATCCTCGCGACGTGGGAGCTCGAGGACCGCCATCTTTTCTATGTCACGTCCTTCGACGCGCCCGCGCCGGCCCCGGACGGCCGCACGGCGCGCGGACTCGCGCTCCGTTTCGACGGCATCGACACCTTCGCGGACATCTTTCTGAACGGCGAGCGCCTCGGCTCCGCCGACAACATGCTCGTCGAGCACGAGTTCGGGATACCTCCCGCGGCGCTGAAGCCGGCGGGCAACGAGTTGCTCGTCCACATCCGTCCGACGATGGTCGAGGCGCAGCGCGAGGACCTGCGAATCCCGCCCGCGGCCGTCACGAACAAGTACAACTACGCCTCGCTCGCGGTCCGCAAGGCGCCCTCGTCCTTCGGGTGGGACATCCTCTGCCGGTCCGTCTCCGGCGGCCTCTGGCGCGGCGTCCGCCTCGTGGAGCGCGAGCCAGTCCCGTGCCTGCGGGAGGCGTTCCTCTATACCCGCGACGTGCGGGTGGAGGAGGCGACGGCGCGGCTCTGCCTCTACTTCGCCTTCGAGACGCCCGACAACGAGCTCGCGCGCGGCTACGAGATCGAGGTCGAGGGCGTGTGCGGGGAGGCCTCCTTCCGCGTCCGGCAGGACGTCTGGCACACCTCCGGCACGATGGCCTTCGACCTCTCCGGCGCCCGCTTCTGGTATCCGCGAAACGCCGGGCCGCAGAACCTCTACGATGTCCGCGTCACGCTCCTCCGCCGCGGCGCGCCGGTCTCCGAACGGACCTTCCGCGCCGGCGTCCGCACCGTCGAGCTCGACCGCACGTCGCTCGTGAGAAACGGCGCGGGCCGGTTCCGGTTTCTCGTGAACGGCAAGCCCGTCTTCCTCATGGGCACGAACTGGGTGCCGCTCGACGCCTACCACGGCCGCGACGCGGAGCGTCTCCCCCGCGCCCTGGAGATGCTGCGCGACATCGGCTGCAACGCCGTCCGCTGCTGGGGCGGCAACGTCTACGAGGACCACGCGTTCTTCGATTTTTGCGACGAGAACGGCATCTTCGTCTGGCAGGACTTCGCCATGGGCTGCGCCTGCTATCCGCAGACGGATGCTCTGAAGGCGGCGCTCGCGCGCGAGGCGGCCGCGGTCGTCCGGAAGCTCCGCAACCACGCCTCGCTCTGCGTCTGGGCGGGCGACAACGAGTGCGACGCGTGCCGGATGGACGGCTGGTTCACGCTCGGCCGCGATCCCGGCGCCAACGAGCTCACGCGCGTCGCGCTGGCCCGCGTCGTCCGCGACGAGGATTTCACGCGGCCCTATCTCCCGTCGTCTCCGTATATCGACGCGGAGGCCTTCGCGGCCCCGAAGGCGGAGCGGGTCACGCCCGAGGACCACCTCTGGGGTCCCCGCGACTATTTCAAGGGGGACTTCTATCGCACGGCCCTCTGCTCCTTCGCCTCCGAGACGGGCTACCACGGCTGCCCGGCCCCCGCGACGCTCCGCACATTCATTCCGGAGGACGAGCTCTGGCCCATCTTCCGTCCCGCCGCGTCCGTCCCGGGCTCCACGCCTGCCGGACATCCCTGGCTGGACATCCCCGGGCCCTCCTGGCTCGCGCACCAGACGGGCTCCGAGCTCAACGAGACGAATCCCCACGGCTACCGCATCCGCCTCATGGCGACCCAGGTCGCGCACATGTTCCGCGACGCGCCGGAGACGCTCGGCGACTTCGCCCGGATGAGCCAGTGCTCCCAGGCCGAGGCGTTCAAGTATTTCATCGAGCGTTTCCGCGTCGGAAAGCCGCGCCGGACCGGCATCATCTGGTGGAACCTCCTCGACGGCTGGCCGCAGGTCTCCGACGCCGTCGTCAACTACGATTTCACCCCCAAGCTCGCCTACAGCTTCGTGAAGCGCGCCCAGGCCCCCGTCCTTCTCGCGTTCGACGATCCCGACCCCGCGACCGGCGCCGCGGCGCTCCATGGCGTCAACGACCTTCCCGGCGAGGTGGAGATTTCCTGGCGCGTCGCCGACACGGGCGCCGGAGACGGGACGCCGCTCCTCCTGGGCGTCTCCGTCCTTCCCGCCGACGGCAACCTCGTCCTCGGCGAGCTCGACTTCTCCGGGCGGGAGGACCATGTCCTCTCGATCGGCTGGAAGGTTCTCCGGGCGGACGTCGCCGTTCCCGCGTCCGGAGCCTCCCATTACATCGCGTCCCCGAAGGCGCTCGACAGCGCCGCGTACCTCAAGGCGCTCCGGACGCTCGGGTTCGACGATTTCACCGGCTTCGGGCCGTAGCCTCCGCCCCCGCGTTCCCTGAGAACGGAAAACGTCTCGGGACGCGCCGTATCGTCGTTCCGTGTCCGCCGCGCGGGGCGTTTTGTGGTATCATATCCATTTCTTCGCGGCCGCGCGCGATGGAAGCCCCCGATGTCCGGACGGCTTCTCCGGCCGCGCGAACCCCGTCATTCATCAGTGAACTATCTCATTCAAGGCATCGGCATTCTCGGACTGGCCTTCAACCTGTGGAGCTTCCAGGGAAGGTCCCAGCGGCAGATTGTCGTCCTTCAGGTTTTCGGAAGCCTCTTCTGGCTGATCCATTTTCTGATGCTCGGCGCGATGGCGGGCGCGCTCCTCAATTTTCTCGGCTTCTCGCGCGCCGTCGTCTTCGCGAACCGTTCCCGGCCGGAGGCCGCGTGGTCGCGCAATCCGTGGTGGATCGCCGTCTTCGTCGCCGTCACCGCCGTCTGCTGCGCCGCGTCCTGGGGAAACGACGGCCCCAAGGTCCTCCTTCCCTTCGCGGGGTATACGCTGACGACGTTCGCGCTCGCCATGCCGGACCCGTTCCGCGTGCGCCTTCTCACGCTCGCCAACAATCCCTGCTGGCTTGCCTACAACCTGTTCAGCGGATCTGTCTCCGGCGTCGTTTCCGAGTCGCTCAACATCGTCTCGATTCTCGTCGGCATGCTCCGCATCGATCTTCCCGCGTACCGCGCCCGGCGGAAAAACGCTTCCATCCCCGTTCCTACCCCCACAGGAGAGACACTATGACGCCCCTTGCCCCCCGGATTCCGTCCACCCTGCATTTCCTCGCCCCCGGCGAGGCCTCGTACCGCGGACTGCCCGAGCGCAAGCTCCGCTGGCTCGCGGAGCGCCAGCTGAAAGACAGAAACGCCTGGACGCATTTTGTCGAGGCGTACGTCGAGCATCCCGACTCGGACGACGCCGGGTGGCGCGGCGAGTATTGGGGAAAGATGATGCGCGGCGCGTGCATCGCGCAGGCGTATCTGGACGATCCGGAGCTACTCGCCGTCCTGACGGAGGCCGTCGAGGGACTTCTCGCGGCGCAGGAGGAGGACGGCCGCCTCTCGTCGTATTCCCGGGAGACGGAGCTCATGGGCTGGGACATGTGGAGCCGGAAATACGTCCTCACCGGGCTTCAGCACTTTTACGACATCTGCCCCGACGCGGCGCTCCGCGGCCGGATCCTCTCGGCCATGTGCCGCCATGCCGACTGCATCCTCGCCAAGGTCGGACCCGGTCCGGAGAAGCGCTCGGTCTTCGAGACGAGCCAGAACTGGAAGGGCGTGAACTCCTGCTCGATCCTCGAGCCGTTCGTCCGCCTCTACACCATGACCGGCGAGACGCGCTATCTGGACTTCGCCCGGTATCTGGTGGACTGCGGGGGCTGCTCGGAGAAGAATCTCATCGACCTCGCGCTCGACGGCCGCCGCAAGCCGTCCGAGTATCCCGAATACAAGGCCTACGAGACGATGTCGTACTTCGAGGGCGTCCTCGCGTTCTACGAGGCGACCGGCGAGCGGCGCGCGCTCGACGCCGTGCTGGCGTTCGCGGACGCGGTCGCGCGGCACGAGATCACGGTCATCGGCTGCGCCGGCTGCACGTTGGAGATTTTCGACAACGCCGCGGTCCGCCAGACCGACGCCGGGAACGGCATCATGCAGGAGACGTGCGTCACCGTCACCTGGATGCGCTTCTGCGCGCGGCTGTACACGCTGACCGGCGACGCGCGGTGGGCGGACTGTGTCGAGACCGCCGCGTTCAACGCCCTCTACGGCGCGACCAACGAGTCGAACGAGCTGATCTGGAGCATGGAGCTCCGCGTCTGGATGAAGAATCTCCCCATCGACAGCTACAGCCCGGTCTCGGGCGGCCGCAGGGGCCGGGGCGTCGGCGGCTTCAAGGTCTATCCCGACGGCTACTACTACGGATGCTGCGTGTGCATCGCGGCGGCCGGCTTCGCGCTGGTCCCGCGGCTCGCCGTGACGCGCCGGGACGACGGCTTCGCGCTGTCGGGACTCTTCGACGGGACGGTCCGGACGAAGACGCCCGCGGGCCGCGACGTGGAGATCGAGATCTCGGGCGGATATCCTCTCGGCGGAGAGGTCCGCGTCAAGGTCTCCCCCGCCGCGCCGGAGCGTTTCGCCGTGGCCGTCCGCGTGCCCTCGTTCGCGGAGGGCGCGGAACTCGTCGCCGACGGGGAGACCGTCGCGGTCCGTCCGGGCTTCCACAGGGTCGAGCGCGAGTGGCGCGCCGGCTCGGAGATCGTCCTGCGGCTTCCGATGCGGGTCGAGACGCTCCGCCTCAACGGACGCTGCGCGTACCGGCGGGGCCCGATCGTCCTCGCCGAATGCGCGGACGGACCGGCCGACGCCTGGATGCTCACGGAGACGGTCCGGGACGACTCCGGGGCGGAGCGCGCGCTCTGCGACTACGCCTCCTGCGGCAAGCGGTGGCGCCGAGACGACGCCGGCGTCCGCGTGTGGCTCTGAGCCGCTTCCGCCGTTGCGGCGCGTGCGCGGGCATCATACAGATTCAACCGTGTTTTCCGTTGAGTTCCTCGGAAACTCAATGGATTTCGCGTTTGAATTCCATTTCCACACGCGCGCGCTCGAAGTGGCGGATTGCTGAGACGCCTGTTTTTTGATAGGGTAGCGGGGTTCCCCTTGGAGACGACGGTTTCCCGCGACTGTCGTCCCCGTGCCGTGCATGTCTCCTTTTTTCGGGGTTATCCATGGATTCTTCAGGCAATGTTGCGTCGACAGGAAAGGGTCTCACCCTCCGCTCGGTCCTGTTCGGACTTCTGGGCGTCTTTCTGATGTCCGGAGCGAGCGTCTATCACGACATGATCAAGACCGCCGGACCGATGGCCATCGGAAACCATCTTCCGGGCGCCGCGCTGACGTACGTCATCTTTCTCGGGCTCGTCTGGAACGGGCTGGCCGGACGGCTTTGGAGGCGGCTCGCGCTCTGTCCGAAAGAGCTCGCCGTCGTCACCTGCGCGACCTTGGTGGCCTGCTTCCCGCCCGTGTCCGGCCTCGGCCGCTACTTTCATCGGATCATCGTGCTGCCGTGGTACTACCTTCCGGGCAATCCGGACTGGGCGCTGCACGGGGTGCTCGACCTGCTGAAGCCGGGTCTGTTCCCGCGGCCATTGCCCTATTGGGACAACGGTACGCTGGTCATGGACGAGGAGGTGTACCGGGGATTTTTCACTGGGCTTTCCCAAGGCAACAACTGGACGCCGCTCTGGAATCTGCCGTTGAAGGGATGGCTTCCCGCGCTGGCCTACTGGGGGCCGCTCGTCTTCCTCATGGCGCTCTGCTGCGTCGCGCTCCAGTTCGTCGTCCACCGGCAGTGGGCCCATCACGAGCAGCTCGGGTATCCGCTCGCGCAGGTGACCGGGAGCCTCTGCTACCGCGCGGACGGCCGTCCCGGCGTTCCCGACCTCTTCCGCAACCGCCTGTTCTGGTGGGGGGCCGTGCCGGTCTTCCTGCTCTACCTGCTTCAGTTCCTCGGCGTGAAGTACCCTTCGGACTTTCCGTCGATGACGGAGATTTTCCCCTCCCTTCAGTATTGGTTTCTCCCGGTCGATCGGAAGTTTCCGATTCTCACGAACAGCGTCTCGTTCTGGGGCCTGCAGGGACAGTCGCTGCTGTTCGTCATCGTCGGAGCGGCCTATTTCGTGAGCACGGAGATCAGCCTGACGATGGGGCTGTCCGGATTCCTGATCATCGCCGTGGGCGTCCTCTATTATTTGACGACCGGAACACAAACCTCGGAGACGATGTTCGGCTCGCAGCGCGGCGGCTCGTACGTCGGGTACACGATCATCCTGCTCTACACGGGGCGGACCTATTTCAGGGCGGTGTTCGCGAAAGCCCTCGGCTTCCGGAAGGCGAATGTCGGGGGGGACGACGGGAGCGCCGTCGTCGCCGCCCGGGTGCTCCTTCTCGCGTATGCCGGACTGCTCGCGGTGCTCTGCCTGATGGGCATGGAGTTCTCCGTGGCGTTTTTCTTCTCGCTGCTCTCCCTGATTCTGTTCTTCGTCTTCACGCGCATCATCTGCGAGACCGGCATCCCGTTCCTTCAGGCGACGTGGACGCCCTCCACGCTGCTGACCCAGCTGTTCGGACCGGCCGCCATCGGGCCGCGCTCGCTCGTCCTCATGAACTGGACGCAGGTCTCGCTCACGCAGGATCCCCGCGAGTGCCTGATGCCGTATGTGGCGACGGGCGTCAAGCTCGGCGACGACAACGGGCTCCGCCTGAGGCGGCTTTTCTGGATCATTGTCGCGGCGGTGGCGCTCGCGCTCGTGGTGGGCTTCCTCAGCAACTCCTATACGCAGTACAACTTGAGCGGGATGACGGAGGGCTGGGCGAGCTACTGGCCGGTCGTCGGGGCGTTCGGCGACAGCACCCGGTACCTCGGGGAGATGAAGATCATGGGGGAGTATGGGCCCGCGTCGGCGGCGGGGACCTTTTTCGCGAAGCTCGGCCTGGTGCAGACGAGCGAGGCCGACCTCCGGTTCTTCCTCGCGGGGCTCGCGGCGGTTCTCGTCTGCGCGTCGCTCCGCTTCAAGTTCTCCCGGTTCCCGATCCATCCGGTGATGTTCATGGTCTGGGGGACGTACCCGGCGCTGCAGTCGTGGGGGTCGTTCCTGATCGGATGGTTCGTGAAGTCGCTCATCATCCGGATCGGCGGAGGCGGGGCGTACCGGAGGATGAAGCCGCTGTTCCTCGGCCTGATCGCGGGCGAGATTCTCGCGGTCGGCATCCATATCGTCTACAACATCGCCTACATGGCGCTCTTCGGCACGGCGTCGCCGGCCGGCATCGGAATCCAGCCCAGCTAGCGGGCGGTGGAGGGCCGAATGCGGCCGAAAAAGTGCTTTCTGGAGAACGCATTGGCGGAAAAACGTTAAGTTTTAGATGCGACATTCAGTATCCACATGTGTGTTTATTTTATTCGCTAGCGCACGTGCGCGAAATTTGATAGAGTTCCCTTGTTTTTGTGCCATAGGCGTCCCTCCCCCCTTGGGGGGCGTTTTCGGCGCATTTTCGCATCCCAGCCCGTTTTCCCTTTTTCGCAGAAAGTTCAACGTATGAGCCGAGAAGCGCGCGTCATCGACGTCAAGAAGCAGCGGAATCTCACCGCCGCCGAGACCTTCCATCTCTGCATCCGCGGTGTCAAGCACCGGATGCTCCGCTCGGTCCTCACGCTCGCCGTGGTGGTCCTCGCGGTCGCCTTCTTCATGTTTCTTCTCACGGACAGCATGCTGATCCGCGCCGTCGGGGGAGGCGTCCAGACGGAGCTCGAGCAAGGGCGTCTCGGCTCGCAGCAGATGACGCGCCTCTATGTGAAGCCCACGACGATCGTGCTCGTCCGCCGCCTCAGCCGGGCTTCCCGCGTGCCCGCTCTCGCGTACGTGCTCGACGAGGCCGCCGCGGTGACGGGGTGGGACCGCGCGCGGGTCCAGGCGCTCGCCGAGGGCGCCGACCGGGAGCGTGTCTATACCGATTTCTTCGAGACGATGCCGACGGGCAAGCGGCTCGCGCTCGTCCAGAAGCGTCTGGGCCGCGAGGCGTTCGAATACATTCTCGCGAACCGCGACACGTTCCGCGAGGGCATCGCCCCGATGATCGACCTCCGCATCCCGGGCAAGCTTCCGGCGCTGGAGGCGTTTCTCGACGCCTTCCCCGCGTACAAGGCCGAGTTGGAGGCGTTTTCCGCCGCCTGGAACGCGAAAATCGACGAGGCCGCGGCGCTCCGCGACAGGCATTGGGCGCAGGACAAGTATGCGACCGAGGCGCTTTGGGTCGCCCTGGCCGACGCCGCGGAGCTGGAGACCTGGCGCTCCGAGACGGCCGCGATGGGATTCCACTTCCCGCCCGAGACGCTGGACGTCATGCGCGAGCAGTTCGCCCGCACCGACATCCGGAACCGCCTCCTCGCCATCCTCAACACCGCCGACCTCCGGACGGCCTGGACGCAGGCCTACCGCGAGCGGAAGCGCACGTCGTCCGACGAGAAGATGCTCCGTCTCGACGAGCCGAAGGCGATGAAGCTCATCCAGGAGCGCGACGCCTCGTACAGCGACGAGACGCTCCGCGACGTCACCGCGACGCTCCGCGCCGAGCGCCGCCTTTCCGAGATGGAGACGCAGCTCGCCGGGTCGCACGGAGGGGAGGGCGCGTTTCTCGGGCTCACCGGCCGCCAGATATTCCTTCTCTGCATCTCGTTTCTCGTCTGCATGGTCGGCATCGCCAACGCCATGCTGATGTCCATCACGGAGCGTTTCCGCGAGATCGCCACGATGAAGTGCCTCGGCGCGACCGACCGCTACATCCTTCTCCAGTTCATGATGGAGGCCGGCCTGCAGGGGCTCTCCGGCGGCGTTCTCGGCGTTCTCATCGGGTTCGTCATCGCGTTTCTCCGCAGCGTGATGATGTACGGCGGATTCATCTTCACCTACTGGCCCGGACTCTCCCTGTTGGTCTGCGGGGCCTTCTCGGTCCTCGTCGGAATCCTTCTCGCCGTCCTCGCCTCGGTCCAGCCCTCGTGGTCCGCCTCGCGGATGGCTCCGATGGAGGCGATGCGCGTCGAGTAGACGCCGCTTCCGACTCCTTGGCCTTTTTCGATCTCTCCGACCGTTCATCCCTTTCCGACCTCCCATGAGCAATACGTTCAACGAAGAAGAATACGCGAAGACGAGGGAAGTCCTCGTGAGCGTCCATCACATCCGCCGTACCTTCATGCGCGGAGACGAGGAGGTCCACGCGCTCCAGGGCATCAACCTCAACATCTACCGCGGCGAGTACATCTGCATCATGGGACCGTCCGGCTCGGGCAAGACGACGTTCTTCAACATGGTCGGCGGCCTCGATTCCCCGACCTCCGGGCGCGTCTTCATCGACGGCGTCGACATGGCGCAGCTCAACGCGGAGGAGCTCGCGTTCCTCCGCTGCCGCAAGATCGGCTACGTCTTCCAGCAGTTCAACCTCAATACGGTGATGACCGCCCTCGAGAACGTCACGCTTCCGATGGTCTTCGCCGGAGTCCACCCCGACGAGGCCCGCGCCCGCGGCATGGCCCTGCTCGAGAAGGTCGGTCTCGGCCAGCGCTGGAACCACCGCCCGAAAGAGATGTCCGGAGGCCAGATGCAGCGCGTCGCCATCGCCCGCTCGCTCGCCAACAACCCCTCGCTCCTCCTCTGCGACGAGCCGACGGGCAACCTCGACCTCAAGACCGGCAAGGAAATCCATCTCCTCCTGCACGAGCTCAACAAGCGCGACGGCGTCACCATCATCTGCGCCACCCATGACCCGAACATGCTCTCCGTGAGCGACCGCATGGTGTGGATCGCCGACGGGCGGATCGACCGCATCGCCGTCACCGCGAACGTCACCATCGAGAAATCCTCGCTCGGAAGCCTCGACGAGGAGGTGGGCGGCTAGCACGTCCGTCCGGGCCCCGCCGCCCGCGGACGAACGAGAGCGTTTCCAAAATGGCTGAAAGCATGAAAAAGACACGATTTTTGATTACGATGGCCGTTCTCACGGCGTCGCTCGCGGGCCTGGCCCAGGACGCGGCGCCCTCGCGCTATCAGCGCCTCTACGGCGAGTTTGTCTCGCATCCGAACCGCCTGGTCGGGTCGGACGCCGTCAACCAGTGCTTCTCCGTCCTCTCCAACGAGCTCGCGGCGGCCGGCCTCGATCCGAAGGTCCAGACCTACGGCTCGCTCGTCCAGACGACCGAGCGCTGCTCCGTCGCCTATGACGGGAAAGCGGTCGAGCCCGTCTACATGGTCGACAACGGCGTCGCGCCGTGGGCGCTTCCCGGGCCGATCTCCGGCAAGGCCGTCTTTATCGGCGGCGGCGTCCTCGAGGATCTCGAGGGGCTCGAGCTCCGCGGCAACATCGGCGTGCTCGACGCCCGCCGGACCGATGTCTCGCTCCGCGAGCCGTTCATGCACGGCATGAAGGCGCTCGTGCTCGTCGGCGACGAGACGCTCGACCAGTGGCACGCCGTCGGCCTCCTCGCGCGCTCGTCCGCGCTCGTACCCTGCCTCTATATGGACGCCTCCGTCGCCGAGGCGGCGGGCCTTCTCGCCGCCGACGGCACGCGGGAAATCTCGCTCGACGCCCGTTCGGGCCTCCGCGACACCGTCGGGCAGAACCTCTGGGTCGTCCTGCCAGGCAAGGCGGGCTGGACCGGCAATCTCGACACGGAGGAGGTCGTGATCTTCTCCGCCGCGCTCGACACCTACGGCTTCACGCCCGACCGGACGCCCGACAACCGCCGCGCCGCCAACGCCGCGCTGCTCGCCGACGTCCTCTGCGGGATGGCCGGAAAAGAGCACAACCGGACCATTGTCGGCGTGTTCTTCGGCTCGTCCTACGCGGCCGTCGAGGGCGCCCGCCAGTTCTATTATCCGATTTTCATGTCGGACACCTCGACCTACACCGACGGCATGGACGTCCGCCAGGAGCGCCTTCTCGCCGAGAAGGCCGACATCGAGAACCTCCGCGAGATCGCCGGAAGCGACACGGTCATCGACTCCTCCAACGTCGACTGCCGCACGGTCGCGCAGTCCTTCAAGAAGCTCCTCACCTCGATGGCCGCCCGTCTCCGCGAGCCGATGGGCGTCATCCACACCGAGATCGCCGAGCTGACGTCCGAGAAGGAGCGCGGAGCCGCCGGCGCGCGGGTCGCCGAGATCGACGCGCGCCTTGCCGAGCTTCAGAAGGAACTGGACGCCTACAAGGTCCGCAAGGCCGCGATCAACGAGCTCCAGAACCAGGTCGCGCGCCGCCGCCTCGACCTCTCGAACGCGAACTCCCTCGCCGTCTTCCGGGAGGCCCAGGAGCGCATCGTCTCCCGCTACACGCTCCGCCTGGAGGAGCTCGAGTCGACCATCCGCCACCAGACGACCGGCATGGAGATCTGCGAGGTCTTCAAAAACCGCTCCCTTGTCGCCCATTTCGATTTTGACTTCGCCTCGGCGGACAAGCCCTGGCTTCTCTCCGTCATCAACGCCTACGGCCTCTTCCGCAGCGGCTCGATCGACACCGGCGCCTACCAGCCGGCGCTCTCCGCCATCGGGAAAATCTACGACGAGGCGACCGCCGGGAAGACGTTCGCCGCCCCGATCTTCCATCCGGCCCTGACGCCGTTCTACAAGCCGTTCTCGCTCTGCGTGCCGGTCCAGCGCGTCGTTCCGACCGCCATCACGACCTGTCTCGGCATCACCGGATTCCAGATGATGACCGTCGGCGACGACCTCGCGGCCGACGCGATGCCGTACGAGAGGCCCTGCGACCTCTCCGGCCTCGCCCCGCAGATGCTCCTGCTCTGCGACGCGTTGGGCGACGACCTCCGCCTCTCGATGCGCCGCATCTATACCGCCGAGCGCATGGAGACGCGCCTCGCCTATCTCCGCTCGAAGAACAGCCGCGACATCACGGGCGTCACCTTCAAGAACTTCGTTCCCGAGTCCGCCGACACCGAGGGCGACGCCGAGAACGCGGTCGCCGTCTTCTCCGGCATCTCCCACGCGGACCCCGTCGTGGGCGCCTCGCAGGAGCCGTGGGCGCGGATCGAGGCGAACAACTCGCTCTTCATGCCTTCCGTCAACCGGACCATCTCCGCCCAGCAGGGGTGGCGCAGCCGCGTCTGGGCCTTCGGGTTCGACACCAACGGCGCGATCGACCGCGTGGCGCTCGAGAAGAACGCCTCGGGCATCCAGAACGCCCCGATCGGCCTGTTCTACGCGTACGGCGGCCTCGCGTTCAACTACGGCTACGCGGCCGACCCGCTCGGCGGCGAGATGTACCACGCCAAGACGATGATCGCGCGCCAGGACGCCGAGTTCACGCACTACTCCAGCCCGCGCCTCGGGCTCGGCTTCCCGACCGCCTACGCGAACCGCTCCGAGCGCTACAAGCGCATCGGCCCCAACGGCGAGCTCATCCTCGGAGCCTCCGCGGAGAACACGATGGGCGAGGGCCTGCCCCTCGACGCGGAGTCGCTGCTCTCGATGAACGGCATCCATCAGGGCGCCTGGGACCTCTACCATCTCAACGACGGCCGTCTCAAAGTCCTCCGCAAGCGCAATATCGTGAGCGACGACCTCGAGAAGCTCCACGCCGACGCCAAGGAGCACCTCGACGCCGCCGAGGCCGCCATCGCCGGAAAACACTGGCTCGAGGCGCGCGCCCACGAGATTTTCGCCTCCAACATCTCCAACCGCGTCTACGCCCCGCTCCGCGGCGTCACCGAGGATCTCGTGCAGGCCGTCGTCGTCCTGCTCCTCCTCAACATCCCGTTCGCGTTCGCGATGGAGCGGCTCGTCTTCGGCTTCCCCAACATCTATAAGCAGGTGCTCGGGTTCGTCGGGTTCTTCATCGCGACCTTCGGCATCCTCTTCGTCACGCACCCGGCGTTCTCGCTCGCCTCGGCTCCGATCGTCATCTTCCTCGCGTTCGTCATCATCCTCCTCTCCGTCATCACGGTCTCCATCGTGATGGGCAAAATCAAGCAGGAGATCCGCGCGATGCAGGGCCTCTCCTCGACCGTCCACGGCGTCGAGAGCGACAGCTCCACGTCGATGGCGGCCATCCTCATCGGCATCTCCGGCATGCGCAACCGCCCGCTCAAGACCTTCCTCACGAGCGCGACGGTCATCCTCCTCACCTTCACCATCCTCGTCTTCGCCTCGTTTACCTCGCGGCAGGATGTCGTGACGACCTACCTCGGCAAGGGCGAGGGTCCGGACCGCATCGAGCTCCACCGCTTTTCCTTCCTCGACATCGACAAGAATCTCATCAACTCCGTCGAGACGCTTTTCGGCGACGAGTTCCGCGTGTTCCGCCGGGGCGGCGTCTTCCGCAACCCGACCCGCGGCACGGAGAACGGCGCGACGCCGCTCTCCCCGGAGCGCGTGTTCTATCTCCCCCGCACGGGCAAGACCGTCGAGGCCGGCTGCATCATGGGACTCGACCCCGCCGAGTTCGAGTGCAACGAGGATCTCGGAAAAATCGCCCCGGGGCTCGCGGGCGACGATCCGGCCGGCCGGGACGCGGCGCCGATCTATCTCCCGGGCATCGCGGTCGACGCGCTCGGCGCGGAGGAGGGCGACATCCTGTTCCTCAACGGCTCGCGTTTCCGCTATGTCGGGAAAACCGACGGCGCGGCGCTTCAGAACATGAGCACCGTCGACGACTTCAAAATCATGCCTCCGGACTTCTCCGCGACGGTCAAGAACACGGGCCGCAGCGCGACCGACGGCATGTCCGCCGCGCAGTTCGAGGACATGGACACCGGCTCCTTCGAATGGTTCTCGTCCGACAAGGTCGCCGTCGCGCGCATCGCGGACCTCGAGCGGCTGTTCCCGCACGCCAACGACGCGAACATGCTCTTCCTCTATCCCCGGAGCGAGGGCGTCGACATCGAGGCGCGCGGACGCGAGCTCGCGCCGATTTTCCACGGCGCGGTCCATGTGAAGAGCTCCGAGGGCGCCCGCCGCCTGTTCTTCACGAAGGCGGTCGCCGGGTCCGGCTTCCGCGACGTCGTCGTTCCGCTTCTCCTGGGCGGCCTCATCATCTTCTCCTCGCTCATGGGCTCGATCGTCGACCGCGAGAAGGAGATCTTCACCTATTCGGCGCTCGGCCTCGCGCCGCCCGACGTGGGCGCGCTCTTCTTCGCCGAGTCCGCGGTGTACTCCGTCATCGGCGGCATGGGCGGCTACCTGCTCTCGCAGCTGGTGGCGAAGCTCCTCAAATGGCTCGGAAACCTCGGGCTCATCACGCCGCCCGAGATGAACTTCTCGTCGCTCACGTCCGTCTGCACGATCCTCATCGTCATGGCCGTCGTGATGCTCTCGACCATCTACCCCGCCATCAAGGCCGGAAAGAGCGCCAACCCGGGCGTCGCCCGTAAGTGGAAGATGCCCGCCCCGAAGGGGAACCGGATGGACTTCGTCTTCCCGTTCACGGTCTCGGAGCTCGACTTCACGGGCATCCTCTCGTTCATCCGCGAGCACTTCAACAACCATAGCGACGCCACGCTCGGCGCGTTCGCCGCGCGCAACGTGAAGCTCTTCCGTCTCCCCGGCGCGAAGCACGGGCGCGACGCCTACGGCATCGAGGCGGACATCTCGCTCGCGCCGTTCGACCTCGGCATCTTCCAGAAGTTCCGCATGTACTCCTCCGAGTTCGAGATCAAGGGCATCGACGAGGTCGTTGTCGAGCTCGAGCGCATCGGCGGCACGCCCGCCTCCTGGGTGCGCTCCAACCGGGCCTTCGCCGACGAGCTCCGGCAGCAGTTCCTCCTCTGGCGCTCCCTTCCCATCGAGGCCATCGAGCACTACCGTCGCGAGACCCTGAACTCGCTCAAAGAGCAGGAAGCGGAGGGCTCCCCGCGCTAGGAAGCGCCGCGCGCGGACTCTCCGTCCGGATTCCCGGACTCCCACAGACTTTGGCAGACACTAAACAGACTTTCCCCATGAACCTTCTTCATCTTCTCCGCCGCCGCAGGAAGGACGTCGATCCCGAGCTCGAGGACTTCCGCAGGCTGCTCACCGTGCCGGGCACCTTCGACGAGGGCTTCAACCTCACGGCCCTCTTCGGAACGCTCTTCGTGGCGCTCATCATGGTCCCCGGCGCGCTCTACATGGAGCTCGTCGCCGGCGCGGGCATCGGCGGCGCGGCGCAGTGGGTGACGGTGCTGCTTTTCGTCGAGGTCGCCAAGCGCGCCAACGCGAAACTCACGCGGGCCCAGCTCTTCATCCTCTTCTACATGTCGGGCATGGTGATGGGCCGGTCGGTCTACGGCACGCCGCTCTTCACGCAGTTCCTGTTCCAGTCCGACGCCGCGACCGCGACGGGCATCACGCAGGATGTCCCGACGTGGATTGTCCCGAAGAACGTCGGCTACCTCCCGCGCACGTTCCTCTCCCGCGCGTGGCTGCCGTTCCTCGGACTTATGATCTTCCGCGAGTTTTTCAGCCGTATCGACAACGCGGTTCTCGGCTACGGCCTCTTCCGGCTCACCTCCGACATCGAGCGCCTGCCGTTCCCGATGGCCCCGGTCGGCGCGCAGGGCATCCTCGCCGTCGCCGACCAGGTCGAGGGCTCCGCGAAGCAGTCCGGCACGAACGTCCGCTGGCGCATGTTCTGCATCGGCGCGGGCATCGGCATGGTCTTCGGCCTCGTCTACATGGCCCTTCCGACCCTCACCGGCGCCATCTTCGGGCAGACGCTGATGGTCTTCAAAATCCCGTTCTCGGACTTCACGACCTACACCGAGAAATTCCTTCCCGCGACGGCGACGGGCCTCTGCTTCGACCTTGGAAACTTCATCGTCGGCATGGTCCTTCCGTTCTTCTCGATGGTCGGATCCTTCATCGGCCTCATCATCACCTTCGTCCTCAACCCCATCCTCTTCCGCATGGGCGCGATGCGCACGTGGGAGCCGGGCCAGACGACCGTCCAGACCATCTTCTCCAACAACATCGACTTCTATTTCTCCTTCCAGATCGGCATCTCGCTCGCCATCGCCATTTTCGGCATCTGGGTCGCGCTCTCCACGATGTTCCGCGCGAAGAGGAACAAGAAGTTCGCCGCCGAGCTCGACGCGCAGCGCGCCGAAGTCGAGGAGCTTTCGAAGAAGCGCGGCCATGTGCCGCTTCCGATGGTGGCCGTGAGCTACATCGTGACCTCGCTCACCTACATCGTCGTCTGCGGATTCCTCATCCACTGGGACTGGCGGGTGATGTGCGTCCTCCTGTTCTTCGCCTACCTCTATACGCCGCTCATCTCGTATGTGACGGCGCGTCTCGAGGGCCTCGCCGGCCAGGTCATCGAGATTCCGTTCATCCGGGAGCTCTCGTTCATCCTCTCCGGCTATCAGGGCATCGCCATCTGGTTCCTTCCGATCCCGATGGGCAACTACGGCAGGCAGGTGGTGAGCTACAAGGAGGCCGAGCTCCTCGGCTGCAAGTTCACCTCCATCTGGAAGGCCCAGGTCCTCCTCGTCCCGATCATCATCCTCGCGACCATCGGCTTCTCCGACTTCATCTGGAGCCTCGCGAAGATTCCCTCGACCATCTACCCCTATACGATGGAGATGTGGGAACTCAGCGCGAAGAACGCCTGCCTGCTCTACTCCTCGACGCTCGGCGAGTATTCGCAGTTCAAGGAGGCCCTGGGCTGGGGCCGCTTCCTCGCGGGCTTCGGCTCGGCCTCGGTGACGATGGCGCTTCTCGGCTGGTTCGGCGCCCCGACGATGCTCTTCTTCGGTGTCGTCCGCGGCCTCGGCCAGACGATCCCGCACTCGGTCATTCCGAACTTCATCGGTGCCATGATCGGCCGCTACTACTTCGAGCGCAAGTACGGACGCGAATGGCGCAAGATGATTCCGGTCGTCTCCTCCGGTTTCTTCGTCGGCACAGGACTCATCTCCATCCTCTCTGTCGGTCTCGTATTCCTCACCAAGGCGATTTCCTCGGTGAGCTACTAGCCGCGCCCGGCTGCGGCACGCCGGTTCTGTCGTGCCGTCGGTTTTCCGGGGCCCGCGAAGTCCTCGCCTCGGTTCTCCGTGTCGTTCCGTGTTTCTGTGTGGAAGGACTTCGGCTGAATGAGGTGTCTACCGTATGGCTAAGTATTTCGGGACCGATGGTTTCCGCGGGGAAGCCAATGTGGATTTGACAGCCGAGCACGCCTTCCGCATCGGCATGTTCCTCGGCAGGTATTACGGGCGGGACCACCGGGCGAAAATCGTCGTCGGGAAGGACACCCGCCGCTCCAGCTACATGTTCGAGGCCGCGCTCAACGCCGGCCTCACCGCCGTCGGGGCCGACGCGTACATCATGCACGTCACCACGACGCCCAGCGTCGCCTATGTCGTCCGCTCGGAAGACTTCGACTGCGGCGTGATGATCTCCGCCAGCCACAACGCGTATCAGGATAACGGCATCAAGCTGTTGAACGGAAACGGCGAGAAGATGGAGGACGCCGTCATCGACAAGATCGAGGCGTTCCTCGACGGCGAGACCACCGTTCCGTTCGCCACCGGCGGGGACATCGGCTCGATTATCGACTACGTCGCGGGCCGGAACCGGTATATCGGCTACCTCATCTCGCTCTCCACCGTCTCGTTCCGCGGCGTCAAGGTCGGGCTCGACTGCGCGAACGGAAGCACGTGGCAGATCGCCAAGAACGTCTTCGACGCGCTCGGCGCCGACACGTACGCCGTCCATAACACGCCTGACGGGATGAACATCAACAAGGATTGCGGCTCCACCCATATCGAGAGTTTGTGCCGTCTTGTCCGCGAGAAGGGACTCGACATCGGCTTCGCCTTCGACGGCGACGCCGACCGCTGCATCGCCGTCGACGAGAACGGCGAGGTCGTGAACGGCGACAAGATCATGTATGTCTGCGCCTGCTTCCTGCGCGACGCCGGCGTACTCGGCGATACGAGGCTCGTCACCACCGTCATGTCCAATTTCGGCCTGTACAAGGCGCTCGACGCGGTCGGCATCGGGTATGAGAAGACGGCGGTCGGAGACCGTTTTGTGTATGAGCGGATGGTGGAAAACGACCACCTTCTCGGCGGAGAGCAGTCCGGCCACATCATTTTCCGGAGGAACGCGACGACCGGCGACGGCATGATCACCGCTATCAAGGTCATGGAGTGCGTTCTGAAAAAGAAAACCCGGCTCTCCGAGCTCGCGGCGCCCGTCACCATGTATCCGCAGGTCCTCAAGAACGTGGTCGTCACGGACAAGGACGCGACGCTCGCGGACTCCCGGGTCCAGGCCGCGGTCGAGAAGGCCGGGAGGGAACTCGGCGACGACGGACGGGTCCTCCTCCGGAAGAGCGGGACCGAGCCCGTGCTCCGCGTCATGTCGGAGGCCAAGAGCTACAAGGTCTGCGAGGAGAAGGTCGGCGACATCATCGCCGCCATGAAGGACGCCGGATTCCTTGTCCGGGTGAAGTAGGAGGAGCGAAATGGACATCGACGACCTGCTGGATCTTTCTCATACCCGCGCCGCCGCGCTTTTCTCGGGGAAACGATATCCCTGGGAGGTGTTGGACGGCATCAAGGCGTTTATTCTCGCCCTCGGCCCGACGCTTCCGGAGGACGAGTTCGACCATCCGTCCGGGGACGTGTGGATCGCGAAAGACGCCGTCGTGTTCCCGACGGCGTATATCGGCGGCCCCTGTATCATCGACCACGGCGCCGAAGTCCGCCACGGCGCCTTCATCCGCGGCAGCGCGCTCGTCGGCAGGGACTGCGTCGTCGGCAACTCCGTGGAGCTGAAGAACGCCGTCCTTTTCGACAACGTGCAGGTTCCGCACTACAACTACGTCGGCGATTCCGTCCTGGGCTACCGCTCCCACATGGGGGCCGGATCGCTGACCTCGAACGTCAAGAGCGACAAGACCCTCGTCACGGTCCGCGACGGAGTCGGGGCCATTCCGACGGGACGGAAGAAGTTCGGCGCGATTCTCGGCGATTTCGTGGAGGTCGGCTGCAACAGCGTGCTCAATCCGGGCACTGTCGTGGGCCGGCACACCAACATCTATCCGCTGTCCTGCGTCCGGGGCGTCGTGCCCGCGCGCAGCATCTACAAGGACAAGAACACGGTCGTCCCCAAGGAAGACCGCTGATTCCCCGCGGCGTTTGCCGGCGCGGAATCCTCCCGATATGAAAACGCTTGTATATTCGGAAACGGATATCGCCGAACTCCGGAAGTCGTTTGAGGCGGAGACGGGGTGGGGCGGGGTCGCGGCGGCGGTCCTGCGGAAGACGGCGCGCGAGGCGGGAACGCGCCGGACCGCGTGCCTCACGGAGTTTCCGTCGCCCGCCGCGAGCGGCAGTCCGCACGACTATTTCAGCGAGGGGCCGTATTGGTGGCCCGACCCGAAAAATCCCGGCGGTCCTTTCGTCCGCCGCGACGGCGAGAGGTACCCCGGCCGGTTCGTCCATCATGAGCGCGCGCTCAAGGAAGTGTGCCGCCACGCCCTCGCGCTCGCGCAGGCGGGAGCGTTGCTGGACGACGAGGAGGCGTACGCCGCCGCCGCGGAGAAGCTCCGCGCGTTCTTTGTCGACCCCGCGACGCGCATGTCGCCGCACATGGACTACGCGCAGGCCGTCCGCGGCGTCTGCCCGGGCCGCGGCATCGGCATCATCGACGGCGTGTGTCTTCTCCGCGCGGTCGAGGCGACATTGCTTCTGGAGGCGGCGGGCGTCGCCCCGGACGTGACGGCGGGCGTGCGCGTGTGGAGCGCCGCGTTCCACCGCTGGCTCCGCACAAGCCGGAACGGCATCGACGAGAGGAACGCCCATAACAACCACAGCATGTGGTATACGGCGATCTCCATGGCCTTCGCCCGGCTTCTCGGCGATACGGCGTGCGTCGCCTCCGACGCGGAGTATTTCGGCACGATGATGTCGCGGCAGCTGAACGCCGACGGGAGCTTCGCCGACGAGCTGAAGCGGACAAACTCGTTCGGCTACTGCGCGTTCAACCTGACCGGCGCCGCGACGGTCGCGGAACTCGCGCGCGGCGCGGGAATCGATCTCTGGCGCGCGGAGTTCGCGGAGGGACGTGGACTCCGTCGGGCGGTGGAGTGGATGGCGCCGTACGTCCTGCGTCCCCTCGAATGGAAATGGACGCAGATTTCAGGCCGTCCCGCGTCGGCCCCGTTCGCCTTCGCGCTCGCGGCGCGGCGGTTGGACGGCGCCGCCGCCGAGACCGCCGCCGGGGCGGTCCGGACGCAGGGCGTCTGTGACGGGTTCGCGGACGCGGTGCCGTTCGGCCCGGTCGCGTTTCTGTTCCCGCCGGCTATTTGTTGATTTCCTTGTGGTTCATGAACTCCCAGATCCGGCCGAGCCATGAGTCGCTCCCGTGCCGGGATTTGCGTTGAACTGGAAGCAGTGTCCGCGTTTCGCGAGCGTGTGGAGATCGCGACACGCGAGCTTTTCGCCGTCTCGTGTCTTTCCCGCGTTTCGCGAGTGTGTGGAGATTGCTTTGGGCACCCTTGCGGCGGAGTCGCTCCCACGCTTTGACGGAATTCATCGGGGATCATCCGTCGGCGTCTCCGTGAATGAACAGCATCGGGGGCGAGTCGGGGTCGAAGCCGAATTCCGGGGCTTTGTCCATAAATGAAACTACGGTGCGGAAAGTTTTTTTTGGCGCGTTCGCCGTAAGTTTTTTTTGGGGGGATGGGGCGTTCGCCGTGGCGCGGCTGTCCGCCCCTCACGTCTCTCTGCCTCCCTCCGGGGGAGGTGGCGCGAAGCGCCGGAGGGTGTCCGTAGCGCAGAATCTACGGTTCGTCCGTGGATGAAACTACGGTGCGGAAAGTTTTTTGGGGGAGCGTTCGCCGTAAGTTTTTTTGGG
>JAZUKQ010000026.1:0-2373 GCA_045643325.1 Kiritimatiellia bacterium | reverse complement strand
GCGGCCGACTCCGTCGCGCAGGAAGGTGACGGTGTTGCTCTGGGCATCGACGATGCCCGTGACGTAGCCTTCGCCGTTCTGGTCGCGGAGGTAGCGGGTGGTGCGGCCTTCGCCATCGGTTTTCGCGACCAGCAGGCCGTTGGTGTAGAAATATCCGACTTCGGTGCCGTCGCCGCGCACCACGCGGGGCTCGTCGCCGGAGCCTTCCGGGAAGGACACGACCAGTTCGTCGGTGTCGAGGCTGCGCTCCTCCAGGACAACGCCCGTCACGAGGTAGGGACCGGAGCCGAAGTTGAGGCGGAAGTCGTAGTTGTAGGCGTACTTCACGCGGGCGCCGGGTCCGGGATGCATGGGATCGTCCGCCGTGGCCAGCAGGGGGCGGCCCTGCGTCAGGCTCTCCGCGCCCGCGTAGGTGTAGGCGGCCTGGGTGCCGTCGGGATAGGTGACGGAGGCGAGCACCACGTCCGAGACCAAGGTGGTCACGGCGCCGCCGCCAGGCAGGTCGGTGACCTGTTCGTAGGACCAGGGCGCGTAGCCGTAGCCCACGACGCGCCCGTCGCTGTCTTCGACGCGGTCGATGCAGACCGTTCCGGCGATGTTCGTCCGCGAGATCTCCAGCCAGCGGCCGAAGTTGTTTTCGATGCGAGAGACGCGTCCGGCGGCATCGTGGGAGACGGTCCAGACCGAGCCCAGGCCGTCGCGCACTTCGGCCAGTTCGTAGCGCGGCGCGGCGGCGCGGCGGAAGTCGCATTCCCATCCGTCCGGCATCACCAGCGTGCAGCCGCGGACGGCGCCGGTCCACGTGACGAGGCGGTCGCCCAGGAACGGGGCCGCCGCGCGGACGGTGCCGTTGCTTTCCTGAAGGACGAACTTGTAGTCGTCGCCGTTCGGATAGCGGACCCGGATGTCCTTTTCGCCGAAGGTCGAGGTGGTCATCTCGCGCACTTCGTAGTTCCAGTTGTGCTGCCAGGTCTGTTTCCAGCCGAAGTCCAGCGCGTTCGTGGTGAAGTCGGTCGTCCGGCTGTTGTAGATGCGCGTGAACAGGATGGGCTCGGCGCCCTGCGTCTGCAAATCCGTCACCTTGCGGCGCTTGTTGGCGCGGTAGGGCTTGATGGAGCTGGTGCCTTCCGAGTCGCCGTCCGGGCATACGGGGGGCGGCGGCGGACCCGGAGGCGCGTCGAGCGAACCGTCGCCGCCGGGTGGGGAGTTCGGCGGCTCCTCGCACGGCGGGGCGGGATCGTTGCCGCATCCGGGGGTGGACGCGCGGACGCTTTCCGCCGCCCAGCCGAGCGCCAGGACTCCGACCACCAGCCAGCCAAGCCATCGTTTCATGATTCATCTCCCGCGGGGCGCACCCAGATTTCCATCATCTCCTGCCTCCGCCCTTGGGAGAGGCAAACCGTGTATTTTCCCGTGTTGCCGCCGGCCACGTAGCGGAATGCCACGCCGCCGCCGGCATCGGGCATCCGCGCGACGGCCCCCGGACGGCCATCCAGGATTCCCCCGTTGTCCGCTTCCAGCAGTACCGGGGATGCCGCGTCGCCGTCCCGGAGTTCCACCCGAAGCTCCAGGGCTTCGTTCGCGGCGACCTCCAGCGGCGCGAACTCGTGATCCTCGGCGGACAACTCCAGGCGGCGGCCGTCCGCCCGCAACACGACGGCCCGGGCGGTCGAGGACGATCCATCCCAGTCCGCGGACGGAAGAAGCGCCGCCGAAACTCCGGAATGCGTCCCGGCGTCCTCTACCGCGACATCGGTTTCCGTATCCGGACTTCCGCCGTTTTCCCTCCCATGCACCCCCAAAAGCACCGCCCCGATACCCAGCGCCACCGCACCGGCAAACAGCAGAAATGGAATGCGTTTCTTCATGCCCCCCCTCACCAATGCGTCGGATGGCAACTCGCGGGTGGCCCGACGTTGGGATTCCAGCCGTGCTGGACTTCCCAGCCATCGAAATACCCGTCCCCGTCCGTGTCCGTATCGAAGGGATCCGTCCCTTGCTGCATCGTTTCCTCCCAGTCCGTCAGGCCGTCCCCGTCACAGTCCGCCGTGCGGCTCGGGACCACGACCACCACCTGTACCGCCGAGGCCGTGTTGCCCGCGGCGTCCCAGGCCGTCCATGTCACCGTCGAGAGGCCGACCGGGAACGTGGCAGGGGCGTCGTTCGTCACCAGCGCCACGCCGCAGTCGTCGGAAGCCGTCGCCGAGCCCAGCGGAACCGCCACCGGCGCCCGGCAGGGCCCCGCCTCCGCCTCGACGTCCGGGGGGGCGGCGATGACGGGCGGAAAGATGTCGTCCGAGGCGTCCATGAAGCACTGGATGGCCGGGTTCGCGTTGCCGTTGCCCACGGCGTCCGGGGCCCAGCCCGGGAGCA
>JAZUKQ010000025.1:0-4023 GCA_045643325.1 Kiritimatiellia bacterium | reverse complement strand
GGCGGCGGGTTCCGTGCCGCGGCTGAAGCCGAGCCGGTCCGCGTCCGTCCAGTCGCTGTCGTTGGCGATGATCTGCGTCTCGTCCGTGCCGACGCCGGCGCGGATGCGGTAGAATCCTTCGGGGTTCTTGTTGAAGGTGTTGCGGGAGACCATGTACACCAGATAGCGGCCCGGGGCGAAGCCGCTCAGGCGCACGAACGTGCGGTCGCCCCCCCCGTTACCGAGAAGGAAGTCGCCGAAGACGGGGTTGAAGAAGACACCGTGGCACGCCTGGTCCGGGTCGTTTTCGGAACCGCCCGGGGTCTGGATGGGCTGCTTGGAATAGTCCGGGACGAGCGAGTTGTTCTGCCCGAGGTCGATGGCGAGGCCGACGGCCGCCCCGTGGGAGTCGACAACGCCGTCCGCGACGTCCCCGAGATTGTCACGGGACGGATCCCAGGAGAACCAGGTCGTGTCGCTGGCGCCGAGAACACCCTCGGCATGGGCGGGGGTGGTCGAGGGGGCGGAGTCGGGACGGCGCGTGCCGAAGTCAATCTGGACCGGCGTGCGGACGTAGTCGTAGACGATGTGGGTGACGGTCGCGGTGTCGGAGGCGCCCTGCGGGTCGGTCACGGTGACCTCGAAGACGTATGTTCCTGCAACAGTCGCGGTGTAGGTGGCCGTAGCCACATCGGTGGCGGAAAGCGTGACGGTCGGACCGGACAGCTTGGTCCACGCGTAGGTGAGCGTCTCGTTGTCGGCGTCGTAGGAGGCGGAGGCGTCCAGCGTGACGGTGTCGCCGAGGTGCGCGACGGTGTCGTTGCCCGCGTCGGCGACAGGCGGGGCGTTGCCGCCGACGGTGACGGGAATCTCAATGTAGCCGGCGTTGCCGTTGGCGTCGCTGATGGTCAACGCGACGGTGTAGGTGCCGGGGAAACCATACTGGTGGGAGGTTTGGACGGCGTCCGCGGAGGAGACGGGCGCGGAACCGTCGCCGAACTCCCACGTATAGAGGAGGCCGGAACCCGCGCTGTCGGAGGCGTCGAACTGCACGGGGGCGCCGACTTCGCTGCCGGTGGCGGTGAACGTCGCGGCGAGATTCAGCGGTATGATCTGGACATTGTTGAGCGGCGCGGAACGCCAGTCCGAATCCTCCGCCGTGCTGGAAGCGATGAGGATGTCCGGCGCCGAAGCGGTCAGTTCGATGGTCTGGGCGCGATAGTTGACGCCGCAAACCCACTGCGAGATCTCTCGCGCGTTGCGATACTTCTCCAGCGATGGATCGAGGGGGTCATTGGTCTGGATGAAGCCGATCTTGTCATCGGCAGTCCACTCGCCGATGAAGTCCGTGGCGCTGTCGTCGCCCGCCACGACCCGGACGTTGTAGAATGACCGGTTGCTCTTGGCCGTATAGGTGTCGCGGGCGACAACGAAGACGCGGTACCGTCCCGGGGCGAAGCCGGACAGGCGGGCGAACGTGACGAGACTGCGGTTCCAGCTTCCGTCCGGATACACGTAGTCGCAGAAAATCTTGCCCTTGTGGACGCCGTTGTGGTCCTTGTTTCCGTCGGCCTGCTGGAGGCCTACGGACCAGTCCGGCACGAGGGAACCGTTGGCGACGCCGAAATCGAGGGTTACGTCGGTAGCCGTCCCGTTGACGTCCGTGATGACGCCGGTGTCCGTGATGTCCGTGGCGTCACCATTCTTGTTCCAGATGAACCAGACCGAGTCCGATGTGGATCCCTGAAACGCACCGGAAAGGTGGGCGGGCGTCGCCACCCCCTCGTAGTAGGAGTTTTTGGGGGAGTTACCGAAGTCCAGCATGACGGGCGTGGACGTGGTCGCCAATGCGGCAGTGGAAGCCAGCAGGGCGGTTGTCGTGAGGGGGTGGAGGAGTGTTTTCATGGCGGTAATTGATTGCGGCGCACGGAATATATGCGAAGAATCAGACGATATGAATCGTCGTCTAAAAAAATTATGGACGAATTTACGGGAGTAAAAAAGAGCAGATTGCGTCTATTTTTAGGCGATTTACGACAGGAAAACATACGGAAGAGATGCTGCCGATCCTGTCGCAATGGCACCCCTGGCTCACTTGGAACGTTCGACGCGGCCGTTGTCCTCCGGGTGGTCGACGCGGGTCGACAGGTCGCGGAAGAGGCGGCGCATGTCGCGGATGCCGCCCCACAGGAACCAGACCGTCGTGATCACGCCAATGATTCCCGCGAGCAGGATGTAGCGGAACCAGAAGTACCCGCCCCACCACCGCGCGGACTGGGGGCGGATGCCGTGCCAGAGCCACGATCCGAAGAACAGGATGCCCATCTCGAGGACGATCGTGTTCACGAAGACGGACCACGCGAGCACCTTGTCGCCCGTCGTGTATTCCGGGGTGATGCCGACGATGCGCCGGACGACGTTCACGACCGGCGTGTACCAGGCGCGGCGGACGGGCTTTGCCTCCGCGGCGGCGGAAAGGGCCGCCTGGCCCGCGGGGGCGTAGGCGCCGCGGTGCAGGATGCGGTCGAGGTCGCAGTCGGGGACGCGGAAGACGTGCCGCGCGACCAGCGAGACGGCGATGTACGTCACGAGGCTCACGACCAGCGCGAGGCCGAGCACCTCGAAGGAGTTCACCGGGAACTTCTCCGCGAAGGCGTTCATGTCCTTGGTGCTCCAGTCGATCCACGGATTGAACGGTGCCGAGACCTCCGAGAGGAACGTCCGGACGGACTCCGCCCATCCGTTGCGCTCCAGGAACGGAATGACGCTCGTCTGCCAGCAGCGCTGGAGGTAGAGCCCCATCAGCGAGGTCCCGGAGCCGCAGATCATGGACGCCCAGGCCCCCGCCGTGTTGCCGAAGCGCGTGTAGAGGCCGAGGAGGATCATCGGACCCGCGCCCCCGCCCCAGATGGCGAGCATGATCTGCGTGAACATGCCGAGAAAGTCCTTCTGGGTGAAGAATATCGCGACCGTGAAGAAGAAGAGGCAGACGAACACCGCCGAGGCGCGCAGCAGGGCCAGGTGGCGTTTCGGCGTGGGGGGCCTCTTCAGGAGCGGCACGATGCAGTCCTGCGCGATGGTGCACGAGGCGTTCATGATGCGCGAGTCGTCCGTCGAGACGAACAGCATCACCATGAGGAAAAGGAACAGGCCCGTGAGACCGACCGGCAGAAGGCGGCGGAACGAGACCGGCATCATCATCTGCCCGTAGACGGTGCGGAACTGCTGCATCTTGGCGTTGATTCCGCCACGCGCGGCGGAAAGCTCCGCGCTCGGGAGGACGGTCTCGCCGCGGGAGGCCGCGTCGTCGATGCGCGCCTGCTCGGCCGCGAGTTCCGGCGGAAGCGTCGCGTCGAGCGCCGCGCGGACCGCGCCGAGGTACTCGGTCTCGATGTTCCAGTCGTGCGAGAAACGCGAGTCCTGGGCCGGATCGACCGCGGCGAAATTCTTTTCGAGCGGATTCACCCGGCCGTCGGGCAGGAGAAAGACGGAGGCGTTCGGAAGGGCCTTGAGCTTCCGGACGGAGAGCCCCTTCGGATTCGGGGTCCCGTCGTCGCCCCAGAAGTCGCCGAAGTTCGGGAACCGCGCGCGGAGCTCCTCGGGGGGAAGTTCGCGGACGAGTTCGAGCGGTTTCCCGTCGCGCCCGGTGAACGACGCCTCGCCGTCCTCTCCGAACGTCGGAGTCCGCAGCTCGAACGGCTTCACGGTGTCGGCCGCGTCGCAGAGCGCGTCGCGGGGCGCCGCGTCCGTCCCGGCGACCTCGTCCGCCACCTGTTTCATGAGGGCGACGCGGGTGTCGTGCGCGGAGAAGCCGCCGCCGGGCCGGAGGAAGCGCTCGTGGTTCATGATGGTGATGACGAGCACCGAGAGGATGAGCGTGAAGACGCCGGAGAGCCCGCCGCGCCAGGTGCCGAGAACGGCGGCCATCTTCTGCTCGTGGGGCGAGCGGGCGCAGCCGGTCGTGTCGTTGCCGTACCACGAGCCGTAGTTGAGGATGTTGTTGAAGATGGCGACGCCGAGCGCGAACATGTTGAAGTCGCGCAG
>JAZUKQ010000024.1:0-4115 GCA_045643325.1 Kiritimatiellia bacterium | reverse complement strand
CAGGGGCATGCCGTCGGGGACGCCGTCGACACGGTCTGCGCGGTGGACGGGGAGGGACGGATCCGGATCTACGGAGGGGCCGGACCCGGCGAACGGCGTCCGCTGTCGGCGCTCGGGCTTTCCTATCGAACGTGCCGCGCGGTGCAGGAGGCCGGCGAGACGGTCCTGTGGGTCCGGTTCCGCCTGGACGCCGCCGCGGGGGCGGAGGCGGTGCGTTCCGGGCGCGCGGCGTTCCGCGCGAAACGCTTCGACTTCCGGGGGATGAGGACCGCCGGGTCCGTGTTCCGGAATCCCGAGGGAACGTCCGCCGGAAAGATTCTGGACGAGGCCGGATGCAAGGGGCTGCGGGTCGGCGGCGCGGCCGTGAGCGGACGCCACGCGAACATTGTCGCCGCGGGGGAGGGCGCGACGGCGAGCGATGTGCTGGCGCTTCTCCGGATTCTTCAGGAAAAGGCGGCGGAGCGGGGCGTCGCGCTCCGGCCCGAGGTGACGATCCTTCCATGAACGCGAATCTCCGCGAGACGCTCCGTTCGTTGCCCGAGAAGCCGGGGTGCTACATCATGCGCGACCGCTCGGGGACGATCATCTATGTCGGCAAGGCGGTGTCGCTCCGCCGCCGCGTGCAGAGCTATTTCCGCGCGTCGACCGCCGCGAAGGGGACCCCGAAGCTGCGCGGGCTCATCCATTCCATCGAGTCGCTGGAGTTCCTTGTCGTCCGCAACGAGGCGGAGGCGCTGCTCACCGAGTCCCGGCTCATCAAGGAATACAAGCCGCGCTTCAACATCCTCATGCGCGACGACAAACGCTATCTGGCGCTTCACGCGGACACCCTCACGCCCGTGCCGCGCCTCCGCGAGGTGCGGATCATCCGGAAGGACGGAACGGAGTATTTCGGCCCGTTCCCGACGGCGGCGGTCGTCCATACGGTCAAGGACTTCACGGAGCGCCGGTTCGGACTCCGGAAATGCTCGGACCTCTGCCCGGACGCCGAGACGCACCAGCATTGCCACAACGATGTGGTCGCCTCGTGCAGCGCGCCGTGCGTCGGACGCGTGACGCCCGAGGAGTACCGGGCGCGGTTCGACGAGGCGTGCACGTTCCTCCGCGGGCAGAGGCCGGAGATCATCCAGGAGCTCAAGACGCGGATGCAGAAGGCCGCCTTGGAGCAGAAGTTCGAGGAGGCCGCGGCGCTCCGCGACACGTGGGACGCGCTGCAGGAGATGGTCCGGCAGAGGTTCCGGGCGCAGGCGCGTCCGGAAATCCGCGCGGAGCTCGCCGAGGCGGGATGCCGGCTTCTCATGGAGGAGCTGGGCCTGAAGAAGTATCCGAGGGTCATCGAGGGGTTCGACATCTCGCATCTGGGCGGGACGATGACGGTCGCCTCGCTGGTCGTCTCCGTCGAGGGGGAGCCGACGCCGTCGCGCTACCGGCGGTTCCGCATCCAGAGCGCGACGAACGACGACCCGCACAGCATGGCGGAGGTCGTCACCCGCCGGTATACGCGGCTCCGGGACGAGGGCGGGGAGTTTCCGGACCTCGTCATGGTCGACGGCGGCACCACGCAGCTGCGGGCCGCGCGCGCGATTCTGGCGGAGCTCGGGCTCTCGGACCTCGAGACGATCGGTCTGGCGGAGAGGGCGGAGGAGATTGTCGTCGACCGGGACGGGAAGACGTCCGTGCTTCTGCCGATGGATTCGCCGGCGCTGCATGTGCTCATCCGTTTGCGCGACGAGGCGCACCGGTTCGCCATCACGTACAACCGGAATCTGCGCGGGAAGAAGATCAAAGAGTCGGCTCTCGACGAGATTCCGGGCGTGGGGGAGCGGAAGAAAGAGCTGCTGCTGAAGACCTTCGGCTCCGTGCGCCGGATCTCGGCGGCGACGAAGGAGGAGGTGATGGCCGTCTCCGGAATCACGGAAGAGCTCGCGGAGGCGATTCTTTCGACGGCGCGGGCCGTCTCCGGAAGGCAGACGCTTGTTGTGTGACCCAAGGATTCCTCCTTTTGAGAGGCGGGACGGAGCGGGGCGAGGACAGGCCTCATTCCCTCCGCGGTTGCGATGCATCCGCGTACCCAACGGAGGCGGAGACGCGGAGAGGCGGCGGGATTTCCGATTCTTGAGCAATCTGGTGCGCGATTTCCGGATGTGGAGGGAAGCTATTGACAATGGGGAGCCATTGTGTCTCGGTGGACAATGTGCTTGCGACTCTGTCAGTTTTGTCGGCCTGTACGACGAAATCCGCCCGCGGGGCGGGATGCTATCCGCGGAACGGATCAAGGATGATTGCGAACCGGACGTTTCACGCGTACGGGAACGCGAAGGGGAATGAAGTGTTGTGGGACACCTCCCGATGCCTTCGGCCACCGCCCCCCCTCCGTAAGTAACGTTCCGTCAACTCCTTTGCTTAATCTTGAGAGTTCGTTCGCTCTCTTGACTTCCCAGTCTGTTTTTCCTATTCTTTCCTTTCAAAGCGGCAACTGGGAATGCCGTAAAGCGGATCTTTTTCATAGGTGGATTGTCTCAGAAGTCCACCACTGTGCCGTTTTGTGTCGTGTGCGCACGCGCGTACGCACGCAAGGCGGCTAGACCTTCCGAAGTCGGTGCGTCGCAACGCATTGTGCCGGAAGGGCGTGTACGCGGCTTGCGTACTGAGCTTTACAGGAAAATCGCCAAATTTTTCAACACAAAAGCAAAGTATGTAAGCGCGTCACGGGGTTTTCCCGTGGCGTGCTTTCGTTTTCGTGTTTTTGTGTGGGCGTTTGGCGATGCCTCCTGTAAGACATGATTCAGAAGGCACGCCACTCTCTTTTTGTACGGGTGGCGGAAGCAGAAACGGGAGACCCCCCGCCCCATGAAACGATTCCTCTTCTCTTTTTTAGCAGCCCTTGCCCTTGGTGTCTGGGCCGATGTCCCGTCTGTCACCTCCGTCACGGCGCGGCAGCGGTATCCGTGGAACGGACTCGTGGACGTCGAGTGCGATGTTGTGTATGGGAATCCGGACACGGATTTGTTGTTGACCATTGCCGCGACGAATCTCGCGACGGGTGCGGAACTTCCCGTGAGGACGCTGTACCGGGCAGAAGTTGGAGAAATGGTTCCATTGGGTTCGGTCAAGGCCGGCCCCCTGCATTTCATCTGGGATGCGGAGGCGGATGCGCCGGGTATAGAAGGAGAAAGCATTGTGCTCTCTGTTGGAGCTTTCCCGGCGTCAGAAATACTTGCCCACCGCTGGAGTTTCAATGGCACATTGGCAGATTCCATTGGCGGACAAACCGCAACGGCAGAGGGAAATACGCCTCCATCGTTCACGGATGACGGAACGTCCATTCATCTTGAAGGCGGAGATAGTGGGACGGGTTGGGTTTCACTTGGTGCAGATGCGATGATATGCGGAGAACCAGCGACAATTGAGATTTGGGCAACGCAAAATTCTGTGCAACGGTGGGGGCGTGTCTTCGATTTCGGTGAATCAGACTCTTCCACATATGTGATGCTCGCTTGGACAGCGGAAACTGATTCAGGAACGGAATCTTTTGGAATCAAGCACAACGGGGTTGAAGAATCATACAAAGGAAAAATCGGTGGTTTCGCACAGGGGACGGAGTTCCATGTATCCATAACGTTTACGAAGGCAGAGAGCGGACGGACCCTCGTCTGCTACCGTAAAAAAGACGCATTAACAGGTGAGACGCTTGCCTCTTATTCCGTTGAAGCGCCTTCGGGATGGTCGCTTGCCGACATGCCGCAGCCGCACTGTTGGCTAGGGCATTCCCTGTATTTTGGTGATCGTGATGCTTCCGCCAACTATAACGAAGTGCGAATCTGGAAGACCGCGCTAAGCGACGAGTCTCTGACTCAGAACGTTCTCCGCGGGCCAGATCAGATAGGCCAATCTGGAACTACATCTACCAGTTTAATATTGGATACAAAACGTTTCCCGCGCGAACTCTCGGCGCATGAGACCGTCGTTGCGGATCCCGCGTGGAACGGCTCCGGGAGCGCGACGGTGTCGCTGGACGGCACGAATCTCTACACGGTGACTCAGGCCGATGTCCGGACGCTCGACACGACGGGGTGGGCGTATGGTCCCCATACGCTCACGTACACGTCGGGGAG
>JAZUKQ010000023.1:0-2049 GCA_045643325.1 Kiritimatiellia bacterium | reverse complement strand
GCGGCGGGGGGCGGGGGCCGGGGACGCCGCGCGGCGGACTGCGCGAGAAGGTTCGAGGAAAGGGTGTCCAGATGGGCGGTCAGCTTGTCGGGAAGCGTTTCAAGCGTGGAGACCTGCGTCGCGAAGGACGCGTTCTCCGCCTCGAGTTTCTCGATTTTCGCGACGAGGGCCGCCAGCGCGGGATCCTGTTCCGGCGAGGAGGCGGCGGGGGCCGGGGGGGCGTCGCGCCCGGTCTGCCGCTCCAGCAGCGTCGTCACAAGCTGGTCGTTGCGGCGCATGAGGTTTCCGATGACGACCGAGCCGACGGTGAGAAAACCGACGACGATGAGGACGACCGCGGCGATCGCGATCGAGGAGACGATGACGATGCGGCGGCGGGCGCGGTTGCGCTCCTCCTCGATATAGGCCTGAAACGCCTTGAGGACGGGGAATTCCTCCGAATCGGAGCGGAGCGCCGGCGCAAGGAAGTCGGCGGACGTGAGATGGGGTTTAGGGAGTTCTGGACCGGAGTCGCTCATAGCTCAAACAACCATGCGCCTTCCGCGGAAGGCGCGACAAAGGACATTCGTTCATGCGGAAGGGTACGCCTTCTTTGTAAACTTGGACGGGAGTATACACCTTTTTCGTCTGACGCGCAAAGACAAAAGGACGGAGCGCCCGCGTTTCACGGGGTGAGCGCGTTGTCCAAGACCGCCGGCGGACGCCGCCCGCGGCCAGGAAAACGCCGCGAAGGGACGTCTTCCGGGGAACGGGCACCCGACGGCTACGGATTGTCGAAATCGGCGGGCACGCGCCGGCCGCCGTAGAGCCGTGTCTGGTGGGCCAGCAGGCGTTCGCGTCCGCGGGCGAGGGCGGCCGCGTTTTCGGGAAGACGGCCGTCGTCGCGCATTTCGCCGGGGTCGAGAATCCGGTCGTAGAGCTGCTCGTCGTCGGTCCCCCGGCCGTCGTTGTAGAGGACGTACTTGTAGCGGTCGGAGACGACGCCGAAGCCCATCTCGCTCTCCAGATAGAGGTCCTCCCGCCAGGGGGCGGAGGCGTTCCCCTCGAGCAGCGGGCGCAGGCTGAGACCGGACGCGCCGTCCGGCACGGAGGCCCCGGCGTAGTCGCAGAGCGTGGGCAGCAGGTCCATGCCGTTGGAGACGAGGTGGTCCGTGTCCACGACGCCTTCCGGAACGTGGCCGGGATAGCGGACAAGCAACGGAATGCGGACCGCTTCCTCGTAGAGCAGCGACTTGTGCTCCAGCAGGTGCGAGCCGTCGTTGTCGCCGTGGTCGCTCGTGGCGACGACCAGCGTGTTTTCTCGGAGCCCGCCCGCGTCCAGAGCGTCGAGCACGCGGCCGATCTGCGCGTCGACGCGCTCGGTCAGGCGGCAGTAGCACCAGCGGTGAAGGCGCCAGTCGCGGTCGGTCCAGCGCTCGCGGAGGAAGACCTGGAACTTGCGGCGGGCGATGAATTCCGAGACGGCCTCGGGTTCGTGCTCCTGTCGGCCGTGGTTGGCGGGAAGCGGCGGGCAGACCGTGTCGTAGAACTCGTCCTCCGTCATGCCCTCGGGGAGACGCCTGGCCTCGCGCATGGTGGCGATTTCGACAGGGCTGTTCCGGATGATGGCGGCGGTCCGTTCGACGGGGAAGTCGCAGATGCCGTGGTAGCAGATGTCGTGCGGGTTGATGAACGAGGCGACGAGGAAGAACGGCTCGGCGGGCGGGTTCCGGAGAAAGTCGGAGCAGACGTCGGCCAGCTTGTCGCGCTCGTCGTCGCAGAGGTACTCGAAGCCCGCGTCGGCGGGCGCGAGCGGCTTCGGAACGTGGATTTTCCCGGCATAGAATGTGCGGTATCCGGCCGAGCGCAGGAGGTTCCCGAGCGTCTGGTCGGGCGTCCAGCCCTCGGGGGCGCGCCAAGGGGCGATATTCTGGATGCCGTGGACCTCGCGGGGCAGGCGGCCGGAGAGCAGGCTGGTGGGGGAGGCGACGCAGACCGGATTGGTGCAGTAGGCGCGCCCGAACCGGACGCCTTGCGCGGCGATGCGGTCCAGGGCGGGTGTCTTGAGAT
>JAZUKQ010000022.1:0-24099 GCA_045643325.1 Kiritimatiellia bacterium | reverse complement strand
CGCCTCGTAGTCCTTGCGGTCGAACGCGTCCTCCGCGAGGAGGGCGAGCGCCTCATAGCCGACTTCGTCCGTGCGGCGTGCCTCGGAGACAAGGAGCGACTTCGCGGCGTCGTCGAGAGGTTTTTTGAGGACGCGGAGGCGCTCGAGTCCGGCGGAAAGCTCGCGCTCCCGGACGGTCGCGGCGAGCGCGTGGCCGGGATACGCGGCGAGGAAGGCCCGGTCCGACTCCGCCACCTCGCCGAAGCGTTTGAGAAGGTACAGCGCCTCGCCGCGGCGGAAGCGGGCGTTGACGGCGAATTCCGCCTTCGGGTCCGCCTTGATCGCGGCGTCGTACTCCGCGAGCGCCCCGGCCATGTCGCCGCCGGCGAAGAGCGCCTCGCCGAGACCGTAATGGGCGGCGGAGGCCTTCTCGTGACGGGGCCAGGTCTTCAGAAACGCGCGAAATTCCTTTTCGGCCTCCTCGTGGAGGTCGGCGCGCGTGCTGTGGAGAAGACTGACGGCGAGGTTATACTGCTCGGTGGCGGGGTCGCCGCGGAGGGAGACAAGGGGGAGTGCGACCAGCAGTACGCACAAAATGGGTACAAAAAGTATCATAGTTGTTCGGATTTCGGCGTCCGGAGGAGCGTAGCGGAAACGGTTGCCTTTGAAAAAAGCAGACACACGGGCACAATTCGCTTTTTACTAGTAAAATACGTGCCATCCGGTCTTCGCCGGAACTGTGGACATACAGTTCGGCCGCCTTGCCGGTCATGGTGAAATTACGGTGCGGAAAGGTTTCGCAAGAGCCAAAAACATGGCGTTCGGTCCGAAAATCCGACGCGGCGCAGAGGCTCTTCGGAAGGATGTTGTCCGGTGCCGAACGTACGGTCCGGACGGAATAAAATTACGGTGCGGAAAGATGAAAGGGAGGGGAGTCCCGGATGTTTCGGGTTGCGGCCGGCGTTTTTTGCTCGTCCCCGCGCGGTCCATCCCTGGCACGTTTTTTGCATGCGGAGACCGGACGCGGAGATTGGAGTTTGCGTTTCGTCCCGAAATTCTGCTACACTTTCCGAAACTCGTTTCACACACTTTCCCCCTCCAGCGGGTGGGGGCCTAGGACGTATTATCATGGCGAAAATCCTCTTTATCAACGGCGATCAAAAAGGCAAGGAAGTCGAGATTCCCGCCGGCGGAATCACGCTTGGCCGCAGCGACTCGAACACGCTGAAGGTCGTCGACCCTGTCGTCTCCCATAAGCATCTGCGCATCGTCTCCGAAGGAGGGAAGTGGATGGTCCATGACCTCGGGAGCTCCAACGGCACCTTTTTGAACGGGAAGCAGATTTCGTCCGCCGAGCTCGTCGCGGGAGCCGTCGTCAAGCTGGGCGCCACCGGCCAGACGGAGTTCAAATTCGTGCCCGACGCCGCGCAGAAGCCCGCGAAGGCCGCCGAGGAAATCTCGCTGAAGCCGCCCGTCGCCCCCAAACAGCCCCTTCCCAACCTCCCGCCGGAGACCTCCGCCCCCGCGGCGAAACCGTCGCGGACCGGAAAGGACCTCGACGCCTCCGTGGCGGCCGACGACGTCGCGCTCATCAAGGAGCTCAACGAGCGTTACACCGCGATGAAGAGCGAGCTCGGAAAGGTCGTCATCGGCCAGGAGCAGGTCGTCGAGGAGGTTCTTATCGCCGTCTTCTCCCGCGGCCACGCGCTGCTTGTCGGCGTCCCCGGCCTCGCCAAGACCCTCCTCATCAGCACGCTCTCCCATGTGCTCGACCTCGGGTTCAAACGTGTTCAGTTCACTCCGGACCTGATGCCGTCCGACATCACCGGCACGGACGTCCTCGAGGAGGACAAGAACACCGGAAAGCGCGTCTTCCGCTTTGTCAAGGGGCCGCTCTTCACGAACATGCTGCTCGCGGACGAGATCAACCGTACGCCGCCGAAGACCCAGGCCGCCCTGCTCGAGGCCATGCAGGAGCACAAGGTGACCGTCGGCTCCGAGACGTATTCGCTTCCCGAGCCGTTTTTCGTGCTCGCCACGCAGAACCCGATCGAGCAGGAAGGCACGTATCCGCTGCCCGAGGCCCAGCTCGACCGCTTCCTCTTCAACATCGTCGTCGACTACCCCTCCTCCGAGGACGAGAGCCGCATCATCCACGCGGTCACGAGTTCCAAGAAGGTCACCCTCGACAAGATTCTCGACGGCGAGCAGGTCCAGAAGCTGCAGGACGTCGTCCGCCGCGTCCCGGTCGCCGACCATGTCGTCGACTACGCCCGCGACCTCGTCCGCGCCACCCGCCCGAAGCAGGAGGAGGCTCCCGACTTCGTCCGCGAGATGGTCGGCTGGGGCGCCGGTCCGCGCGCCGGCATCTCGCTCATCACCGCGGCCAAGGCCCGCGCCATCCTCCACGGCCGCTTCCACGCGACCACGGCCGACGTCGCCGCCGTCGCCCTTCCGGTGCTCCGCCACCGCGTCATGACGACCTTCAACGCGGAGGCCGCCGGCGTCACGAGCGACGAGATCGTGAAGATGCTCCTCAAGAAGTTCAAGAACCGCGAGGAGCTCGACATCTAGCCGGGCGACGACATGCCTCCTTCTAAACAGTCGATGAACACGCCGCGCTATATGCGCTGGCTGCCGGCGGCGACCACCGCCACCATCTCCCGGCTGGAGTTCATAGCCCACGGCATCGTCGAGGGCTTCATCTCGGGAAAGCACCGGAGCCCCCGCAAGGGCTTCTCGGTCGAGTTCGCCGAGCACCGCCAATATGTTCCGGGAGACGACCTCCGAAACCTCGACTGGCGCGTCCTCGCGCGCAAGGACCGCTATTACGTCAAGCAGTACGTCGAGGAGACCAACCTCCGCGCGACCATCCTTCTCGACGCCTCCGGCTCGATGGGCTACCGCGGGGACAAAGCCGCCGAGCTCGACGGGCAGAAACTCTCGAAGTTCGAATACGCGAAGCATCTCGCCGCCGCGCTCGCCTATCTTCTCATCGGGCAGCAGGACGCCGTCGGCCTCGTCACGTTCGACACCTCGCTCCGCACCTACCTTCCCCCGAAGGCCCAGGCCTCGCAGATCCGCCAGATCCTCGAGGAGCTCGACCGCTCGGTCTCCGAAAAGGACACCGACTGCGCCGCCATTTTCCACGACATCGCCGAGCGCGTTCCGCACCGGGGCGTCATCATCGTCATCAGCGACCTCTTCGGCGATCCCGAGGAAATCATCAAGGCCTTCCACCACTTCCGCTACCGCAAGCACGAGCTCATCCTTCTGCACGTCATGGCGGAGGAGGAGCTCAAGTTCCCCTTCGAGTCGTTCACGCACTTCAAGGACCTCGAGTCGCCGCAGGAACTCCCCATCGATCCGAAGGCGCTCCGCGCGAGCTATCTCGACCGCGTCCGCGAGTTCCTGAAGATTATCTCCACCGGGTGCGGACAGATGCAGGCCGACTATGTCCCCATGAGCACCAGCGTCCCCTTCGACAAGGCGCTCTCGGACTACCTCGCCAGCCGCCAGCGCGCGTAGCCGGAGGCCGCAAGGGGGCGGCTTCCCGGCGAACGCCGCACAGGGCTCCGGGGGACAGGGCAATCGTGGAAAGAGAAGAATTCCGTTCCTGTTGCCGGACGCCCGTCCCCAGACGCGATTTTTTTGAGGTTTCAGGCATACGTGTGGGTCGGAGGTCCCCTTTGCTTTCTGGCACTTTCTCGCGCCTGCTAAGTCTTTGGATTTTGAGCTGGGAGTGACGGAAGGCGGGAGACGATATTGAAATTCCGTGGCCTGGCAGAAAACGTAAAAAACAAAGGTTCTTCCATGACTCGGGTGGCATAAGATGACCCACACTTATGCCCGAAGAGCCAATTTCTTTCGCACATCCGTTATGCGGGCATTCCAAATACCAAGAATCATTTCACCCAACGTGGCGGGTTCTTCGGTGTGAACATTTTCGACATCAAACGAGTAGTCAGGCGAATTGCGGCCACTGATGAGACGTATGTGCTTGACATCGAATGGGTTCTTATTTTTAACCGTTTTGGCACTCCATGCCATTTGATTGAACTGAACATCGTCAAGACCAATGTTAGATGGCGTCCATTGCGCACCGACGCAGCGGGCAAAAATCTGCTCCCAGTCTGGTCCCTCTAACGTTGGCGGATTGCGCGTCGCCAATAGGTAGATTAATTCCTTGCCGAGTTCCATGTCAAATCCTTTTGGAAACTGTCCAAGAGGATAGACAGGATTGTATTTTTCTACGCCGCGAAGTTTGGGATTCGTAATCTCTTTCATGATGATTTTCTCCTTCTCCTTATAATTCTTCTAGTTTTGCAACAACACGTTCGGCAACGGCGCGAATGACGGGCACAGCGACACTGTTGCCGGTCTGATGTTTGATCTGCCCGTAATTTACAACAACCTTGAATTCATCAGGAAAGCCCTGTATGCGCAACATCTCACGCGCCGACGGGCGGCGTTCATCGTTAATGAGAATATAGTTTGCCGACGCACCAGCACGAAGCGCACAGGAAAAGTTATGGGGCGTTATTGATCCTGCCACATTCTCATGGGAAATGTACGGACGCGGGAACTTCTTGTCTTTCAACCGCTCAAGGCGACTTTTACGGATGGCTGGACGAACGAATAGCGTTTTGTCGTTTTCGGCTTCCGCATCAATGATGTCAGCAACTGTCTTGCGTTTTTCAATCGGAATCGGAGGAGGAAACTCAAAATTAACTTTCTTTCGGAATCCACAGATGATGATACGTTCACGTTTTTGCGGCACGCCATAGTCAAGTGCGTTCAGCACCTTGTAATGAACATCGTACCCAGCGTCTTGAAGGTGCGCCAGAATTATCTTGAAGGTGCGCCCGTTATCGTGAGCCGTCAGATTACGCACATTTTCCAGCATAAACGCCTTGGGCTTTTTCGCAAGAAGAATCTTCTCAATATTGAAAAAAAGCGTTCCCTGCGTCTCGTGCTTGAATCCCTCTTTATCGCCAATGATAGAAAACGGTTGACACGGGAATCCCGCTAACAGCACATCAAAGTCGGGAATCGTCTTCGGATCAATCTTCTGAATGTCACCGTGTGGACGTTCTCCAAAATTATAGTAATATGTTTTTGCCGCATCTTTGTCCCATTCAGACGAGAACACACAACGACCACCATTCAACTGATATCCAAGACGAATTCCTCCAATCCCGGCAAACAAATCAATAAAAGTGAATTTTCCCTCGGAGGGAGTGGCGAAAGGAAAATCAATATCGTCCTTAAACTCCATCGCATCAAAGAAATCCAACTGCACCGCCGTTTCGCAGACACGCAGTTGCGAACACGGCACGTTCGCCAGCTCCTTCGGCAAATGGGACGCAAGAGGGGCAAACTCGCCATCTTGCTTGAACTGCAAAATGGCCTTCTTCACCTTTGCCGAATATCCGCCGAAGTCGGCGACACGAGCGATGACAATCTGGCTCCTGAGTTCGGATGGATAATCGACCTGCTTCGTCTTGAAGACATAATACGCCTTATGCCGGGACGGTCCAAGTTTCGCATACGACGGATAGGCGGAGAGGAATTCAGCCTTGGTCATCTTCCCGACGAATTGCGCGGAAAAGACATGACGCTCGGTCTTCACATTGGCGTAAAGCCACAATTCACGAATTTGGGCAAAAGACTCCGGCGTGAACTCGTCGTCCTCTCTTACGGGATAATTGTAGACGCCATTCTTCTTAATCCAATCAAGCTGCCTCGTCTTGTAGTTGCCGACAACAACGATATCCAATGCCGTCGCCGAGCTCTTTTTAGGCGCTCCTTTCCGCTTCGTGTGTTTATTTTCCATCTTGTGATCCTTTCAAATGCACCAACCTCCCATAAAATCGGTTGGTTGATGAAGTCGTTTTCCTCGTCTTTTGAAGTGCGGATGGTGTTTGTGACTGCAGAATCCAGCACAAAAAGAAGGGCAAACGATGATGAGAAATGTATCATGTTTCATCAGATTGTTCAACGGATTCCCAGCAGATTCATCAAGCGGATTGCGCTGGATATCGGCGGAACGCTCACGCGACGGAAAGTCGGCCGCAAGGGGGCGGCTTCCCGGCGAACGCCGCACAGGGCTCCGGGGGCAGGGCGATCGTGGAAGGAGAAGAATTCCGTTCCTGTTGCCGGACGCCCGTCCCCATTTTTCTCCGCGTCCGTCAGGAAATCGTGCTACACTATCCGCGCGTTTGGAACAAGGAAACCGGATCCCGACATGGTGACTTCGCTGACGGTATTCTATCTGCACCGCGCGGACAAGCGCGACGCGAAACTTCTTCCCGTGATGGAAAGCGGCTTTGCCGACGCGTTCCGCGATTTCTGCCGCGAGACGTTCGACACGAGCGAGCCGCTCGACTATCCGATACTCCGGCTCCGCGTCGTCTATTCCGCGGAGGAGTTCGCCGGAAGTCTTCTTGCCTCCCCGCCCCCGCGCGCGCGTCTGACCGAGGACGGCCGCGCGTGCTGTCTCGTGCTCATCGACGACCTGCTGCTTTCCTCGTCCATCGACGGGCTGTCCCTCCGCGACTGGATCCGGCTCTATTTCCCCGCCGTCCCGAAAGTCGTCCTCACCCGGCGCGGACATCCCGAGGTGCCTCTTCCCCAGCGCCGCTGGACCAAGAAGGACGCCCTGGTGTTCGAGCGTCCCGACCGCAACCACGAGCGCATCGTCTATCTGTTCAAGACGTTCTGGACCCCGCGTTTCTGGACCGCGCTCCGCCAGTATGTCCAGAGCAAGGCCGGCTCCAGTTGGCATACGCCGGGACATAACGGCGGCCGGGCCTTCGAGACCTCTCCCTTCCTGCACGGATTCCACGAGGATTTCGGCTCGAAGATTTTCCGCTCGGACCTCTCCGTCTCCGTGGAGCGCCTCGGCGACCTCTCGAGCCCCGAGGGGCACACGCCGCTCTCCGAGGCGCAGAAGCTCACCTCCGAGATTTTCGGCACGGCGCAGAGCTGCTATGTGACGAACGGCACCTCGACCTCGAACAAGGCCATGCTGATGACCCTGCTTCGTCCGGGCGAGGCCGTGCTCGTGGACCGCAACTGCCACAAGTCCGTCCACCACGCCGTCGTGATGTCCGGCGCGGTGCCGTACTATCTGCCCGCCCGTTTCAATCCGAGACTCGGGGTTTGGGGACCTGTCGCGCTGGAAGATATCCGCGCGGAGCTCTCGGGTCTCTGCGCCGCGGACGTTCCCCCCGCGCGTCGGCCCCGCATGCTGATTCTGACGACCTGCACCTACGAGGGCGTCCTGTATCCGGTCTGGGAGATCGCCCGGATCTGCGAGGGAATGGGGGTCCTCTTCTATGCCGACGAGGCGTGGGCGCCGCACCTCAACTTCCATCCGTTCTACACGTTTCTCGACGAGGAGGGCCGAGGGGAGCGCTACGGGGCGGTCAACGAGACGCTGGGCGCGCATTTCGCGGTCCAGTCCTCGCATAAGATTCTCGCGGCGTTCTCCCAGGCGTCGATGATCCATGTGTCGACACGCTTCAAGACGCTTCTGGAAGAGGACTCGAATCCGAAATTCCGTTGGCTCCGCAAACGCTTCGCGCTGCACGGTCGCGGCTCGTACGAGAAGTTCTCGCACGACCTTCACGAGATTCTCCGCTATTGGCACTCCACCTCGCCGCACTATCCGTTCCTCGCGACGTTGGATACCGCCGGAGTCCAGATGCGCCTTGAGGGGCTGAAGCTCATCGACGAGCGTCTCAAATGGGTCTCGGAATTCCAGGACCGCGTGGCCGCGGAATGCGGAAGACCGGTGGAGGAGTGTTTCGCGGGACTCTCGGACATAACGGGGTCCGGCGCGGACTGGGAGGCCGACGGCTATCTGAAGGATCCGCTCAAAATCGTCCTCATGTGCCGCTCGGCGGATGCCTGCAACCGCATGAAGAAGGACCTTCTCAAGGCGCACATCCAATGGGAGAAGTCCTCCGCCACGACCATCCTTTTCCTGACGACCTCCGGTACGGTCGAGGAACATTTCGAATACCTGTTCCGGGTGTGCCGTAAAAACCGGCGCCTCATCGGACCGCCCGAGTCGGCGGGCGGCGGCGCGTCCGTCCGTTCGGCCGTCAAAGGGCAGCCCGCCGTGCTTCCGCGCGACGCCGCGCTCTGCGACGGCGAGCTTCTGCCCATCGAGGAGTGCGAGGGGCGGATCGCTTCGCAGTTCCTTGTCCCGTACCCGCCCGGAATTCCCGTGTTCATTCCGGGGCTCCGCATCACCAAGCCGATGATCCGGCTCATTCAGAATGTCATCGCGACCGAGGGTCCCGACGCCGTGCACGGGCTCTTCTGCCGAGGCGGCCACGCGCCCTATTGCGTCGAGGTGCTCAACAAGGACGAGGAGGGCCGGGTCCGCCGGCTGGACGGCGAATAGTCCGCGGGCGGCGCGGGACGACAAGACCCCTCAGCGTCCGGAGCACGGGACCGGCGGAACGCTCTCCGGGGGCACGCGGAGCAGCCTCAGGGGGTTGTAGACGCCGATGTCCAGAAGGTCTCTGTCCGAGAGGCCGAGCGGAAGCGCCCGGAGGTTTGCCATGCCCTGGGCCATGCAGATGGTCGCCCCGACGAGGCAGCGCTTTTCCGGATTGTGCAGAAGGCCGTCCGGCTCGAGGACGGCGTTGTTCCCGTAGACGAAATACCGGCCGGGAGGAAGCCCCGAGACGTACGTGGTGTCGGTGACGGCGATGCAGCGGCGGACGCCCGCGGTGCGGACGTAGGCCCGGAGTACGGGGGCGGGGAGGTGGTGCAGGTCGGGGATGAACATCACGCTCAGACGGTCTTCGGCGAGGCCGGCGAAGATGACGTTGTCGTGGCGCGGCTGGAGATTGGGAAGACCGTTCCCGAGGTGGGTGAGGGCGGAGGCTCCGGCATCCGCGAGCGCGGCGAGCTCTTCGGGGGTATGGGCCATCTGGTGTCCGAGCGAGACCGTCACGCCGCGCCGGACGAGGGCCCGGGCGAATTCCGCCGCTCCGGGAAGTTCCGCCGCGAGCGTGAGGAGGCGGATGTTTCCGTCGGCCGCGTCCTGCAGCCGGTCGAAGAGCGCGAGGTCGGGCGGGGAGACCCGGCGCGGGTCGTGCGCGCCGACGGCGCCCGGCTCGTGCGAGATGAAGGGGCCTTCCAGATGGATGCCGAGAATGCGGGCGGCGCATTCGGAATCTTCTTTTTTCGCCTTGGCGATCGCGGCGAGCATGGCGCACATCCGTTCGGGCGAGTTCTCGAGGATGGTCGGACAATAGGCGGCGGTTCCCGAGGCGGCGATTTTCCGCGTCGCCTCGCGGACGGTGCCTGCGGAGAGGTCGGGGCTGTTGAACTCCGCTCCGGCGTAGCCGTTCATCTGGAGGTCGATCCAGCCCGGCGCCGTCCGGTCGCCGAGGTCTTGTGCGAAGAGGTGTTGGCTGTTCGGTTTCATGGCGAGTTTTTCACAGACAAGGTAAAGATACGAAAACAGTCCCGGACCCGCAAGCGGAAACTTCCCGGCGGGGCCTGTCCGGCCGGGTTTTCATCTTCGGTGCGGGAAGCCGATCGGGCTTCGGTAAACGAAAATCCGTAAATGTCATATTTTTCTATGACGTGAAAAAATACAAAGGAATTTTATGATTTTTGCGTTTGAACTTGTACAGAATCCGGACTTTTGAAAAGTTTCCGCACCGTAATTTCATTCTGCCTGATGCGATGGGAAACCCAGGCGTCCTGCACCGGGTGGCATCTTCGGAAACCGTACGTTTTGCACCGGGCGGCATCTTCGGAGGCCGGGCGTCGCCGCGCCGCGTTTCAGATCCGCCGCGCCGGATTCCGGCTCCGTCCGCCGTGTTCCGGATATGTCGCCGGATTCGGGCACCGCGAAAAACAGTCCCGGACCCGCAAACGGAAACTTCCCGGCGTGGTCGGTTCGATTGGATTTTCTTCTGCGGAGCGGGAAGCCGATTGGGCTTCGGTAAATGAAAATCCGTAAACGTCATATTTTTCTATAGACGTGAAAAATACAAAGGAATTTTATGAATTTTACGTTTGAACTTGTACAGAATCCGGACTTTTGAAAAGTTTCCGCACCGTAAGTTCACCGCCCTCCAGTGTGACGGGGAAACCGTAGGCCTGTATTGTGATTCGCCGCTCGCGGGGAGGGCGGAGAGTTGCGATAGGAGGAGGGGGAGAGCGGCGATAGGAGGAGGGGAGAGCGGCGGTAAGCTTGTCGTCGTTAAACCGCGTCGCGCGCGCCGTCGACTCCGGAAACTCCCGGGCGCGCTTCGCCGTCCTCCTGTCCAAATGCCCCGCCACATCGACGACCGGCCCCAGCCCCGGCGTCGGGGCGGTCTCCGCGACGACCGGCCGGGAGCGGCGAACTCTCGCCCGCGCTCTCGGTCCGCCTAGTCCACGAGCGGGGTAAGCTCGAGGGCGAGTTCGCCCATCTCGGCGTTCTCCTTCTCGAGCTTCTCGCGGCTGGAGACAACGCCCATCGGGGCCGCGGCGAACGCCTCGTCGGTGAGGACGCGGAGGAGCGCCGCCTTGAGCGCGTCGGGCGTGGCGGAGACGAGCGCGTTGTAGCGCGCGGTCACCGCCTCGCGGGTCTTTTTGAGCAGGACGTCGTTCAGGGCGTCGCCGATGGCGCTCGCCGGCGTCACGGGTCGGATGAAGCCCTTCGCGCACGTGAGAATGCCGCGCGTCACCTCGGTCTGCGTCCACGGTACGTCGCGCACATACGCAGGGAGGGCGCGGAAGACGTCGAACGTGCGCTTCACATGCGGGTCCGCATAGGTCGAGAGGACGAAATTTCCGTTCGGGATGTTGTAGCGGGTGGAGGCCCCGTAGGCGTTGCCTTTGAAACGGAGTTCGTTGATGGCGTACTCGACCGAGAGCATCGAGGCTCCGAGGAAGACGAGAATGTCGTCCGGATCGCCGGCGGGGAGTCCTTGGACGATCTGCGCGCAGTGCGCGACCGTCGACGGACAGGTGAGACCGACGCGGCGGACGCCCTCCGCGGGCTGGAAGCCGATGGGTTTCTCCTCGACAGGCTCCTCTGGGAAGGCCGAGAAAATGGACTCGAACGTGTGGCGGACCTTCTCCGCGGCCTCGTCGGAGCCGACAAACGCGAGCGTGTAGCGGGACCTGTTCCGGAGGAACTGGTTGATGCGGAGGACCGCGGAGATGATCTGCTTGAAGCGCGACTCGAAGTGCGCGTGCATGCTCTGCACGAGTCGGAACGCGGGAAGGCCGGTAAGGAGACTCTCGAGATAGCCCTCCTCGGAAAGGCCCGCCGCGATCTCGTTCATGGCCGGAGCGTTGCCCGTGTTGACCATGGCGGAGCGGAACCGCGAGTAGGTCTGCGTGACGACGTCGCGGAGGCGTTTGGCGTCGCGGGGATTCGGCGCCTGGATGCGGTCGCCGAAGAGGTCGAGCGCTGCGCCCATCGTCTCGTCGATCGCGCGCATGGAGAACTTCAGGCCGAGCGCGCGGACCCCGGGGATGAAGGAGCTGCGGAGGATGGTCGGGGCGCAGGAGATGCCTCCCGTGTAGGCGCTGGTGAGGCGGGCGGTCTCGGCAAAGTCGTGGCCCGCCGCGCCCATGGAGTTGAAGACCTCGATGTAGAAGAGGAGATACTTCCAGAGGTCTGTGTCGAGGCCGGTGAGGTCGGCGAAGACGGCGACCCGGTTGACGCCGTTGGTGAAGAGGTCGGGGCGGACCATCCGGACGCCGCAGGGGAGCGTTTCGAGCGAGGTGTCGGTGAAGTCCGGCTCGGCGGGGAGGTCGGAGAGCGCGAGTTGGGGAAGCGTGGCGAGCGCCTCGGGCGGGTTGGGGCGTCCGGCCTCCTCCTGAAGACGGGCGTCCTCGGCGGCGAAGGCGCGCATCTCGTCGTCCGTGAGCCGGGCCCGCTCGGCGGCCATCTTCTCGGCGAAGGCGGCGTCGACGGCGGCCTGATAGGCGGCGGAAGGCGCGAGCGAGTAGTCGAGGCGGTGGGGGTTGCCGAGGAGGTATTTGTCGATCAGTTCGGCGAAAAGGGAGCGGTGGGCCTTCCACTTTTTCTCGCAGGCGGCGACGATGCCGGCGCTGCGGAGAAAGAGAAGCGGGTCGCCGCCGAAAATCCAGGATTCGAGGACGCCCTCGGCGAGGTTGAGCCCGCGGAAACGGGCGATGTCGCGGGTATCGTAGAGCTCGGCGCGGAACGCGCTCTCGATGAGGTCGGTCGGGACGCCTTCGCGGACGAGGCGCCGGAGCGTTTTCAGGACCTGCTCGCGGAACTCCTCGAACTTGTCGGGGTCGGAGCCGCGGATGCCGATGCAGAAGACGCTGTCGCGGCCGATGTCGAGCGGGTCGGCGGCGACCACGTCCTCGCCGAGGCCGGAGTCGACGAGCGCGCGGCGGAGCGGGGCCGCGTCGTCGCCCACGAGCACGGTGGCGAGAAGCCCGAAGAGGGTGTCGAGCTCGGCGTCGAGATCGAGCGGAAGGTGCCAGGCGAGGACATGGAACGTCTTGTGGGAGAGGTCGTCCCCCTCCTCGGCCGCGTAGGAGGACTCGACGCGGCGGGGTTCGGCCCAGGGCGTCTGCCGCGGATACTCGGGGACGACGTCGGCGCGGTCGTACTCGTCGAAACGCGGCTCGAGGAACGCGAGAAACTTCTCGACGGGGATATTGCCGTAGGTGATGACGCGGCAGTTGGACGGGTGGTACCAAGTGCGGTGGAAGGCGAGGAAGTCCTCGTAGGAGAGCGAGGGAATGGCCTCGGGATCGCCGCCGGACTCCGCGCCGAAGACGGTGTCGGGGACGAGGTTCTTGAAGAGGTCGCGGACAAGCTTCTCCTCGGGACGCGAGAAGTACGACTTCATCTCGTTGTAGACGATGCCGTTCACGGAGAGGGCGCCGGTCGGTTCGTCGGGTTTCGCGGGGCAGCGGTGGTGTCCCTCGCGCTTGAAGGAGTTCTCGGCGAGCAGCGGGTGGAAGACGGCGTCGAAATAGACGTCGGCGAGGTTGAAGAGGTCCTTCTCGACGTTGGAGCAGACGGGGTAGTAGGTGCAGGCGTGGCCCGTCATGGCGTTGATGAACGTGGCCATGCTCATCCGGATCATCTCGAAGAACGGATCGCGGACGGGGTAGCGCTTGGAGCCGCTGAGGACCGTGTGCTCGAGGATGTGGGGGATGCCGCGGTCGTCGCGGTTGGGCGTGGGAAAGTTGATGGAGAAGAGATTCTCCTTGTCGTCGCTCGCGAGGTGGAGCATGCGGGCGCCGCTCTTCTCGTGGAGCAGTTCGATGGCGAGGAGGTTCAGTTCGGGGACGGGCGTGACGGCGCGGACGGTGAAACCGTGGAGAGTGTCGCCGACGGAAAGAGATGTGGTGGGAAGGGTAGGCATGGCGGAAGGTAAAATGAAAGAATGCCGTATTTTACCATTAAATCGGAGCGGGCGGAAACCTTCGCCGGAGCGGGCGGCCGCCGCGCGCATGGGTCTGTCGGCCGGGAATGAAAATACGGTGAGGAAAGGTTGATTCCACGGTTCGGACGGACGTTCTCTCCGGAGTTTCTTGGTTTTTCTCCGGCATTCCGCGGCGGGCCGGACGGTGTGGCGCCGCTCTCCGTGTGGCACCGAGCGGGCAGGATTCCGGCCGATTCCGTCGCGCGGGGGCGGAGGGAGCCGAAATCAGCCGGGAAAAGCGGGAAGAACCTCGCCGATGAGGTAGAGCGAGCCGCAGACGAGAAGCGGCAGCCCGGTCTCCAGAGCGCGGGCTTTCCCCTGCGCGAGGGCCTCGGCGAGGTCCGCGCACGGGGTCGCGGGAACACGGTAGCGCGCGGCGAGCGCGGCGGAGTCCGCCGGAGCGAGCGCGCGGGGATTCGAGAAGGGCGTGCAGAAGACATGCTCGAAATACGGCCCCATCACACGGTAGAATCCCTCGACATCCTTGTCCGCGCAGAAACCGCAGACGGCGACGACACCGCGCTTCGGGACGTTGGCCGCGCGGAGAGAGGCGGCGAGCGCCGCCGCGCCGTCGGGGTTGTGCGCGCCGTCGACGAGCGTGAGCGGACCGTCCCTGCGGACGCACTGCAGGCGGCCCGGCCAGCGGGCGGAGGTGACGGCCGTCTTGACGGCGTCGGGAGGCAGGGGTAGTCCGACCGTGTCGCGCAGCGTCTCGAGCGCGGCGACCGCGTTGGCGATGTTCTCGGTCTGGTACGCCGCGATGAGAGGGGTCGGCATCGTCCCGTATTCCTCGGAGGGGGTGGAGACCTTCACTTTCTGCGAGAGAAGGTCGCCGGAGACGCGCCGGACGGACGCAGCCTCGCGGACGTCGACAAGCGGCGCGCCGACGCGCCGGGCGGTCTCGGCGAGGACGGCGAACGCCTCGTCGGGCATCGCGCCGACGACGGCCGGGACACCCTTTTTGAGAATGCCCGCCTTCTCGCCGGCGATGGCCTGGATGGTCGGGCCGAGAAACTGCGTATGGTCGAGCGCGACGCGCGTGACGACCGTCAGAACGGGGGCGAGGACGTTGGTGGCGTCGAGTCGTCCGCCCATGCCCGTCTCGACGACGCAGAGCCGTACGCCGTGCTCCTGGAAATGGAGGAACGCGATACAGATGGCGCATTCGAAAAACGTCGGGGCGATGCCCGTGTCGCGTTCGACCACCCGGGCCGCGGCCTCGACGCGGGCGAGATGGCGGTCGAGCTCCTCGTCGGAGATGTTTTCGCCGTTGATCTGGAAGCGCTCGTTGAAACGGACGAGATGCGGGGACGTGGTGAGGCCGACGGGAACGCGGAGCGTCTCCAGTCCGCGCGCGATCATCGCGCACGTCGATCCCTTTCCGTTGGTGCCCGCGACATGGACGGGAAGAAGCCCGGACTCGGGATGCCCGAGCGCGTCGAGAAGACGGCGGACGGTGTCGAGACCAGGCTTGATGCCGAACGAGCGGCGGGCGTACAGCGCTTCCAGAGACATAGGACGGGGGGATAGGGGATAAAAGAGAACAGGGCAAAGGGCAGAGACGCTTTTCACGGCGCGTCCCTGACCCTTGCCCGGTTGCTTGCGCGACAACGGAACGGACTAGTTCTTGCCGGCGACCGGTTCGACCGCGGGATCGCAGTCCCAGCAGTTGGTCTTCGCGGGCGGAACGGCGGGCGCGGCCCAGCGGACGGCGTTGCCGAGGACTTTGACGACCTCGGGCTGGTTGTAGATGGGGAACGACTCGTGGCCGGGGGAGAAGTAGAAGATCTTGCCCGCGCCGCGCTCGAAGCAGACGCCGGAGCGGAAGACATTGCCGCCCTCGTACCAGGAGATGAAGACGATGTGACCGTCCTGCGGGATGCCGAAGGGTTCGCCGTACATCTCCGTATGGGGGACCTCGAACGTGAGGGGGACACCTTGGGCGATGGGGTGCGAGGGGTCGACGACCCAGAGGCGCTCCTTCTCTCCGATCTCGCGCCAGCGGAGCGAGCAGTGGGTTCCGAGCATGCGGCGCAGGATTTTCGAGTAGTGGCCGGAGTGGAGAACGATGAGACCCATGCCCTCGAGAATGCGTTTCTGGATTTTGTCGACCAGCGCGTCCTCGACCTTTCCGTGGGCGCAGTGGCCCCACCAGGCCAGGACGTCGGTGTTCGCGAGAACGTCGTCGGGCAGACCCTGGTCGGGATCCTGGAGCGTGACGGCGCGGATCTCGAGGTCGTCGGCGGCGAGGTTGGCGGCGAGCGCTTTGTGGATGCCTTCGGGGTAGAACTGGCGGATGTGCCGGCCGAGGTCGTCGTCGCCGGACTCGTGGACGAACTCGTTCCAGATGGTAAGACGGATTTTGCTCATGGATGGATCGAATGCGGGTGAATGAAAATGGAAACACGGAAATTATACGTTGGACGCCGCGGAAAGTAAACCGAGGAGAGACATTCGCCCGGTTTCCGGTCCACGGTCTGGATCGACGTACAAATTCAAACGCGTTTCCGATGTTTTCTTTAGCAAATTCATAATTTCTTTCGGCGAAGTTTGATGTAATACCTTCGTTTCTTTTCGTTTTGTTCGGTGTTCGCAGAGGAGGCGCATGAAACGAAGGAACTGAAAATGTGGAGATCGTCTTGATACGGTCACCTGCCGGATGGTTTTCCGGTTGAGGAACGGGCAGGCAGACGCGCGGTTTCGGTGGGAAGCGGCTTTGCCCCGACACGGAATCCGGGACGGGCCCAATGAATCCTAGGACCGGGTCGGGGGCGAAGGCATAGAAACGACGGGGCCGAAGGAAGTAGAAAGAACGTTTCTGTTGAACATGCAAGTCATATTTCGGACTTTGAGGAAATAAAAACAAATTACAAGATTGACATATTTCGGCCAGATTGTCGAAAATGCTAAGTTTTTCACATAATTTGATTTTGAATTTGTACATCGTAGGGGGTGTTTACGATGTCAAAAAGTCATTCGGAGGCAGACGAAATCCGGGTGGCTGGGGAGGGGGACGGATGACGGAAGAGGGAGAGAAGCGGGGAGAAAAGCAAGGGGAGAAGCGGGGTGACGTGCAGGGCAAGGGGACGGGACGATCCCGCAGGGGGACGTCATGAGGGGGCTAGGCATGTTTCCGCGGTTTTTGGTAGAATTTCCGGCATGGCTAAAAACAAGACATTCGTCGGTCTCGATTTCGGGACCTATTCCATCAAAGCCGTCTGGGCGTCCGTCGGCGAGGGCGGTGTCTCGTTCCCCCGCGCTGAGGAACTGCAGATTCCCCCCGAGACGCAGGATCCCGTCCGGTTCCTGACGCCGTGGCTTGAGAAGCAGGGGCTTCCGAAGGCGCTGTGCGCCACGGCGCTTCCGGGGGCGCAGGTGGTGTTTCAGTCGGTGTTGCTTCCGCCCGAGGACCCGCGCACGCCCGAGGAGGCGGCCGAGACGGAGTCCGCCTCGTTCAGCGAGATGGCGGCGGAGTCCATGGAGTATGGCCTGTCGTCCACCACCCAGAAAGACGGGTCGCGCCGGATGCTTCTCGGCATGGTCCGTCCCGGAATCATCGGCCAGGGACTCGACAGCGCGGAGATGTTCGGACTCCGGCTCTGCGAGCTCGCGCCCTCGCCCGTGGCGCTCTACAACGGACTGGTCCAGAATCTTCTGCCGGGAGAGGGCGCCGCGTTGTTCGTCTCCATCGGCCACGGCTCGACGGACGTCGCCGTCGGAACCGCCGAAGGACTGCTCTTCTCCCGGACGTTCGCGGTCGGCGGAAAGTCCTTCTCGGATGCCGTCGCCCGCTCGGCGAAGGTCTCGGAGCTTCAGGCGGAACGCCTCAAGAAGACGGAGGGATCGCTGGTCCCCGGGACGCCGCAGGAAGGCGCGCTCCGGCCTGTCGCGAACCTCTGGATCTCGCAGCTCAAGTCCTCGATCTCCGTCTACCGCGGCCAGTTCAAGGACGCCGGAATGGAGATCCGCCGCGTTCTTCTCGCCGGCGGCGGGGCCCGTCTGGACGGGCTCGACCGTCTGGTCTCCGACGAGCTCGGACTGCCCGTCGCGATTCCCGAGGCGGGGAGCGGGCTTCCTGTCGGAGGCCCCGCGTTCGCGACGGCGTGCGGCCTCGCCCTCTCCGCCGTGGAGCGCATGGCGTGTCCGCTTTCCCTGTTCCCGAAATCGCTGAAGAACGAGATTGTCTTCCGCGAGAAGAAACCGTGGTGGATCGCGGCCGGAATCGCCGCTGTGCTGGCGCTCGGGCTCTTCATCGTCCATGCCGTGCGCGGCATCTCGCGGGAACGGGCCGAGGTGGCGGAGGAGACCGCCCGCATCCAGCTGCTGCAGAAAATCAACAGCTCCTACGAGGCGCTCCGCTCCGCCGAGGAGGAGACCCGCGGCCTCGCCGCGCCGGTCCGCAAGCTTCTCGAGGGCGGGCCGACGGCACGCGAGGTGGTGCGGCTTATCGCCAACTCCATCCATCCCGACGACTGGATCACGCTGTTCTGCGACGAGGCCTCCTATGTGCCCGACGAGGTGCTTCTCGCGGAAAAGGACAAGGAAATGTCCAAGGTGAAGTCCCGGTTCGGGGCGGGACCGCTCCGGATCGCCGCTCCGACCGTGAAGAAGCCCGCGCCCGCGCAGCCCCCGAAGCCGATCGCCAAAAAAGGAAGGAAAGGCGCGAAGGGACCGGAGACGCCCGCGCCCGCGGCGAAGGCGAAACCGGCGGCCCCCGAGACATTCTCCGCGTTTATCGTAGAGGGCTATACGCCGTATCTCGACCTCCGGACTGTCCGGGACCTCGTGAACCGTCTCCGCGAGTCGCCTCTCGTCCATTGGGCGGACGTCCTGCATGACGACAAGGTGCTTCCCGCGCCGATTCTCGGCGATGTGGAGATTACGGAGTCGATGGTCGGCGGTCTCAGCCGGTTCGTGCTCCGGATCGAGGTCGAGCCGATGACGGACGGATCGGATTCCGCCCGGAAATAAGGCTCTCGGTCAGAATCCCTCGGCCCGGCCTCCGCCATCCCGCAGCGACGACAGGTCGTCCGCGGCGATGCGGTTCCAGTCGTATCTGCGCGCCCTCTCGAGTCCTCGGTTGCGGTATTCCGCGTAGAGGTCCGGGTCGTCGAGAATCCGGACTACGGTCTCCGCGAACGCTTCCGTGTCGAAGCACGGGACGCGGAGAAACGCGTCGCCGTAGATTCGGCGGTATACCGGCAGATCGTACGCGACGACGGGGACGCCCGCGGCCATCGCCTCGCAGACGACGATGCCCCAGCCTTCCTCGTGGCTCGGCGCGAAGAGGATCCGCGCCTCTTTGATTTTCCGCGCGTAGTCCGCCGCGGAAAGAAAGCCGCCTTCGGGGCGGAACACCTCGATGTCTCGCGCGATTCCTCTCGCCGCGAGATCCTCGAGAACGGGTCCCTCGCCGGACATCCCGCCCATGAGCCGGAGCGTTGTCCCGGGGCGTTTTTTCCGCACGATGTCCCAGATCGGCGCGATGTCCCACATTCCTTTGTTCGGGCGGACTCCGATCATCGCGGCGTCCGCGGTTTTCCGGGGAGGATCCGGCGCGGCGGAGAGAAGCCCGCCGTCGATTCCGCAGTCCATGGAGCGGACGCGCTCCGGGCTCATGCCGAACTCGGCGAGCCGCGCGCGGACGGCGTCGCCGGCGTCGGTGCTGTAGGTCCACGCGCCGTCGGCGTGCCGCGCGATTTTCCGGAAACTCCATTCCTGCATCCGGTAGGTGAGCCGGTTGACGATCGGGTTTCCGGGGCGCGTCGCCGGGTCCGTTTCCCGGTGGTGGATCCAGGCGATCCACCGGGCGCCGGTCCGGCGTTTCAGCCGGAGGGCCGGGACGATGTCGCAGAAGTAGTCGCTCGCGGTGAGGATCACGGTGTCTTCGTCGCAGGACGCCTCAAGCTCCCGGACGCTTTTTCCGCAGGAGGCGGACGAGACGAGATACGACCAGAGGCGGAACGCCCTGCAGGGTTCCGATTTCAGAAAAAGCGCCGCGGGGACGCGGACTGTTTCCAGCGCGCAGCCGAGACCCCGGAGCATCGCCTCGCCGCCGGAGGTTGTCATCAGCGTCTGGCGGACATCCGGCCCCGTCCAGCGCCGGGAGACCTCGTGGAACCGGACGGGGCCTCCGGTGATGCTTCGGCTTTCGAGGCCGCAGCCGTTGAGAATCCAGACGATGTTCATGGAGGCGGTTCCGGGACGCGCGAAACGGCAAGGACGCCGGGACTATGCCTGTTCCGGAAGTTCGCCCCGGACGAGCATGCGGATATAGGCGGGACCGACGCGGTTGACGCGGCCGTGGTCGCAAAGCGGGCATTCGACATACCAGGCGTCCTTGTGCCCGGTCGCGCGGAGGCTGGCGACGAGCAGACGGTTCTCCTCGGCGCGCGCCGGCAGCTCGTAGGGCGGCTGGCCGCAGACGCAGAGGACGGGCGGCACATCGTTCGCGACGAGGGAGAGCGGCGCGAGGGGGCCGAGTTTCGGCAGAAACCGCGGGTCGGTGTCGCCCGAGAAGTTCCGGACGTTGAAGTGCATGGTCGCCTGGCCGCTGATCGGTGCGAGGCCGGCGAGGTCCCGGGGAGTATGGTTCCAGAGGGCGAGCCGCGCGGGATCCATGCCGATCATCATCGTGAGGTACGCGCCCGCCGAATGGCCGGAGACGAAGACCTTGTCCGGATTCCCGCCGTATTCCGCGATGTGGTCGAGCGTCCACGCGACGGCCGCCGCCGCGTCGGCGATGCAGTCGTCCGCCGTCGCGCCGCCCGGAAGAAGCCGGTAGTTCACGGCGACCTGCGCGATGCCGTCGTCGTCGAGGTCGATAAAATGTTTCTCTCCGTTCTCGATTCCGCCGCCGTGGAACCAGACGACCGTCGGAAAGTCCGCGGCGTCTTCGGGGAGGCGCAGGTCCAGTCGGCAGCGCGACGCGATGTATCCGTTTTTCGAGGAGATGGATTCCGGATAATAGGGAAGGTTTGGGATAAGCTTCATGCCGTTTTCTGCGTAGGATCGGAAATGAAAGGCGTCTTGTTTTCCTCCGCCTCAGCGCAGCGGTTCGTGCTTCCGGACATCGGCCCACCAGCCGGCGAAAAGGTCGGCGTATTTCGCGGCGTCGGGGCCGGGCTCCGCGCGTTTGTCGGGGTTTTCCTGGAGGTGGGCCGCCGCGAGACCGGCGACGGGGACGCCGTCGACGAGCGAGAGCGCCTGGAGGGCCGCGCCGAAAGCCGCCCCCTCCTCGTTCGCGAGGACACGCACCGGGGTCCCGAAGATATCCGCCGCGAGCTGGCGCCAGAGGGCGGATTTCGATCCGCCTCCGGTGAGGGTGATGACGGACGGCTTCACGCCGAGTTCCGCGAAGGCGTCGAGCCCGACCTTGAGTCCGTAGATCGCGGACTCCATCGCGGCGCGGCAGAGGTTCGCCTCGGAGAAGTTCTCGGAGCGGAGGCCGAGGAGAATGCCCTCTCCGGCAGGGCAGTCGGGCGTACGCTCGCCGTTGAAGTACGGAATCATCCGCACGCCGTCCGCGCCGGGGGCGGAGGACGCCGCGAGGGCGTCCATCTCCTGGACGCCGCGGCGGAGAACGCGCCGGAGGAGCTCGGTCGCGACGGTGCAGTTCATCGTGCAGAGGAGGGGCAGCCAGCCGCCGTCCGACGAGCAGAACGCGGCGAGGCGGCCCTTGGGGTCGAGCACGGGGGCGGAGGCACGCGCGAAAAGCGTGCCGCTCGTGCCGAGGCTCGCGGTGACGAGACCGTCCGCGACGGCGCCGGTTCCGATGGCGGCCATCATGTTGTCGCCGCCGCCGCACGCGACGGGGATGCCGGCGGGGATGCCGAAGCGGGCGGCCGCGGCGGGAGAGACGCGGCCCGCAGGCTCGCCGGGGGCGAGGAGTCGGGGGAGACGTCCGGCGATGCCGAGGACGTCGACGAGCGGGGCGAACCAGTCGCGGCGGCGGATGTCGAAAAATCCGGTGCCGCTGGCGTCGCCCGGCTCGGCGGTGAATTCTCCGGTAAGGACGTAGTTGAGGTAGTCGTGGGGGAGGAGGACGCGGGCGAAGCGGTCCCAGAGTTCCGGGCGGCTCTTGTGGAATGCGAGAATCTTGCTCGCGGTGTAGCCGGGCGCGACGGCGTTCCCGGCGGCGGCGCGGAGGGCGTCGGGGCCGCCGAGGGGGGTCGACAGCTCGTCGCACTGGGGGGCGGTGGAGGTGTCGCACCAGAGTTTGACGGGAGCGAGGACCGTGCCGTCGTCGGCGACGGGGACGAATCCGTGCTGCTGCCCGGAGACGGCGACAGCGGCGACGGTGGCCCGCTGTTCGGCGGTGAACGCAGCGAAGCATTTCTCCGCGGCGGCGACCCAGTCGGCGGCGTTCTGTTCGCGGACGCCGCCCTCTCGTGCGTCGAGCGGATGCGGGGCGGAGGCCTGCGCGACGACGGCGCGCGCCTCCGGATCGTAGAGGATGATTTTGGTGCTCTGGGTTCCCAGGTCAATACCGGCGAGTGTGCGCATGGAATAAGGAGGGTGAGAAATACAAACACGGCCTCCGCTGCGGAGCGGAGGAGACGGGGCGGCGGAAAAACCCGCTGTCAGTAGAATACACCTACGGCGGAGGATTCCGCAATCGGCAACTTACGGAGAGACTGGACCGATCCGGCCGAACCGGAGATTCAGACTTTCCGCACCGTAATTTCATCATGTCTCGATTGGATGCCCGAACCGAGGGTTCATGCCGTCCGCATATGAGAAAATGAATCCTGCTTTCCCCAAGGAGGCGCGCGGACCCAGTGGGACACGCGACACTCAAATTCTCCTCCGGGCGGTGGCTCGAATGAAAAAAAAGAAACAGAAATTCAAAATTGACAAAAATCGGAAAATTACGAAAAATCCTTTCGTTTTTCAAAGTATTTTTCATAAATTTCGGTTTGAGTTTGTAGGCGGGAACGGAGCGATTTGTGACCTTGAACGTTGGGGGAGGGACCGCTATTTTGCGGGGAAAAGTCTGGAGAACGTTCGAACTGTTGGATTATGCCTTCCGTACTCCGACGGGCGAATTCCGTTTTTCAGACGAATGCGCGTCGACTCGGAGGAAAACGGGGTCCCAAATCCGGCGCCTGGCGGTGGATTGAACGCAAAGGGAACGGAAATCCAAAATTGACAAAAATCGGAGAATTACGAAAAATCCTTTCGTTTTTCAAAGTATTTTTCATAAATTTCGGTTTGAGTTTGTAGGCGGGAACGGAGCGATTTGTGACCTTGAACGTTGGGGGAGGGACCGCTATTTTGCGGGGAAAAGTCTGGAGAGGCGCTGCGGGGAGACGGGGGCGGGGGTGCCGAGTTCCTGCGCGTGGATCGAGACACGCAGCTCCTCGACGCCCCAGCGGATCTCGGACAAAGCGACACGTGCCGCCGCGGTAAGGTGCGGCCGTCCGCTTTCCGTCCGATACCGCTCCCAGAGCGCGCGGATCGTCGCCGTGCGCTGGAGGTCTCGCGCCGGATTGTCGTTCGCGCGCTGGATCCGGAGCCGCACCGCCTCCAGATAGCGTCCGTAGTGGCGGAGCCGCTCCGTCGTGACGTGTTCCGCGAAGCCCGGGAAAAACAGCCAGTCCAACTGCTCGGAAAGGTCCGCGACCGTCTCCCCGAGGAGCGGCACGCGCTCCAGGTCGCGCCGCCGCGCCGCGCCGAGGACCAGCGCCCCATGTACAAGCCGGAGATGCTCGCGCGCCGTCATCTGGAGCGCGGGATGACGCCCGGAGAGCAGTTGGTGGAGCGCCTCCGCCGAACGGGGCGGCGTCTCGCCCGCCGGGAAAAGGACCTCGTCTACCGCGGCAAGGACCGACTCCCGCCGGAGCGCAGCGGCGTCGAGCCCGAAATCTTTCGCCGCCTGCACGACGTCGCGCGGCGGCAATCCCGTCGCCGCGAGCGTCTCCGCGCCCCGCCCGAGTGCTTTCACGGTCAGACTCCGGAGCGCCGCGAGATGCGATGCCGCGGCCTCCGCGGCGGAGGCGAAGGAACGGACCACCACGCGGTCTCCCTCCAGCGCCAGAACGGAGGTCGCCGAGGTGTCCGCGGACGCCCCGGCACGCGGATCCCGGAACCGTTTCCGCGCCTCCGCCCCCGGAGCCGGATCCTTGTCGAGATTCCAGTTGTCGGGAAGCGTCTGGGACTCCGGCGCGGACGCGGACGGCAGCGCCGCGAGGAAGGCGGCGTGGAAGGCGAAGATGTCGGGGAGCGAGCGGGAGACGAACACCTCCGCGCGGTCGTCGCCGAGCACGCGGAAGCGGACGGAGAGATGCGCCGGAAGCGAGGACCAGAGGGTGTCCGCCGGGACGACGCCGTAGGTCCTGAGGACGGCGCGGAGGGCGGCCTCGAGCGGGCGCGTGGGCGGCCCGAGCAACGCGGGAAGCTCCCCGAGGAACCGCGCGCGGGGGGGCAGGCGCCGCGAGAGCGCGCCGGGAAGCCGCTCGAGCATCCAGGCGAGCTTCCCGGGGAGGGCGCCGGGGACGAGCCAGTCGGACGCCCAGGCGTGGAGCGCGGGGATGGCGTCGACCGGAAGCGAGCAGGTGATGCCGTCGGCCGGCGACGACGGGTCGCTCACATAGGAGAGCCGGAGCGTCTGCCCGCCGAGCCGGATGTGGTCGGGGAAGGCGTGCGGGTCGGGGGCGGAGGCGGGGAAGTCCCGGCG
>JAZUKQ010000021.1:0-2020 GCA_045643325.1 Kiritimatiellia bacterium | reverse complement strand
CGACACCCTCGCCGCCATGGGCGTCGAGGGCGCCTTCCTCGGCTACGGCGGCTACCCCGCCAACATCTGCATCTCCCTGAACGACACCGTCATCCACGGCATTCCCAACGGCACCGTCATCCAGCCCGGCGACCTCGTCAGCCTCGATGTCGGCACCTTCGCAGCGGGCTTTGTCGGCGACAACGCCCTCACGCTCGTCGCCGGCGGCGAGGACGCCTTTCTCAACGACGACGACAAGCGCCTTCTCGAGGGCACCCAGGCCGCGCTCGCCGCCGGCATCGCGGCCGCCCGGCCCGGCAACCGCGTGGGCGACATCTCCCACGCCGTCGAGAAGGTCGCCGTCCACTACGGGCTCTCCATCGTCCACGAGTACGTCGGACACGGATGCGGGCGCCACATGCACGAGGAGCCTCAGATTCCAAACTACGGCCCGGCCGGCGTGGGTCCCGTTCTCCGCCCCGGCATGATCCTCTGCATCGAGCCCATGCTTAACCTCGGCGGCCGCGCCGTCCGAACGCTCTCCGACGGCTGGACCGTCAAGACCCGCGACCACAGGCGCTCCGCCCACTTCGAGCACATGATCGCCGTCACCGAGGGCGAGGCCGAGATTCTCACGCCCCGTCAGCCCTGGGTGCCGTTTATATAATCCGGACACGGAGCCCGCAGGCCGGAGCGGCTCCCGGCCCGCGTCTCACGCCCACCATCCTGAACCAACATGACCGCCCAAACCACCTCGCGCACGTCCTGGATTCAACGGCTCGGTTCCTCCGTCAAGGGAATTATCGCCGGATTCGGCCTGTTCTTCCTCGCGATCTATCTTCTCGTCTCCAACGAGAAAAGGTCCATCGAGACGATCCGCTCGCTCAAGGAGGGCGAGAAGAACGTCGTCGAGGCGGAGGCCGCCCCGGTCGACCCGGCGAAGGAGGGGCGGCTTGTGCATGTGGCTGGCATGACGGCGACGGACGAGACGCTTCGGGATCCGGAGTTCGGCGTCTCTGTCGCCGGCGTCCGGCTCTCCCGCAAGGTCGAGATGTACCAATGGGACGAGGATTCCTCGTCGGAGTCGAAAACGAATGTCGGCGGAAGCGAGTCGGAGACCGTCACCTACACCTACCGGAAAATCTGGTCCGACACGGCCATCGACTCCTCCGGATTTCAGGAGCCCGGGCACGACAACCCCGGCGGGCTTCCCTACACCGGCACGGAGATCCTCGCGCGCCGTGTCACGCTCGGAGCCTTCTCGCTGAACCCCGCGCAGATTTCCCGGATCGGGGGCGAGGCGCCATACGCCTTTCCCACGAACTACGTTCCTCCCGCCGGATGGGAGATCCGTCCCGGACCGGTCCTCTACTGTCCCGCGGCAGGGCCGGTCCAAACCGGAGTCCCCGCGAACGCCTCCGCCCCCGCGGCGGATCCCGTCTCCGGCACGATCCCCGTCTCCGGCACGATCCCCGTCTCCGCGACGGCTCCTGTCTCCGCGACGGCTCCCGTCTCCGGAGCGGGCGCCTCATCTGCCTGCGTCGTCTGTACCTGTCCACACCCCGCCGCAGCAAGCACCGCAGCAAGGATCAGCAGGCATACGGTAATTCTTTTCATATCTATACTTATTTGCTCACTCACCGAAAAGCTGCCAGAACTCTTCCAGGCAGAGGTTATTTTCCTTCATATACTTTGCCGCGTCAACGCCCACATAGCGGAAATGGAAGGGCTCATACATAACACCTGTAATATCCTCCTTGCCGGAGGGGAAGCGATGGATAAATCCATACTCCGTGCAATGCTCACTGAGCCATTTGAAGGTGTCGGTATTTTCGATCTCCGCGTTTTTGATCTCATGGTAGACATCGGTGATGTCACAGCAGAGCGCCAGCTGATGCTCGCTGCATCCGGCAGGCATGGTGATATACAGCCCATCGGAGCCTTTACCGTCGGTGCAGCCGTTGTTGTTGCAGATGCGGACGAAATTCGCCGCCTGATCGTCGTAGCTGCGGTAGCCGGAGGAGAGATAAGTCGGAGGCCA
>JAZUKQ010000020.1:0-8119 GCA_045643325.1 Kiritimatiellia bacterium | reverse complement strand
GCGGCGTTCTGCGCCGCGACGATTTCCGCGCACTCCCGGGCTCCCCTCGCCTCGACCATCCGGCCGTCCGTCACCCGGTCGTACACCACGACCTTCCGCGGCACCCGCGCGCCGGCGCGCCACAGCGCGTCCACCTTCCCGGCCGCGCCCTCCGCCCCCGCGACGGACGCCCACAACCCCAGCGCCGCCGCGATGCCGGCAGTCACCCCCCGCGCTTGACGGCCGGACCGTGTCCGGCCGGCCCTTCCCCGCTCCGCAGCCGCCTCCTCGTCCACGCTCCGTCCCCCTACTGCACGTGCAGTCCGCTGGTGATGCTGAGGACGGCCATCATCACGCTGATCGCGACGAAGCCGATGATGAGCGCGACGATGAAGATGAGGATCGGCTCCAGGGCCGTCGTGAAAATCGTCACATTCCGGTCGAGCTCCGACTCGTAGCGTTTCGCCACGTGCCCGAGCGACGCGGGAAGGTCGCCCGTCTTCTCCCCGATGGAGATAAGGTCGATGAGCATCGGCGGGAACACGCCCCCCGCCGCGAGCGGCCCGGAGATCGTCGTGCCGTCCGTCACGCGGTCGCGCGCCTTCATCAGCTCGTCGCCGATGACCGAGTTGTTCGAGGTCTCCGCCGTGATCTTGAGCGCCTGGAGGACCGGGACGCCGTTCTCCAGAAGCGACTGGAGGGTCCGGGCGAAGTTCGCGTAGATTCCGCTCGCGACCATGCCCTTGACGAGCGGGGTCTTGAGTTTCAGGCGGTCGACGTTGCGCCGCCCCTTCGGCGTCTTCGAGTACCGGCTGAACGCGACGCCCGCCGCGACGAGGACGAGCATCGCAAGGAGGCCGTAGTCCGTCAGCCAGTCGCTGATTCCGAGCAGGATCTTCGTCATCTTCGGAAGCCCGTTGGGGCCCATCTGGTCGAAGATGCTCTTGAACTTCGGAAGGATGTAGGTGATGGCGAAGACGCCGACGCCGAAGCCCATGATGAGGACGATGACCGGGTAGACCATCGCCGAGGTCACCCGCTGCCGGATCGCCTCGATGCGTTCGAAGTGGTCGATGAGCCGGTGCAGCACCGTCGGAATGGAGCCCGAGGCCTCGCCCGCCCGGATCATGCTCACGTAGACCGTCGTGAAAATCTTCGGATAGGTCGCCAGCGCGTCGGAGAATGTCGCGCCCCCGACGATGGCGGAGTGCAGCCCCTTCAGAATCGCGCCGCGCCCCTCGCTGTCGTCGCGCGAGGCGAGCGTCCCGAGCGCGTTGCCGAGCGTCATGCCGGCCTCCAGCAGGTCGCAGAGCTCGCCCGTGAAGAGCGACACCTCGTGCTGGGACATATAGTTCGGCCGGGAAAGCTTGAACAGGCTCCCGGAACGGACTTTCTTCTCCCGCACGGCCACCTGCGTCACCGAGACCGGAACGCACCCCTGCCGCGAGAGCGCGGACAGCGCGGCCCGGCGGTCCTGAGCCTCGATCTGGCCCTGAACCCGGGTTCCGTCTTTCTTCCGCGCTGTATAGTCGAAGGTAGGCATATCCGTCTAGTATATCTTATTCCGCTCCCGGTCTCAATCCCCGCGATGATTCCGGACCCCCGCCGATTGACATCAAATCTACATCATGTTATTTTGGCGTCATGACACGCACCCAAATCCAACTTCCCGATCAAATGTACGCCGAGGCGAAGGCATTGGCCGACTTCCAAGAGATCAGTCTGGCGGAACTCGTCCGCAACGGACTGGCCTACATGCTTCGCGTTTCCGCCAAACCCCAGGAGAGATCCGTTCCCTGGACCCTTCCTCCGGCGGTAGATCTTGGAGCGTCCGATCCTTTCGAAGATCCGGATTGGCGGAGCAACCTTCATTGTCCGATGGTCGCGGAATCCGATTCGGAGTCCGCCTACAATGCCGGGGAAAGGACGGGGCGATGATTTCGTTCGACACCAATGTCCTCTATACCGCGTTCAACCGGGCGTCGCCGCTTCATCCGCTGGCCCGGACACTACTGGAAGCGCATGTCCAGGACCGGAACGTGGTTCTGTGCGAACAGGTACTGGCAGAGTTGTACGTCCTGTTGCGCAACGCCACGCTGTCCAGGCCGCCGCTCTCCGCCCCCCAGGCGGCACGACTGGTGGAAACGCTGCGGGAGAATCCCGTCTGGCGCGTCGTGGACATGCCGGAGGACCGCGCCGTCATGGACGCCGTCTGGAAGAAAGCGGAGCGGACCGACTTCGCGAGCCGGAGAATCTTCGACCTGCGTCTTTCCGCGACGCTCCGCGACCACGGCGTGGACGTGTTCTACACCCGCGACACAAAAGACTTCCGCGACGAGGGATTCCTCCAACTCATCAACCCGTTTGAGGCGGAGGCATAGAGAGCGTCCGGCGCTCCGCGCCACATCCCTCGATGGAGGCGGCACGTCAAAAAAAGGCCCCCTCCGAGGGGCTGTCGCCAGAGGCGACTGGGGGTGTTTGCCCCACCTCCACGCCTTTTTAAAACCACGGAAGCCACGGACGCCTTCGCTGACGCTCGGCGACAACGGTCGCCCTCCGGACTTGGCTCCGCAAACGGCTCTCCGGGAGTCCCGTTGCAGTTCGATGAAGCCTATCGTCCCGAGACGCCCGCGGCGCGGAAGCCAAGGCGGAAGTTCCGGGGCGCCGGGCTGCCCCTGAAGCGGCACGCCACACGGCAACGCCCGGCGAAGCTGCGCCAACCGCCGCCGCGGAGGACGCGGAGCACGCCCGAGGAAGGTCCTGTCGGGTCGGTGACGGAACCGGACGGGTACTCTTCGTACCAGTCCTGGCACCACTCCCACACATTGCCGCTCATGTCGTACAACCCCAGTCCGTTCGGCGCCTTCGCGCCGACGGGATGGAATCCCCAATCACTATTGTCTACATACCACGCGACATCGTCAGGCGCGTCGCTTCCGCTGTAGACCGTACCGTCCGACTCCTTTCCGCCCCTCGCGGCGAACTCCCACTCCGCTTCCGTCGGAAGACGAAGGCGGATTTCAGGATTCGCCGTGTTCACCTTCTGGAAAAACTCCTGGCAATCCTCCCAGGACACGTTCTCAACAGGCAAATTGTCCCCTTTGAATAGCGAGGGATTCTTCCCCATCACGCTCTTCCACTGCCCCTGCGTCACCGCCGTCCGGCCGATCCAGTACCCCTTCGTCAGGGTCACCTCGTGCTGGACCTCGTCTTCGCGCCGGCCTTTCTCCGTTTCGGGACTCCCCATCTGGAACGTCCCCGGCTCCACATAGACCAGAACAAGTTCCGCGCCGCCGGGAAGAGTCAGCGATCGCTTCTCCCCATTGACCGGAGGCGTTTCGGAATGGAACGGAGTCATGCCCGGTTTTTGGGACGAGCCCTTCTTTGTCTTGGATGCCTCCTTCGACGCGGTCGCCTTCTTGGAGGCGGCGGTCTTCTTCACGGACGCGGCCAGGATTGTCGCGATGGGGGTTTCGTTTCCTGCGTTCGTAATCGAGTCAGACTTGCTCATAGGATTCTCCACAATGGTTAGCAGTACAAGAGGTTGGCGTTTTCCAATCGGACTACGACACCCGCACAAGAGGCGTTTCTTCTTTTCAGAATCGCCGGGTCTTGAGGCGCGGACTACGCCAGAGACGTATGACGGCAGCCGAGCGTCAGCGAACGCGTCCGTGGCTTCCGTGGTTTCAAAAAAACGCCGCGGTGCGGCAAACACCCTCCGTCGGTTCTGCCGCCCCCCCCCCCGGGGCAGGAATCTGTCTGTCGATCCGTTGTTTCTTCGCCACCCTCGGGAAGGATGTGCCCCGAATAGGAGACCGCGCGTCTCGCGCGGTACATGACCGTTCGGACGAACGGTCCCCGAGAACGGGTGTTCCCAAGAGGCGCGGGCGTCATAGCCGGATCGGATTTCGCCATAAAACTGCGTATGCGAAGCATCTGCGTACCTACGGAACTGCCTCCCTTGGAGGTAGGTGGCGCGTAGCGCCGGAGGGTGTGACCATGGCCGACCTACACCCCCAGCCGGCTCTGCCGACAGCCCCCTCAGAGGGGGCCGGAGATATCTGTCGGCCGACTTCCGGATCCCGATCCGCCACATTCCACTTGAACAACGACGTGAAAGTCCTGTTTTGGGGCTTCTGTGCAGTTTTCTCCCCCAAAAATGGGGAATGTTCCGCATATAAAATGTTTAGCACGCGAATCCGATGCGGTTGACAGGCGGAGCCTCCTTTTTCTTCATCGACGACTCGTGGCGAAGCGCGGCGATGCGGTCCATGTTCGTCTGCGAATCGCCCAGGTAGTACAGTTCCTGACGGACGGTCCGGAAATCGCCGGGAGCGAGATCCGGCACCTGGCTGAGGGCGGAAAACTCTTCTTCGGAAAGGGACTCGTGGAAGAACCTCTCAAAGAACACCCTCTTTCCCGCGTCGTCGAGGTAGTCGAATTCCAGCTTGAAGGTGAAGCGGCGCATGACGGCCGCGTCAAGGTTCCGGGAAAAATTCGTCGCCGCGACCATGATTCCCCCGAAATTCTCCATCTGCTGAAGAAGTTCGTTGACCTGCGTGATCTCCCAACTCCGTTGGGCCCGGGAACGGTCCTGAAGCATGCCGTCGATCTCGTCGAAGAAAAGAATGGCGTGCTCCGCTTCCGCCTCGCGGAACGCGTCGGCGATTCTCTTCTCGGATTCCCCGACGTACTTATCCAGAAGGTCGCTGCCCTTTTTCACGAGGACCTTTCGGTCGAGCGTCTTGGCCAGGTATTTGACGAACTCGGTCTTGCCGGTTCCCGGCGCCCCGTGGAGAAGGATATTCAACCGGGGACGGTCCACTCCGGCGGTCCGATAGGTTTCGTTCAGATAGTTCCGGGCCGCGGTCACGATCCGGGCGAGAGGGACTTTGCCTTTTATGTTGAGCCCGTCGAGGGAATAGTCCTTCGCCGGAAGGAAACGGCTGGCGTCTTCCTGCCCGATGCCCATGAGCCTGCAGTGCGCCTCCATGAGTTTTTCAACCGTCTCTTCGACCTTGTCCGCCGACGGCATCAGGCGGCGCACGTTGGCCATGACCGTGGCGATTCCCCCCGCGCTCGTCTCGTATTTCGCGGCGAACCGTCCGCACATGTCCGCCGAAAGGATCGGTCCCAACTCGAAGCGCTCCGCCACATTGTGCCAGATCGTCTCCCGCTGCGCCAGATTCAGCCGCTCGAAGAGGATGGAGAAATCAAAGCGGCGACGCACGGATTCGTCCATCGAGCGCGCCTGGACGTTCGAAATCCATATCGTGGGAATCCGCGACGAATCCAGAAGCGAGTTCATGACCCCTTTCTCCGTCCCATTCCCGGCGTTCATAAATTTGCCGGCGTCGCGAAGAAGCTCGTCGGCCTCGTCGACAATGATCACGGACTTCTCGGGAGCTTCCTGCTCGTTGCATATCTGGTATCCCACGATACGGGACTCGGCGCTTTTCTTGCCGTTCTCATCGCCCTGCAGAACCTCGAAGGCGGTGAGGCCCAACTCGCGGGCAAGCGTTTTCGCGAACGAGGTCTTCCCCGTCCCCGGCGCTCCGTAGAGAAGGACGTTGAGTTTTCCGTCGGCGCGGCGCAGAAGTTCCCGCAACGTGCTCCCCTCCCCCTCGGCCAGCGCTCCATAGTATTCCCAAGGAAGGGAATCCCCCGTGTCGGCCTTCCGGTAGAAACGACGCGCCAGCGGTTCCTCGGCGGTGCCGTCCATGTACCCGCCGAGGACCCGGTTGTTGAAATCCCAGTCGCGGTCGAGAAGCGAATACTTGAGGAGACGGCCGTTCGGCGACATGGCCTTGCTCACCTCCGCCATGGAACGGTCGATCGCCATCGCGTAGTACAAGGGCTTGTCCCTGTTTTCAACGCGGACGGGCCAGTTGAAACACGTTTCGTTCACCACATAGGAAAGTGTCAGGATATCGCGCTCGACATCGTCCAACTTGAGCAATTTGGACAACTCTCCAAGACGGCGCTCCACAATGTCCTCGGATTTTCTTCCCCGCCGGTCATCGATGTACTCGCAAACGCACTCAAGGACATGCCTGCACTTTTTCCGGGACGTCTCCTTGTTCCAAAGGGTCTGAAAGACGACGTCCAGCGGATCGGAAAGATCCAGGTTGTCAGGACGGGATTCCATTCCTTTGATCTCCTCTTCGCTATAGGCGAGGTGGATAAGATCCTCGGCCATCTCATGACTGAAGTTGATGCGGAGAATATTGAAGAAATCGTCGTCCCGGACGGTGTCGTCGAAGTTCTGCAGCATATTTCGGAAATACCGGAGAATGCTGTGGAAAAGAAATGTCTGATCGATCTGCTTGAATTTCGCCATGGTGTTTTCTTTTTTTACGAATGATTAGAGACCAAAGAACTTGGAAATGGACATGGAATCGTCCGCCTCGTCCCGCGAGATCCGGCCCGGCTTGCCCCCTACGGCGCGGGGCTTCAGCTCCTCGACCGCCTCCTGACGACTGCAATGCCGGATTTTCATGACAAGTTTGATCATGAGCGCCTCAAGACGCTTATCTTTGTAATTTAGTTTATATCCGTTTGAATGTTCATCTATGTTCACTTTTTTCATCCAATCCTCCAACAGAAATACGGGAACTACCGATCTGAACTATTCAAACCGTCCCGACAGACTATAGTATACCACAATTGTGCAAGAAAAAAAATATTTTCTTTGAAAAACCGTAAAAAATGCAACGCCGGCACAAAGGATGCCGGGGCGGAAAACGGGGCGCGAACCGAGAAGGGACGCAGACATGTCCGCTCCGGGTCCGGGACGCCTTAGGCGCGCCCGATGGAACGCACCCTTCCGGCGGCACGTTCACAACGGATTACGGTGTCCGGCATGTGAGAAACGCCCGACCGCGTGCTTGGCAACCGCCCTTCCGACCGGCGCGCGTTTCAAGCGAAACTTTTCAATATCCTTCCGACGAATGCGGCGACATCCGCCTAAATACCCGGGCATTTGCTTTCGCGCTGCCCCGCGACATTGACAACCCGCGCCCCGTGGTCCTACACCCACAACGCCGCGAACCGGAAATCCGCATCGACATCCAGGTCGATCTGAAGCCAGGGCCGGTCATGCTTCTCGCAGAATCGCGCCGTTCTTTTCGAACCACCCGACAAACGTCCCCGCGTGAAGATGAGGGTGGCGTCGCTTTCCTTCGCATTTAGCTCGGTCCGGACCAGATAGCCCGCCGACCGGGTTTCCTGAAGTCCGGTGTATTTCGCTGGGACAACGCCGTCCTCCGACTTCCGGCCTTTCGGAATCCATCCCCGGACAGGAACGTCGCAGGAAAACGCCGCCTCCAGGCCACCCCGGTCGGCCCGCCGGAAACGATCGCCTCCACGACATGGAAGAAGTAGGTCTTCTCCCACACGTCGTCGAGGGCGCCCGTGTATTTGTCCGGGGCCGCCTCGCGCACGACCGGCTGATTTTTTGCGCGGCCATACCCGGATGCCTCCAGGACGAGTTCCGGACGGTCCCGGCGCATGGCGTCCAGTTGGGCATACGTCAGACCGTGGGGAATCGGCGACTTGATTTGTTCCTCCTATGCCGAAATGACCAGACAGATCGATCCATGGCGGACGCCGGCGCCGGATGAAACGGCGCCGGCGAATCGCCAAGGGAAGGACGGTGCGAACTACTTGAACTTCGGAGAATAGTCGAACGGTTTAAAAATCAGGCGCATCACGAACCCCTTGTCTTGGGAAACGTATTCCGCCCGGAACAGCGTTTCCGAGTAGTCGCTTTTGCAACAATACGCCATCTTCAGGATTTTCACCGCTTCGTCTTTGAGCCGCTGAAGTGTCGGAATCTCCCATCCGACCACGCAGCCGAAGTTGTCCGGATTGCTCACGCGCATCGTTTTCAAACCATATTTCACAACAATCTCATGGCACGCTTCGAACGGAAAGTTCCGAAGGATGTTTTCGATGTTTTTCTTATACAGGGCCTGCTCTTCCTCAAACGTCATTTGCTTGTCTCCTATCATTGTTGATTGTCAGAAAATCCGACGGACCACGTCCACAGGTAAAATAATAACACATTTTTGTCTACCTGACAAATAAAAATTGGGCCGCGTCGAAAAAAAAATCAAATGCCCTCGTCGCATGCCTCAAG
>JAZUKQ010000019.1:0-4436 GCA_045643325.1 Kiritimatiellia bacterium | reverse complement strand
CGACATTCAGCGGAAGACCGCCACCGTTCACGCCGGCAAAGGGAACGATCCGCCCCGTGCCTTCCCAGGCCGCCGCATCGGACGCGTTCACCGGATAGTCGCACCTTGAAAGCGGATCGAAGCCAATCCTGCCCGCCACGGATCCGTCGATTTCCTCGCGGTCCGAAAGCCCGTCGCCATCGGTGTCCTTCACGAGCGGGTCGCATTCGTACCAGAACTCCTCGGCGTTGTCCACGCCATCGCCGTCGGGGTCGGCGGCCGCGTCCGCCACAAACCGGTCCGTGCGCGTCCGACGCTCCCAGTAGTCCGGAATTCCATCGCCGTCGGTGTCCGTGGCGGGATAGCCGAGGTCGATGTACCACGGCGGGAGACTTGAACTTTCGCCGGAACGGAGCGATGGCCCCGCCGTCTCGACGCTGTTTTCCGGTCCGTGCGACTCTGGCGGCAGACGCTTGTCCAGCGATCCGCCGATATAGACGAACGTCAAAAGCAAAACCGCCGACAGCACCGCGCGGAGGCGCGACGACCGGAAGAGGCGCAACCAGCGCAGAACCTCCGGAAGGATGAACGGCAGAACAATCGCCGCCGCCAACGCGGAGACGAGGAGGGTTGCGAGAAATTCGGGGGATGATGTCGCGTGTACCATGGCATCACCTCGCGAAAATGACGGACAAGTACAGCGGATCGGACTTCACGCCGAGACGGCGCAGGATGGCGCGGGCGTTTCGCGCCGAGGGGATGCCCAGTCCGAGCCCCCATTTCACGGAGAGATACGCGCGGAGCGCGTCCCGGGATTCCCCGGTTGGAGCGTCTTCCAGAAGAACGATCTCGTAGACTCGTCCGGGCCAGGAGCGGTTCCATGCGGGCGTCGCCGGATGTCCGCCGAGAAAGAGCTCGGACCACGCCACGGGAGTGGAAAACGCCACCTCCACGAGATGCTTTTCTCCGTCTATGGGAAACTCGTCCGACGACGCGGAGTCCACGGCGACGGAAACGCCGTCTGTGGCGAAGGCGAGACGCTGCCACAAATAGATTCGCTGCTCCGTCCGAAGCGGCGACGGGGCGTCCAGAAGCGTCGACCAGGAGGACGGCGTATCCGTGCAGTCCGCGACGAGCACAGCAACCGCCACCGTTCCGGTGGCTTCGTCGCCGAACCAGAGAGGCGTCGGAACGCCGTCCGCGGTGGCGGCAAACGACACGCCGCCACGGACAAGCGCCGGAGCCGTCCAGCCGTTGGTCGGTACGTTTGCCGCGATGAGCAAGGCCTTTCCGTCCGCCGATAACCACGGAATCGCATAGTTCTCCGCGCGGAACTGCACGGCAAAGGCTGTGCAGGACGCGAGAAGAAAGGCCCATGTCAAGGACGCCGTTCGTTGCATGGGGCTAGGATAACAGAGAAAGGAGGGCGTGGCAATGTCCCTCATGTCGAGAACAAAAGGGACGTTTTGAAAAAATAGTAAACGAAAAATTTGGGATGTTCTTGCCGGAATTCAAATCCTGCGTCGCGGATGGATTCAGGACATTTCTCCATATATTTTTAGAGAAAGCGGCGTTCTTCGGTCGGATTCCGCAGACTTTTGGATTGCACACACGCCCGACAAAGGAAGGGGCGTTTCGGTGTTCAGGAATCCTTCCGGCCGACCAACTTGCCAACCCCGGCCTCTTGGGCGGAATCTGGAGCCGCGGGCGACTGGGGAGCCGCATTTCGCGTCCGGAAGAAAAATAGGGAATGTTCCGCTGCGTTTCCTCGTCTTTCCGTGCGGCGGGGTTCTTGGTAGAATATACGCGGTTTACCTGAGTAGATTTATCAACGCCATGAATAAACCCGCATTGATCCTGTCCGTCTCGACGGTCGCGCTCGCCGCCGCCGTCTGCGTGACGGCCGACCGGAACAAGACGCTCCGCCGCTCGTTGGACGACGCGAACCGCGTCATCGAGACGCTCCGCGCCGCGGCCGCCGCGCCCGTCGCGAACATGCCCGAGACAAAGTATGTCGAGGTCAAAGTTCCCGTTCGCGCCGAGGTCCCCGAACCCGCCGCGGAGCAGGCCGTCCGCCCGGGCGCGGACATGGTCCCGCAGGACGTGCTCGACCAGGCCGTCGAGCAGAGGCTGGAGGAGCGCCGCAAGGAGCGCGAGGCCCAGCGCGAGGCGCGCCGCCGCGAGTGGGAGAACCAGACCCCCGAGGAGCGCGAGGCACGCCATCAGGAGTTTCTCGGACGGATGCGCGAGCGCGCGGACGCCCGCTACAACGAGTTCGTCGAGCGCGTCGGTCTCGACGAGAGACAGTCCGCCGCGTTCGGTAAGTCCGTCGAGACGCTCGACACCTCCGTCCGGAAACTGGTCGAGGATTGGTCGGAGGCCATCCGCGAGAACGGGACCTTCTCCCAGAGCGACCGGCTTGTCCTGATGCAGGACGTCATGGGATTGATGCTCAACACCTACGACGAGATGGACGCGACCCTTCCCGCGAGTTGGCGCGAGGCCGACGGCGACATCAATCTCATGCAGCTTGTGGGCGGCGACGCGTTCGAGCCGCTGATGGCGGCGACGCGCGAGGCCGGGGTAAACGGAGGCGGAATGCTCATGGGGCTTCTCATGGGCGGAGGGCGTCCGCCATGGAACCGCGGCGGCAACAACGCCCGCGGCGGCAACGGCGGAAATAACGGCGGCGGATTCGCGCCTCCGCCCCCGCCCCCCGGAATGTAGCGCCTCCTCTGTATGAAATCCGTCGACCGGGGAACCGGAGCGTCCCGCGTCTCCGTTCCGCAGACCGAGCTTCCGAAGGACCGCCTCGAGAAGGGATGGTGGAGGACGCTCGTCGCGCTGGCGCTGCCGCTCATCGGGCAGAATCTCATTAATTTCGGAGTCACGCTCTCGGACAACCTGATGGTGGGGACGCTCGGCGAGGCGTCCATCAACGGGCTCTATCTCGCCACGGTGGTCCAGATGGTGCTCATGATGCTCCTTTTCGGGGTCGAGAGCGCCATCCTCGTCCTCTCGACCCAGTACTGGGGAAAGCGGGACATCGTCCGGATCAAGACGATCATCGCGATGGCGCTCCGCGTCTCGCTCTGCGGCGCGGCGGTCTTCGCGGCCGTGGCCATGTTCCTCCCGGCCCCGCTCATGCGGCTCATGACTCCGTCCGGGCCCGCGGCCGCCGAGGCGGTGAGGTATCTGCGGATTGTCGGACCGTCGTTCCTTTTCTTCTGCGTGACGCATCTTCTGGTCGTCGCGATGCGCTCGGTGGAGGTGGTCCGCGTCGGGTTCCTCAACTCGTGCATCGCGTTCGTCGTGAACATCGGGCTCAACTACGTCTTCATTTTCGGAAAGCTCGGCGTGCCGGCGATGGGCGTCGCGGGCGCGGCGGCGGCGACGACCGTCTCCCGGTTCCTCGAGATGTCGTTCGTGCTCTTCTATCTCTTCCGGGTGGACACGGCGCTCCGGTTCCGTCCGCGCGATTTCCTGCTGGGCGATCGCGCGCTCGGATTCGATCTGGTGCGCTACGGGACGCCGCTGCTCCTGGGCCAGGTGACCTGGGCCGTCAATAAGAGCGTGATGCGCGGCGTGGTCGGCCGCTTCGACCCGTCGGCCATGACGGCGGTGAGCATCACGGACAACTTCGACAACCTGCTCTGGTGCGCGACGGTCGGTCTTGCCGCGGCGATGGGAATCCTCACCGGGAAGATGATCGGCGCGGAACGCTACGGGGCGGTCAAGGCGTACGCCCGGCGGATGCAGCTCGTTTTTGTCGGTGTGGGCTTTGTCGCGGCGGCGGCCGTCTTTTTCGGCCACGGTTTCTTCACCTCGTTCTATACGTTCGATCCGGCGACGGCGGCGAAGACGGCGGAGACGACCGCGAGGTTCTTCACGGTGCTTCTCTTCGTCGCGTTCTTCCGGTCGTACCAGGCGCCGTGCCTGATGGGGCTGGTGAAGTCGGGCGGCGACACGAAATTCGTCTTCATCAACGACACCATCTGGGTCTTCTGCTGGGTGCTTCCCTCGGCGATCGTCGCGCAGCGCGTGTTCCACGCGCCGGACATCGTGGTCTACACGCTTCTGCTCTCGGACCAGTTCACGAAATGTTTCGTGGCGCTCGTGAAGATCAACCGCTTCCGCTGGATGCGGAATCTGACGCGGGCGTAGGGTGCCCGGAATCCCGGCCTATTTCCGCAGAATCGCCAGCGAGTTCCCGCCCGCGGAGACGAGGAGCGTCGCGTCGCCTTTCGTGAAGAGGACCGCGGAGACGTCGTCGGGGGCGGGGGTCGCGCAGGCCCATCCGGTCGCGGCGAGCGACTCGCGGAGGGCGGGAAGCACGGTCCGGGCGTCGGCGCCGTCGGCGAGGGCGCCGCGGACGAAACCTGTCTTTCCGTTTTTCCGGACGAGGCTGAACGCCGGGTCGACTCCCGGGGGCGGAGGGACGTCGCTCCACGGCCATT
>JAZUKQ010000018.1:0-11542 GCA_045643325.1 Kiritimatiellia bacterium | reverse complement strand
TGATATCACGTCCCGGAGGCCATGTAAAGGACAATTTTATTACGAATCAGCACACTAGCGCGACAGCCCCCTCGAAGGGGGCCGGGCTTCGCCCGAAAGCGGCGCTGTCCCTTTGCGGCGCACGGAGACGCGGAGGAACCGCGTCATCGATGCCGGCGGGCGTCAGATTTCGATCCGGCTGTCCGCCTGATAGATGAAGTACCCCGCGCGGTCGGCGCTCCGGGTGAGCGGTTTCAGCTCCTCCGGACGGAATTCTTGGCGGACGACCGATTCACGCACGGAGGGGCGCTCCAGCGCCTTCCGGATGCCGTCGACGGTTTCCGGCGCGTAGAACCAGACGCCCGCGGATTTCGAAAGCGTCTTTTCGGGCGGCGTGAACTCGCCCAGCGACACTTCGACGACGCCTTTCAAAAAGTCGTAGCCGGTCGAGAGGCGGACCAAGTCGGATCCGATGAAGTCGCCGCCCATGCGTCCGCCGATTTCCGTCACATAGACCTCGCCCGAGGAGGAGACCATGAGTTCCGGGTGGGAGGCGCCGTATTCGATGCCGAGCGCCCGCACGCCGAGTTTCACCTGGCGGACCGCCTCATCGAGCGTCTCCCGGGGAAGGAGCGACGGTTGGTGCTGTCCGAGTTCGACATAGTGCGGCGCGCCGGTCGTCACTTTGTCGGTGATGGCGAGGACATGGTGCTTGCCTTTCCAGGAGATTCCCTCCACGCTGATCTCGTGCGCGATATCGACGAACTTCTCGAGGACGGCGGTCGCGGTGAGGGAAGCGGAAATCGCCGCCTCCACGGCCGCCGGAAGGCCCGTACGGTCCATGACTTTTGTCACGCCCATGCTTCCGGAACGGTCGCAGGGTTTCACGACGACGGGGTATCCGACGCGCTCCGCGGCCGCCTCCGCCTCGGGGAGCGCCGTGACTTTGGCGAACGCGGGGCAGCGCGCCCCGCCGGCCGACAGGGCCTCGCGCATCGCGAATTTGTTCGTGCTGACGTAGGCCGACCGCTCGCTGTTCGCGACAAGGCCAAGCCCTGCGGCGACATGGGAGACCGTCGGGACCGCGACATCCGATCCGATGGTGAGCACGGCGTCGATCCGTTCCTCGCGGCAGATGTCGAGGATTTTCTCCTTTTCCGTGATCGAAACCGGATAGAACCGGTCGGCGACGTCGCGGCACACGGCTCCGTCGGCCCACGCGAAGCAGACCGACCGATGGCCCATCTCGCGGATTTTCTCGACGACCGGGAGTTGGAGATAGCTGGCGCCGATGACGGCGATTTTCTTTTGTCCGCTCATGGCTGGACGAATCCTTTATACACTTGCCGGATCAGAACCGCGCTGTAGACTGTCGCGAAGAGAAAGACGCCGGACACCGCCGCCGTCCCCAGCGCGCGCCGGAGCGAGCCGCTTTTTCCCGCCTCGATCAAATTCTTCCATCCGTTGGTGAGAATGGCGGCGAGCGCGATGTACATCGGGAGCATGTACCGGCCCTGCGGCTGGTAGTCGACGAAATAGGTATAGAGCCAGTTGAGGCAAAGTTCCAGGGCGCAGACCAGCAGCAGCGTGGAGGCGAGGAGAATCCGGCTCCGGTTCCAGTCCGGCCTGTTTTCACGGCGCAGTTCCAGCAGGTTCCCGGCGAATCCGGCGCCGATGACGGCGAACACGAGAACATACAGTCCGTTGGGGAGGGGGACGTCCATGATTCCGAACAGGCCGACATAGCTCTTGCAGGCGGTGACCATCCAGGGAACGCTGGTCATCAGGCTCCGGAACGAAACTCCCTGCGTGTAGAGCGTGGAGCGGAGCGAGGGGCGGAATTCTTCGGCCGCGTATTTCTCTCCGCACGCGCTGCAGGCGTCCATGCCGAGGATGTCGCCGTCGTACAGGACGCCGTTGCGGATGAACCACCAGCCGGCGACGAGGAACGCGAACAGGATCACCCAGGCGATCCGGCCGGAAAGAAAGCGTCCTTTCCTCGGAACATCCGGATCTTGAAGGACCGCGACGAACGAGAAGAGCGCCGCCGCGCCGACGACCGGATAGCAGTTATAGTAGGAAATCAGGCAGAGGCCGACGGACACGCCGAGTCCCGCGCAGTCGCTGAGGCGCCACCGCGTCTCCCGGGCGCGGAGCATAAAGTAGATGATCATCGCGACCGTCATCAGCCCGTAGGCGTCCACGTTCACATAGGAGGACACGAAGCCGAACATGGGAAGAAACGCGATGGAGGCGACCATGGTCCCGGCATACGGCTCGCGGAACAGTTTCCGGGCGACCGCGATGATGAAAAGCAGCCCGACGACCGAACAGAGGAGGCTGACCGCCCGGGGAATCATGTAGAGCTTCCCGGCGGGAACCACGCCGTCCAGAAGCCGCATGGCGAATCCGCCCGCGATATACGGGGTAATCGGGTAGAAGGCGTAGCTGAACCCCCAGTCCGGGTTCCGGATTTCCGGGTCGGACCCGACCGGAAGCGTGCCGTGGTTGTGAATGTACTCGCACACCGCGTAGCGCATCGGCTCGTCCGGCGCCTTCGCGAAAGGGGTCGCCGCGGCAAGGAAAACGCCGTAGGCGACGAAAAGCAGAAGGACAGCCGCGTAGAAGAGGCAGCTTTTTTTTGTCATGAACACGAGATCCGGAGAAAACGGAAGGACCAGGGGGCTGGGGCGGAGAAGAGAAGCCTGGAGTCCGTGTCGGAGGAGAGGGCGACAGTCTCCCCGGTGAGGAGATCGGTCCCGGAGAAAGAGCGCGAGGGCGGAAGCGGCGACGGAAGGCGGAATTCGCCCGCGCGGGATTCGGAGAAGAGGAGAAGATAGCGGGGCGCGGGGGCGGAGGCGCCGTCGGGGAGGCGAATGGAGAGGAAGCCGGTCGGGGCGTCGCCGTCCGGCTCGAAACCGATGGGAAGAACCGCCCCGGAATGGAAGTCGTGCTGGACGTCCCGATAGACGGCGAGAAGACGCGAGACCCGGTCTACCGCGGGGGAGTCCGGAAGCCCGGTGGACTCGAGCCAGGCCAACGGCTGGGCCGGGAGCGTCATCGCCACGCTTGTTTCGAAGGGAATCCGGGAGGGCGCGAGGTCGTCGTCCGGCGCGTACTTCCCGATGTTCCGGAACGGATTCAGGAATTCGATCTGAAGGCGCTCGGGCGGCACGGTGGCGGAGAGCTGCCAGAGGTTGCGGAGCGTCCAGAACGGATAGTGGTTCGTCCAGTCGGTATAGCGGTTCTCGACGAACACGTTGCCGTATTCGGTGAAATCATGGTAGCCGAACCGGACGTCCGCCGTGACGTCCATGTTGAAGACGGCCCGGTCGCCCGTCGCCTCGCGGACCGCGTCGAAAAGCGCTCGGACGCGGTTGCGGCAGAGCGCGTCGGAAATCCGGAGACCGTCGATCTTGAACGTGCGGATGCCGTGCTCGCGATAGAGCCCGACAAGGACGTCGGCGTCGCGGCGCCAGGAGGCATAGCGGTCCGCGGAACTCGGGTTGAACCAGAGGCAGAGCTCGATGCCGAGCTCGCGGGCGCGCCGGACGACCGGGCCGAGGCCGTTGGGGAAGCGGACGGGGTTCGGGGTCCAGTAGTCGGGGACTTTGGCGATGTCGGGCCACTCCCCGCCGAAGGCCGAGTTGTGGGAGAGGCCTTTCTGCCAGCCGTCGTCGAGCTGGAAGTGCGAGATGCCGAGGCGCTTGCCGCGCTCGAGCTCGCGGAGCGCGAACTCCTCGCAGAGGTGCGCGTCGCGCGCGCGGTCGCCCCATGTGTTCATGAGCACCATCTCGTCGCGCCCGGGGAGGAGACGGCGGAGGCATTTCTGGTAGCGGCGGAGTTCGAGGAGTTTCTCCAGACGGGAGGGCCCGGCGACGCCGAGCGCGGAGGCATAGCCCCGGACCCATTCGGTGTCGGACTCGGCGGAGAGGCCGCAGCCGTGGACTTCGACGGAGTCCTGGCACAGGAGGAAATCGTATCCGAGCGCGTCGGACTGCGACTCGCCGCAGGGGGCGAGCTTGAGAAGGACGAGGTGCGGGAAGGCCGCGGAGCGGGGAGTGAGGAGGCAGACGTTGCCGGAGAGGCGGAGGGAGAAGCGGAAGGGGCGGGCCGATCGGGTGACGACGAGATTGTTGTTCCTGTCGGTGCAGTCGGCGTAGTCCGTCGTCTCCGCGGTCCAGTGGACACCGGGGAGGGGAAGACGGTCGAGGACGGGCGGTTCCCCGGAGGCGGACTCCGAAGCGCCCGGTCCGGCCTCGTCGGCGGCGCGGTCCGGCGCGCGGACCTCGGAGACCGCGAGCGGCGAGCCCGCGCGGACGTAGAGCGTGCGCTCGATGAAGGGGACTCCCGGAAAGACGCGGAAAACCTGGCGGAGGGCTCCGGAGGGAAACTCGGTGACGACCTCGGCGCGGAGATGCGCGGGGACGGTCGGTGATTCCTCGACGGGGGCGGAGGCGAAGGACGCGCGGACCGGCGTCTGGTCGGTAAGCCCTGGAAGGACGATGTCGGGACGGGCTCCGTCCGAGACGGCGGCCGTGCCGCGGACGATGTCCTCGACGCGGAGCGTGGCGAGAAGTCCGCCGTTGAACCGCCAGACGCGGCGGACAAGGCCGTTCTCGATGGTCAGAAGTTCGGTGCCGTCGGGGGCGGCGGTACGGATCGCGGAGGGGAAAGACATGGGGGAGGGAGGTGACGGGCAAAAAGATTCGGGAATGACGGCAGCGGCCGCGGCGGAGCGGCTTACGGCTTCTTTTCCTCGGCGGCCTTTTTCGCCTCTTTCGCGGCAATCTGGGCTTTGGTGAAGGCGAAGCGGTTCTCGGTCCCGGCGAGAAGCCTGCGGATGTTCGCGTGGTGCCGTACGACGATGAGCAGGCAGAGCAGCGTGAGAATCGAGGGCACAAGGCGGACCGGATCGAACGGACCGAAGATCCAGACGCAGGTTCCGACGGCCGCGGCGGCGAGGATGGAGGCGACGGAGACGTAGCGGGAGAGAAGGAACGTGAGAATCCAGACGCCGAACCCGATTCCGGCGGAGGCGGGGGCGAGGCCGACGGCGAGGCCGGCGCCCGTCGCGACGCCTTTGCCGCCCTTGAAACCGAGAAAGACGGAGAACGAGTGCCCGATGACCGCGGCGACGCCCGCGAGCAGCTGGATATACGGGAAATGGCCCTCGGGCGGGGCGGAGGTGAGGGCGACGGCGAGCCGCGAGAGAAGAAGCGTCGCGACGAGGCCTTTTGCGAAGTCCAGTACGAACGTGAGGATGCCGGGGCCTTTCCCGAGCGTGCGGAAGACATTGGTGGCACCGATGTTCCCGCTGCCCACCTTGCGGATGTCCACGCCTTTCGCGCGGGCGACAAGGTAGCCGAAGGGAACCGAGCCGAGAAGATATGAAAAGAGGGTTGCCAGCAGGTAGTTCATGGATGAGTCGGTCCGGCGACGGGACGTAATGACGGAATGAAAATATCCGGGCGGAACTTCAAAAGTCTACCATTAAATTCAGAAGGCAGAAAGATGTACGTTCCTCTCTGGACATTCCCCAAGAAAAGGCCCCCTCCGAGGGGACTGCCGCTTGCGGCCGGGGGAGTACACCGCGCGCCGCAGTCGGGCGGCCGCTTGCGGCTGGGGGAGTACAACGGGGGCGGGGCGGCAACACCCCCCGGCGCCGCGCGCCACCTCCCTGGGGGGAGGCGCCTGCGGCGGGCGGGGGCGCTGGCGGCGGGCGGGCGCGCGCGCTCCAAAGGGGCGGCCATTGTTTTCAGTTGATTCTGCAGTTATTACACGTTGCGATAAAAAACAAGATGCCGTTTTCATCGGTTTCGTGGTAACATATTGACGACTTTAGGGAATATTACCCATTTTTCCTATCCAAACCAACGCCCTGCCATGAAAAAGCATCTCGCCTCTTCCTTGCTTCTCGCGTCAGCAACCCTCGTTTCATTTGCCGGTCCATACGCCGCCGAGACTCCGCGCACCCACTGGGAGTGGGCCGGATGGGGCGGCGGCGGCTACTTCTGGAGCGTCGCGGCCGATCCGAAGAACCCCGACATCTTCTACCTCGGCGGCGACGTCCTCGGTGTCTACAAGTCCACCGGCGGCGGCCGCAGCTGGAAGATTGTCAACGACGGCATCCAGAACTACGGCGTCTACACCCTCGCCACGGCGCCGAGCGACAGCAAGGTCGTCTACGCCATGACGGACGACGGCGTCGCCCGCTCCCGCGACGGCGCCGCCACCTGGACCCCGCTTACGGAGTCGCTCAACACCTCCCTCAAGATCTCCACCAAGCGCGGCGGCAGCAACCACGCCATCGCCGTCGACCCGCGCAACGCCGACGTCCTCTACGCCGGCAGCGGCCGCGGCGAGCTCTTCAAGAGCGAGGACGGCGGCGACTCCTGGACCCGCCTCGACTTCTTCTCCGCGCTTCCGAAGGACGGCGGCGACCAAGGTCCCGCCGCTCCGTCCGGCTCCAGTTTCCTCTGGTTCGGCGTGAACTTCCCCAACGGCGACTGGTCTGCCCACGCCCGCCTCGAGCGCTTCCTTTCGCAGGGCGGCCTCGACTGGTCGGCCTACAAGACCCTCACCGCGAAGGTCTTCCTTCCCGCCGGCAACGCCAAGATGAGCGCCAGCCTCGTCATCCAGTCCGGCGACGGCTGGACCTGGGTCGAATCCCCGTTCCAGAACCTCACGCCCGGCGCGTGGACCGATGTCTCGCTCGATCTCTCCAAGGTGACCGACCCCGCGAGCTGCCGCCTCGTCCACCTCGCCATCCGCCGCCAGCAGAACGACGCCTTCAAGGGCGAGATCGGCGTCGACGCCGTGGCGCTCCTCCCGAAGGGCGGCGGCAAGCCCACCGTCATCGGCGACTGGGAGACCAAGGACCTCGACGGCTGGCGCAAGAGCAACGCCAAGGACGCCCGCTTCTCCGCGTCGACACGCTCTTCCAAGACCGCCGCCGAGCCCGAGAACGGCCCCGTCGCGACCGTCTTCATCCCGTCCACGGCCCCCGCGACCGTTTTCGTCGCGCACTCCAAGCAGGGCCTCTTCCGCAGCACCGACGGCGGCGCCACGTGGAAGCACTACGGAAGCCTTCCGAAGAACGCCGCCGTCGTCGCCGGCGGCTGGGCGAAGGCCCCGAAACTCCTCTACGCGGGTTTCGGCAAGAACGGCCTCTTCCGTTCCACCGACGCCGGCGAGACCTGGGCGAAAGTCGAATCGCTTGACGCCAAGTACTCCGTCCGCGACATCTGCCTCGACCCGCGCGACGCGAACGTCGTCCACGTCCTCGCCACCGATGGCTGGCGCGGCGACTACCTCGTCTCCCGCGACGGCGGCGCCACGTGGAAGGCCAACCGCGACTTCACGCGCGACATGGTCGGCAACCCGACGAACCCCGCCGAGGGCGCCAAGGGCGGACTCAGCGCGGCCCCGAACTTCGCCTTGAGCCCCGCCAACCCCGACCGCCTCGTCATCTCCGCCAACTGGAACAACCTCGTTTCGCATGACGGCGGAAACACCTGGGTCGAGGCCTCCAAGGGCGCCGACATCACCTGCTTCCACGACCTCCGCTTCTGCGGCAAATACGTCTACGGCGCGGCGATGGACGAGGGCGTCTTCCGCTCCGACGACAACGGCGCCACCTGGAAGGTGCTCGCGCCCAAGCGCTACACCGAGGGCCTTTCCGGCCACCAGTGGCGCGTCCTTCCGCAGCAACTCGCCGATGGCAGCATCCGCATCCTCTCGACGGTCTCCGCCTGGCGCGCCGCGAAGGAATACCCGAACCAGGTCCTCGTTTTCAAGAACAACGGCGAGCCCTACGGCGACAAGGGAGAGAACTTCGTCCGCGCGACCGGCCTTCCGGACTACATCCCGCACGCCAACACGATGTGGGGCGAGGGCTACGCCCGCGCCATCGCGGCCGACCCGAAGAATCCCGACACGATCTACCTCGGCCTCGACGGCGACCCCGAAAACGGCAAGTCCGGCGGCGGCGTCTTCAAGTCCACCGACGGCGGCCTTACCTGGAAGCAGCTCGCGAACCAGCCCGGCAGCCGCCGCATGTTCTACGGCATCGCGGTCGACCCGACCGATTCCAACCGTATCTTCTGGGCGGCCTGCGGCGCCACGTCCGGCGTCTACATGAGCCCCGACGGCGGCGAGACCTGGCAGAAGACCTCCTGCCCGCCCGAGTGGTTCTTCAACATCGAGGTCATGCCCGACGGCACCGTCCTCGCCGGCGGCAACAACCTCTGGATCAGCCGGGACCACGGCGCCACGTGGAAGCAGGCGACGAAGTTCCAGGGCCTCTGCGCCTGCGGCATCACGTTCGACCCCCAGAACACGAAGCGCATCTGGGTGAGCGCCGTCACCTGGAGCGGCAGCAGCAACGGCGGCGTCTTCGAGAGCGCCGACGGCGGCGAGACCTGGACCGAAATCACCGGCGACCTCAACTACCGCCGTCCGCTCATCGTCCGCTACAACCCCGCGACCCGGGAACTCTGGGCCGCCGGCGTCGGCGCCTTCCGCACGAAACGGTAACATCCCATGAAAAAGCTCCTGCTTCTCTCCGCCCTTCTCGCGTCGTTCAGCCTTTCCGCCGCGCCCGACGACATCGGCGCGACCGAGGTCGCCACATGGGAGGGCAACGCGAAGGCCTGCTTCCTCATGATGTTCGACGACGGCTGGCCGAGCGCCCTCGTCGTCGCCATTCCCGAACTGGAGAAGCGCAACCTCGCGGCGACCTACTTCCTCGTCCCCGAGAAGGGCGAGTACAAGGTCTACGAGGAGAAGTGGAAGAAGGTGGCGGGCAAGCCGGGCGTCGTCTTCGGCGTCCACACTCTGACGCACCACGGCATCAAGGACCTCGAGCACGGACGCCACGAAATCGGCGACTGCGCGAAGTACCTCCGAGACATCGTCCCCGGCAAGCGGACCCGGCTTCTCGCCTACGGGCAGCCGGGCGTGGGCCAGGGCAAATGGAACATCACGGGCGACGAGGAGAAACAGCTCCTCAAGGAGTTCGACCTCGTCGACCGGCCGCCGTTCCGCGACCACGGCGCGGTGTACCACTGGCAGACCTGCGAGCAGATGCTCGCGCTCGCCGACAAGGCCATCGAGACCGGCGGGATGAATTACGTCATCTTCCACGGCCTGGAGATCAAGGACCCGAAGCGCACGTACCAGGACTTCTGGGCGATGAAGCAGGACATCGTCTTCCCGTTCTTCGACGCCATCGCGGAGCGCCGCGACCGCGGCGACCTCTGGGTGACGGACTGGATCTCGTGCCACCAGTACGAGACCGAGCGCGCGACGGCGCGCGTTGAAAACATCGTGCCGGGGAAGAAGGGCATCACGCTGACGCTCTCCTGCGACGCCGATCCGGCGCTCTACGACCTGCCGCTCACGCTCCGCACCCGTGTTCCGAAGGACTGGGAGAAGGTCAGCGTCACCCAGGGCGAGCGTACGGAGCAGGTCGACGCCAAGGACGGCGTCGTGCAGTACCACGCGGTTCCGGACGGCACGAGCATAGCACTTGCGCGTTCGACGGAACGGTAGAAACAACCGGTCGGTCGGTCAGTCCATCGGTCGGCGGGACTTTTCAAGCCTGCAGCAACCACGTGCGGAGTTCCTCAAGGGCCTTGTCCGTATCCAGCGGTTTGCGGGCGTACTGGTTCTCCTTCGAGAAGGGGTAGTTCTCCAGAAGGTTGTAGGCCTTGCCGGAGGATTCGACGGCCTCGACGAGCGCCACGCCCCCGGCGGGCGTCATGAACGAGGTCACCTCGCACATCACATGCTTGCCCGCCCGGAGCGCCTTGATGCTGTCATGGTCGCGCCTGTTCGGGAGTCTGTCCCCGTCGACGCCTTCGAGCGTGTATCCGACGCCCGGCGTCGCAGAATTCTTCCTTTTACGTCGTTTCGCGCCGGATGACTTCCGGTTCGACTTTCAGGTGACGGGGCGCTTCGCCGCGGATGACGGCGTCGAGAAGCTCGACCCCAAGGCGGGAGCGTTCGTCATCGTGCGCCGAAACCGACGAGATGGGCAGTATCGCGTGGCGGCAGATGTCCGTGTCGCCGATGCCGACGATGCGGAAGTCCTGCGGAATGCGGACACCGGCCATGAGCAGGTGGTTCTCTATGGCCATGGCGTCGGGGTCGGTTCGGGCGACGACGCCGTCGATGCCCTGGGCGGCCAGGGCGACCATGGCCTCGGCCACGGCGTTGCGGGGTTCGTCGAAGTCCGCTACCGTGACAATCTGCTCCGGACGGCAGGGGCGTCCCGCCTCGGCGAGGACCTGTTTGAAGCCGTTCAGGCGCAGGTCGCCGGCGACACTGGGGACATAGGCGAACGCCGGCTTGCGGCAGCCTCGTTCCAGCAGGTGGGCCGCCGCGACGGCGCCGACTTTCTCCTGGGAGAGGCCGACGTTGGAAATCGTCTCGGCCACAGGGACGTCCATGGTGGACACGAGGGGGACCCCGGTATCCATCAGGCGGCCGAACAGATTATCGGCGTCCACGTTCGGATCGCCGCTGGCGATAATGCCGTCGACGCGCTTCTGCCTGGCGAGCATGAGGCCGCGCTGGAGGGATGCCTCGTCGTGGAGGAAGTGGAACACCAGATGGCGTTCCCCCTGCGCGAGCGCCTTCGTGACGCCTTCGATGAACATCTCGTGGAGGTGGCGGAAGGGAAGGTCGTGGCAGAGGACGAACACGCCGATGGCGTTGCTGCGCCCGAAGAAGAGGGCGCGGGCGGAGGCGTTGGGGACGTAGCCGAGGTCCCGTGCGCAGGCGCGGATGCGCTCGGCGAGTTCCGGTCGCACGGTGCTCTTTCCCATCCGGTCGTTGAGAACCTTGGACACCAGCGAAACGGAGACGCCGACGGTTTGGGCGATATCGACGATGCGGACGGTCTTGGGCGCTTGAGGGGAGTTTTTCATGGCATTTGTCAAAGGGGTTGAGCGGCGGCAATCATTGTTTATAATTCGATGCCCTTCATCGTTTTCCGACGTCTCTCAATGGGCAAATCCCCGCCTTCACAAGAGGGGCGCCCATCAACGCTTCCAGAAGCGACTTCTTGTTTGCGTACGCGGAACCGCGTCCGGATCCAATCTTTCGGAGAATCCCTTCGTCCAGCGAGTCTTTGAGCGCGCTCAACGGTGTTTCACTGATGTCGGGACAGGCCTCAAGCATCGCGAAACTCATGGACGGCGGAAATTAAATTGCACACCTCATTGGTCCGCAATCTGTCGCCGATGCTTCCATATTCAAAGGGGCGCACAGTATTTCCTTTAAAACGGCGTCATCATAGACGAAATCTGCATCAAAATCAATATAAATGATTCAGTTGTTCGTCCGATGAGGTTGTTTTTATAGGTTGGTTGGCGAGGGTCAGACCCCTTTTGAATGGTGCGTGAAACTACGGTTCGGAAAGTCGCCAATAAGGGTCTCCCCAATAAGCGCCAATAAGGGTCTGACCCCTTTTTTGACCCTTCGTTTGGCGAGGGGATCCGCAGGGAAAGTCGCAATGAAATTACGGTGCGGAAAGTTGCAACTACGGTTCGATAGG
>JAZUKQ010000017.1:0-8553 GCA_045643325.1 Kiritimatiellia bacterium | reverse complement strand
CCCGCCGCCCGCCGCAGGCGCCTCCCTCGAGGGAGGTGGCGCGAAGCGCCGGTGGGTGTTGCCACCCGCCCGGGGAAACACCCCCAGTCGGCTCCGCCGACAGCCCTCTCGAGGGGGCCGGAGCAAGCTCCGAGACCGCAGCCCGCCGCCCGCCGCAGGCGCCTCCCTCCGAGGGAGGTGGCGCGCAGCGCCGGTGGGTGTTGTCTCCTCGCCGCCATAGCCCGCCGCAGGCAACACCCTCAGTCGCCTTTGGCGACAGCCCCCTCGAAGGGGGCCGATTCTTGACGTAACGCAATCCAACCTTAACTTCTCCGTTGCGCTCCCCTCTCTCCTTTGCTATCCTCTTCCCTGTTCCGCATGGTGTATGCCGCGCGGGGCAACAACATCTTCCGATTTTTGCATCACTGCAAAAGTAGTCGTTTCTTCGAATCGTAGGAAAATTCAATAGGACGACACAGTGCAGGAGTGCGCGCATCCAGCGCGTACCCTCCGTGTTTCCTATGGGGCCCTTCCTACGAGCCTGAAGAAAGACGCGGAACGGGACGCGCTTTTTGTTTGTCCGATGGTGCGGCCTGACAAACACTGGACAGTTTGAAGCAGAGAAAACGGATGAAACATAATACTGCAAAGCGTTTCGATGATACCAATGGTGTCGTGGTATATCGGTATATGGGATACAAGGAAGAAAGGCTGATGGATTTGTTGCGAAACCACAGACTCCATATCAGCAATATCGAGAAACAGGAGGACTCCTTTGAGAAGACGCTGGAATGCATTGATGCGGAAGATTCGCGCAGAACGGAGGTGCAAGACACCATGTGCAAACAGTACGGGTTCATCTCGTACACCGTTAGCGATTCCAATCCTCTCCATTGGGAAAAATACGCAAGAAGACGGACGGGCGTTGCCTTTGAATTCTTTTACCCCATAGAAACACTCCCAATTCTAAAGAAGATACATTACGGTGTTCCTCATACGAAATTCAGCAAAGGATATCTTGAAGGTCTGAGCCAAGAGGACTATTCAAACATGATGGACGTTCTCATTGAAAACCACCTTCAATTCAAGGACGCAGAACAGTTTTTGGATGAGGAAGAGTGGCGTCAGATTTTTGTTGTCGAGGGGCCCATGACATCGCCTAATGTTGTACGCGAACCATCTGGGTACTTCTACTATTTTGATAAAAAGTGTCTTCGAAGGATCATACTGGGGAGTTCGTCAACGGTTTCGTGTCGTCAAGTCAAGGGAATGCTTGACTTTGTGGGCGGTTATGACCATGTGGAAGTTCTTCTTTCGGGTGTGTCTCTCGGTTAATGCATAACACAATGTACCCCTAACTCAGGAGTGTAAAACATGAAACGATTGTCTTTGATGGTCTTGTTTCTCTTCGTGCTTCCCCAAGTCGTTTTTTCCGACCCCGTATCCAATCTGTCTGTCCAACAGCGTTTTCCATGGAACGGTCTGGTGGACATCACTTGCGATATCGGAATCGAAGGAAGTGGTGATAACTACAAGTTGTCCGTCACCGCCACGCAAGGTGAAGACGGACCAGTGCTCCCTGTCACCACTGTCTATCAAGCGGGGAAGACGGTTGCCGATGGCCTTGAGGTGGAATCTGGTCCCTGCCATCTCATCTGGGATGCGGGTGCGGATGCACCGGAAGTGGACTGTGACGATGTGCGCATTACCATGACGGCAACGGAAGCCCCCGCCCTCTATTGTGTCATCGACCTTTCGGCAGGATCTTCCGCCTCTTCCTATCCGGTCTCGTACCTTTATGCGGAACCTTCCGGCAGCGTGAACAAGGACGAGTACAAGACAACGAAACTCGTTCTCAAACGAATTCCTGCTGGAAGTTTCATCATGGGAAGCGATCAAACGAACGAATCGCATCGTGTGACGTTGACGCAGGATTTCTACATGGGCGTGTTCGAGGTGACGCAGAAGCAGTGGTCGCTCGTGATGGGGTCTGACCCCTGTTCCTCGACTTCGTACGGAAAGGGAAATACGTATCCGGTGCATTATGTCTCCTACAACATGATCCGCGGTTCGTCCAATGGCGCGCAGTGGCCGTCGTCCTCGGCGGTGGACTCGTCTTCGTTCCTCGGCAAACTTCAGGCGAAGACCGGCCTCGCCTTCGACCTGCCGACGGAGGCGCAGTGGGAATACGCCTGCCGCGCGGGGACGACGACGACCTACTATTGGGGCAACTCGATGAACGGGAACTATGCGTGGTACACGTCAAACTCCAGTGGCAAGACCCATCCTGTCGGCGGCAAGACGCCGAACGCCTGGGGGCTGTACGACATGAGCGGCAATGTGTGGGAGTGGTGTCTGGATTGGTACGGGACGCTCTCCTACGGCACGGATCCGAAAGGTTCTTCTTCGGGGTCGTCCCGGGTGTCGCGCGGTGGCAGCTGGAGCAGCGATGGGTCGGGCTGCACGTCGTCCTACCGGTACCGCTACGACCCGTCGTACACGAGCCGCAGCAGCGGCTTCCGCCTTTCCAGGACCCTTCCATAAAAGAGTGAGCGCCGAAGCCGCGCAAGGGCAGGAAGCCCGCGGGAGCGGGCCTGCCCTGCGACGGCGAAGGCGTGGGGGTGCAGTAGTCGACCCGAGCAACCCCGAGAACCCCTGACAACCATTTCATGTCTGTATTCCTTGACTACCTTCCGGTTCTTCTATCCGCGCCGTCGCGCGGCGGCGCAGAGTGCCGCCGCGAGGTCGTTGAGTCTCAGACAGTTCGCCCGGAAGGCGGGATCGTTGCGTGTTTGGAGGATGGTCTGTGGAAAGCCGGAGAGGATGAGCATCCGGTCGGCCGCAAGTTCCCGCGAGTCTTCCACCGTGGGGTCATAGCGCGGCGGCAGGGCATACGGCAGCATTTTGATGAAGCGAGTCCGAGAATTGGCCTTGAGCCGACGGAGGAGTTCCTTTTCGCCGGGCGAGATGAATCCGGATACCGGAATGAGGCCCCGCTCGGCCTTTTCCATGATTTCGCCGATGGCCGCTTCATGCTCCGCAACGCTCTTCTGGAGCGTCAGCCGCACATGGTAGAGGAAGGGCGAACCGAGAAGCGTGAGATTGCCCATGGCGTCCCAAGGGCGCGAAGCATCCAGGATGGGGTGCCGGATGTCGGCAAAGCGCACGAAGCGGTCGGGATGCTGGAGCTTCCACAAAGCCCGCGCCGGATTGCAGCGGATGTAGTGGCGTATGGCTTTGAGTTGCGCGGCGCCAAAGGAAAGCTCGATGTAGCAACGGCGGTCGAAGCGCAGAAGGGACGGGGGGATGCCCCCCGGACCCCCGAAGCCGCGCCGCGCCCGGAACTCCCCGCGCAATCGGGCAGCAAGCGCCAGCCGTTCCGCCTCGGTGGCTCCCGCCGCTTCTGCGCGGGCCATGGCCGCCTCCACCCTTGCGGCCTCTTCTCGCCCTCGTTCGTAGGCCTGGGCCAGCATGGGGGCCATATCCGGGGGTTCGGGGGCAAGCCCCCCGGCCATTCGGCACCAGCCCTCCTCAATGGCATCCATGAGGAGGTGGCTTGTCCAAAGCGGGTTGAAGCCACGCGAAACTTCGTAGTCCGCTATCAGCAGATAGTGGACATGGTCCGGCATAATCACAAAGTTGGAGAGCGTTGCCGCCGGAAAGACCTTGTGCATGGCGGCAAACCCCGCCTTGACCACCTCGCCGGGCGGCAGAAGATCGGGGCGCGCCTGCCCCTCGACAAGCCGCGAGAGAGCCGATGGTCGCCCTTCCAAGGACAGGGTGACAAAGAAGAACTGCTTCCCATGATGATGAAACTGAAGTTTCATAGCGAACGGGATTGTAACACACAGAAGAGGAGTATGGTATGAAAAAAGCATTGATGTTGGTTCTGTCCATTCTTGCAATCGGTTCCCAGGCGGCAACAGCCACGTTCCGCCTCAATACGAAGAGCGCGCTTGTTCTACAGGCGAATCAGTCCCTGCCGATTGCCTACAGTACGGCCTGGGAGTCGCCGGAATCCGCGACGGTCGCCGTTTCGGCCACACACGACGCCACCGCGACTACGGTCGGACTGGTTTCCACGAACATGGCCGGAACGGTGGCATGGTCGTCCGTCCGCGCCGGGGTGTATACGCTGACACACACCACCGACGGCGGCACCCTCACGCGCTCTGTGACCGTGGCGGGCAATGCGTTCGGGTCTCCGCTTTGCACGTGGGACACGGACGGGGCCAACGGCTGGCTCTTCGAGTCCGCCACCGATACGGATGTCCTCCGCAGCGGCGTCATCGGTGCCAGCACCAATTCGTGGATGGAGACGACAATTGTCGGCCCCGCCTCGTTCTCGTTCGACTGGAAGGTGTCGTGCAACACGCGCGGGCACTATCTGCAATGGCTTGTCGACGGCGTGGAGCAGTCGCGCATTCGCGGCGAAGTCGACTGGACGACGGTCTCCGCCAGCATCCCCGAAGGCGAGCATGTCATCCGCTTCAACTATGTGAAGGGGTCCACCGCCGCTTCCGGCGAGGACAAGGGACAGGTCCGCAACTTCGTGATCGATCCCGTCCGCATCGAGACCGAGGATATGCAGGTGCTCTGGGATTGGTCGACGAACTATTTCGTCTCCGTCATCACCACCGGATACGGCAACGCCGACTTCACCACCGGATGGGTCGCGGATGGCACGAACCTGGTCGTCCACCTCCAGCCTTCCATCCATTCCTACACCGTCGCCCTTTCCGGCGACACCAACGGCGTCGTTCTCGCGGGCACCGACCTCACCATTCCGGTCGCTGGCGAGGCGCGGAGCATCGCCGTCGCAATCAACGAGGTGAAACCGCGCCTCACCATCGTCTCCGCGCAAGGGGAGTCTGTCCCCTCTGTCGGGGAGCATGAATATGCGTCCGATGTCGAGGTCTCCGTGAGCGCCGTCGCCCCCGATCCCGCGAACGGTGTCCGCGCCGTCTGCACCGGCTGGACCGGCACCGGAAGCGTCCCCGCGCAGGGGACGGGCTCTTCCGTGACGTTCCCCATCTACGAGGATTCCACCCTCACCTGGAACTGGATGACGGGCTACTGGGTGGAGTTTTCCATCGTCGGCAAGGGACAGACAACCTTCACCAACGCCTGGATCGCGGAGGGGACAGACCTCGTGATTCCGTTCTCGGTGACCACGCCGTTCTACGACCTCTTGCTTTCCGGCGACACGACGGGCGTCACGTTGGGGACAGACTCCCTCACCGTGCCCGTCACCTCGCCGCGTTCCATCGTCCTTACCGTGACGGAGCGCACATACGCCTCCGCGCTGGACAATCCGCGTCTGGAATGGACGAGCGGAGGGGCCTCCGTCTGGGTGCCGCAGAGCGCCGTCTCGCACGATGGCGAGGATGCCGCGAAAAGCGGACAAGTGATTGGCGAAGATGTCAGTACGCTTACTACGACTACGGTCGGAACGGGAACGCTCTCGTGGTGGTGGAAGCTGGACATGACCGAATGCGCGGGCGTGGATGTCTTCGTGGACGATGAATCCGTTGCTTGGCTGGACGCCGTTTCCGACTGGATGCCCGAGTCCATCGACATCACAGGCGAGGGCGAACATGTCGTCCGCTTCGAGTTCTGGAACGCCGGCACCGAGGCGAACCTTGCCGATTGCGCGTACCTCGACCAGGTGACATGGAGCGGCGCGGTTCCGACCGTGACGAAGACCACGCCTGTGCCCGTCCCCTATGCGTGGCTGGAGTCGTACGCGCTTGCCGGAAGCGGCGACTACGAGGCCGCTGCCTTCGCCACCGCCGCCAACGGCGAAAACGCCGTCTGGGAGTGCTATGTCGCCGGACTCGATCCGACGAACCCGGATTCCAGGCTCCTTGCCACCATCCGGATGGAGGGGGACACGCCTGTCGTTGGGTATCTGCCTCCGCGCCCGGAACACACCCCGGCGGAGTGGTACCATGTCGTCGGGAAGGCGGACCTTGCGGATGAGGAATGGGAAGAGCTGGCCGATGGGCAGCGGTTCTTCATGGTGAAGATTGTCATACCGTAGGGAGGACGCGGGCAAAACACCCTCAGTCGCCTGCGGCGACAGCCCCCTCGAGGGGGCCGGGCTTCGCCCGAAAGCGGACGCGCACGGTGCCTTTGCGGCGCCCGGTGTACTCCCCCAGCCGCAAGCGGCAGCCCCCTCGAAGGGGCCGGGGCAAAAGCGGGAGCGGCTAGAAGGGCGCAGACCGGACGGCTATTCCGACGGCTTCCCGTCCGTCTCCGGGGGATCGGGCGGCGGGTCCTCGATGTAGAAGGTGCGGTAGCCGAGGCGGCGGGTCCGCGGGTCGAACTCGTAGATCCGGTAGGAGCCCTGACGGCCCCAGAAGCCCGCGACGGAGGAGCAGACATAGGTCGGGATTCCGAGCTCGTTCCAGTGGAGCTCGTCGCGGTGGTAGTGTCCGCAGAGAATCGCGACGACATTGCCGTGCCGGAGCGCGCGGAGCCATTTCTCCCGGCACTCCTCGGGCCACCCGGGCTGCTCCCCGCCGCGATAGTAGTCGAGACCGTCGGGCGTATGCGTCGCGACGATGACGGGCTTGTCCCCGGAGGCGTCGAGCTCCTTCGTCAGCCAGGCGGCCGGGTCGTAGTCGCCCGTGTCGATCTTGTGGCCGCGGAGCGGCTCCGTATAGAGCGCGAGAAACACGACCCCGTTCGTCTCGAAGCGGGTCGCGAGCGGCCCGATGTACCGGCGGTACAGGTCGAGGGAGGGCTGCGGGCGCTTCACGGGGATGTCGTGGTTGCCCGGGACTGTCAGAAGCGGGACCGTAAACCGGGCGAGGCGGTTGCTGATCGCGGAGGTCTGCTCCGGGTCTTTGAAACCGTTGCACATGTGGTCGCCGGTGTGGAGGACGCAGAGAAGGGGGAAGGACGTCCCGTTGATCTGCCGGACCGCCTCCTCATAGCGTTTGGAATGGACCCACGGTCCCTGATGGGTGTCGGTGATTTGCGCGAAATAGACGAGCCGCCCGCGCGGCGGGACTTCGTCCACGGGCGACCGGCAGCCGGCGGCGAGGAGGAAGAGAAAAAGCGGAACGGGGGCGAGAGGACGGCGGAACATTGAAACGGGAAAAGCGGAAGGCTCGGCCCGACTACCCCCGGAAGACCAGTTTCTTCCGGGCGATGTAGTTGACGAGGACGGCGGTGACGATGTTGCTCGCGAAGGCGTAGGTGGTGGCGATGCCGAGGCGGTGGACGAGAAGGTAGGAGAGGCCGCCGCCCGCGGCGGTCGCGACGAGGGACGCGAGAAGGAACAAGGCGAACTCGAGGCGGCGGCCGTGCCGTCCGCTCCGGAAGACGAAGAGCACGTTGAGTACGTAGCAGACGACGTTCGAGACGATGAACGCGGGAACTGGGCAGAGGACGGAGGCGCGGCGTGCCCGGAGCGCGTTGTCGATTTCCGGAATCGGGATGTCGTATCCGAGCCGCGCGGCCAGCCGGACGAACGGATCCTCGGCCGTCAGGCACGGGAACAGGAACCACGCGGCGAGGAACAGGACGACGAGATTCACCGCGGAGGCGATGCCGCCGCTCACGGCGTACTTGACGAACTGGGCGACGGGGCCCGCGTCGGTCCGGAGAATGGCGCGGAGGGAAGTCATGGGACGGGCGGTATGGGGCGGAAGGGGCGATGTGCCGGCACACGGAGAACGAGTGCCGGCACACGGAGCGCGGGGCGGGGTGAGGCGGGCGGCGGCCGCGCGTTTCCGGAGACTACCAGACGTTCGTCTTCATGATCTCGCGCTGGAACCAGTCGAAGGCGAGGTCTCCCCAGAGGTCGGTGGGCTTGCCGCGGTGGAGAAGGCCGTAGCCGTGGCCGCCGGAGGGGACGATATGGAGTTCTGCGGGAATCTTCCGGCTCAGGAGCTCGCGGTAGTAGCCGAGAGAGCTCCAGACGAGGTCGCCGTCGTCCTCGGCCTGGAAAAGAAACGCGGGAGGCGTCCTGTCGCTGACGACGAGCTCGGGGTTGAGCTTGAGCGTCTCTTTCTCGGCGAGGTAGGCGGGATAGATGACGAAGTTGAAGTTCGGGCGGGGATCGATGGCGTCGAGTCCGTCGACCGGGGCGTAGAACGGGGCCTCGGGGAGGTTGGAGAGGCGGACCGAGAGGTGCGAGCCGGCGGAGAAGCCGATGGTGCCGACGCGGTCGGGGTCGATGCCGTAGGCCGCGGCATTTGCGCGGATGATTCGCATGGCGCGGATGGCGTCGGCGAGGGCGGCGTCGCGCCGGCCGGGGCAGCGGTACTTCAGGAGAAACGCGGAGATGCCGTGGGCGTTGAGCCACGCGACGATGTCGGTCCCCTCGTGGTTCCAGGCGAGGATGTGGTACCCGCCGCCGGGGCAGACGAGGACGGCCGGACGCGGCAAGGTGCCGGTGGCCGGGTAGAAGGAGAGGGTCGGGTTGGCGACGTCGATCAGGCGGTCTATGCAGTCGGTCTCGTCGAGAAGGTGCTCCTTGGTCGTGGCGTCCTCGGGGACGGCGAACGGGGCGGCGAGGGGATTGGACCAGAGGGGGAGGTCCGTGAAGGAAACAGGACGCAT
>JAZUKQ010000016.1:0-4397 GCA_045643325.1 Kiritimatiellia bacterium | reverse complement strand
TGTCGATGTCACGGAATCCGTAGGCGATTCGGATCAGCAGTTTGATCTTGTTGTTCGTCGCCTCGATGCGGGCGTTGCTGAGGCCGAACCCGATCGTGTTGAGGATGTGTTTCTCATGGCGACGGATCTTCCGCTGGAGTTCCACGAAGGCGGGGATTCGGCAATGCTGGGCGCTCTTGATCCATTTCCCGAGATACTCTTTGGCGGCATCGTAAGTCGTGAGCTTGAAGACGGGCCGAAGCTCTTCCTTCAGCTCGTGGGCCCGCCGGAGTTTCCTGTCCTTGGCCTGGATCATCATGAGCCTTTCGTTCTGCTTCGCCGTCTCAGGACGATGCGGCCCGACGGCCCGGCGGCGAACGGAGCAAAAAACGGACATCGGTCTCCGTACGTCATAAACCCCTCCACTGTCCGCCCGTTACTGTAGCGACACAGTGCGGCCTTGGGAATAAAATCGATGGAGGTTCCTTGCGAAATATACATTGACCCATCGGCCATTTCAAAGTAAAATGAAAATGTATTTCAAGAGGCGATTGTATTTGACAGCATCGCAACTGTTTATGAATTCGCGTTGAAAGGGAATCGACTCCATGCAACTCCGTACAGCACTTCGTCCGATGGTGCCGCTTTGGGCCGCCGTCTTCGCCCTGTCCCACCATGCCACCGCCTCCACCTGCACCTGGACCGGCGCGGAGGACTCGAACTGGTCCACGCCCGGAAACTGGGCCGAGGGCGTCGCCCCCGCCAATGGAGACGACCTCGTCTTCACCTCCGGCGTCCCGGCGAACCAGCCGTCGAACAACGACCTCCAGGATCTCTCCCTCCGGAGCATCACGTTCTCGAACGGCACCTTCAACGCCGCGCTGACTCTGGGCGGAAACGCCTTCATGCTGGACTCCTCCCACGGGGCCACGCGGACGCTGGCGAGCATGAACAAGACCGCCGGGCGCATCGTGACCATCCAGAACGACATCGCCGTTTCCGGGAACCAGACGTGGTACGCCGACAACGGGAACGGCATCGTCCTCTTCGAGGGCGACCTCTCCAGCGACGCCGGCACGACGCTCTCGTTCGACAACGACGACCGCGACCATGCGCTCCGCCTCGCGGGCGACAATTCCGGATTCCTCGGCAAGATGAACCTGACCGGTTCCCCCGGCAAGCGGGGCGTCTCCATCCTTTCGCCCCAGGCGATGCCCGCAGGCAACATCAATCTCGGAAACGCCAACGGGCGCATCTCGCTGCGCGGTCTGGGCGACGGCGAGGGATGCGTCTACACCTTCGGGATGGGGTCCGGGGACGGACAGGTCAACTTCCGCGACTCGGGCAACAACACGGGCGGCCTCCGCTCCTACGGCGAGCAGGACCTCTGCTGGCGCATCGGCGGCGGCGGCGATGCCGTGTGGAGCGACCGGTTCGAGTCCTTCGACACCCCCGCGGGCGAAACGCGCAACTGGATCGTCTGGGGGGCGCCGGGAGACCGTCTCACCCTCAACGGTGCGCGCGGAATCCGCGTCTCCGGAAACGGTTCCCCCCTGCGTATCGACTATACGCTGGCGGACGGCGGAACCTCCCGGAACATCACCTTGGAAGGCGGCGGCCTTGTCGTCCTGAACGGCGGCGCCGCCGAGGGGAACTGCGGCGGAACGACCACGATGAACGGCGGCGTCCTCTCCCTGAAGAACATGTCCCAGATCTTCAACGGGAATCTCTCCATCGGCACGGCCAGTTCGTTCCTCATCGGCGATGGCGTCTCTTGGAGCGACTTTCTCGCGGCCCGCACGCCGGGATCCGGCGCCGGCCAGTGGAAGCTGAACGGCGGCGGCTTCGCGGCCTGCGGCGCCCCGCTGGTCATCCAGGGAAGCAGCCTCACGGACACGACCTTCGACGCCAGCTTCTCCCTCGGTTCCTCCAACACGCTGCCGGACGGGACCTTCGTCGCGGACCAGCCCATCGAGGTGGCGCAGGACATCGTGCTCAGTTCGAACCTCCGCAACATCACCGTCGCCCAGACCGGCCCCGGCATGGAAGAGTCCTTCGAGGGCTTCCCTGTCTACACCGTCTCCGGCGACATCACCGGCGCCGGCGCCCTGTGCGTCAGCACATTCAGCAAAATCTTCCAGGGGGCCACGCTCGCGCCGGAACTCGTTCTGTCCGGCGCCTGCGCGTGGACCGGTTCGGCCGCCGTCTGCAACGGCAACAACGTGTTGAACTCCGGCCCCGGCGGCATCGTGGTCGGAGCCGTCTCGGCGGCGAAAAGCGACGGAACCCAGGCGTTCGTGCGCTTTGCCGGCCCCGACAGCATCCCCACGGGCAACGGCGGCGCGCTGAGCTACTGGATCGCCCACAACCGCAACGGCTGCGACTACTTCCACGGCTTCCTGCTCGACGGTTCCGCGGACGGCTCCCTCTACCGCCTTCCCGAGGGCTACAAGATCGCCATCGGCGGCCTCGGCGGCAGCTCCATCCGCTCCGGCACCCTGGGCGTCAGCGGGGGCAATGCGACGCTCGCCAACACGGCGGTCGTGGTCTACAACGACATGGCCGCCACTTCCGGCCAGAGCGTGTGCCTTCTCTGCCGCGGCGGCAACCTGACGCTTGGCACCGCCGACGCCCCCGTCGCCTTCGAGTCCGCCCACTGCGAGGGCGGCTCCAACGGCGGCATCTCGTCCGCCGCGTCCACCGGGTTCACCGACCGCACGGGAATAACCACGCTGTACAAACGAGGCTCCGGAACGCTTGTGCTCGCGAACGTCCAGTACACCGGCGTCAACAACCTCGCCACCCCGCTCGGCGACGGCCGGGACCTGCACAGCGGCTTCGCCTGGCAGCTCGGCCGCGGCGGCGCCACGGACCTGCCGCGCAACACGGGCGCGAACGAGTACTTCGACGGCGCCGTGCGCACCCTCGCGGATTCGGACCCCGCCGCCACCGACGCGAACTCCCTGAAGAACTTCTCGATCTTCTTCCGCGGCGGCGTCGTGGAAATCGACTGCTCCTCCGGCGACCAAGTGTTCAACCGTGCCATCGGCGCGGGCGGCACCGACGTCCGCTGGCGCAACGGCGAATCCGGCGACCGGGGCGGCGGCGGTTTTTCCGCCTACTCGTCCGTCCCCGGGCACAAGGTGGTCGTCGACCTCAATACGGCGGGAAGCCGCGACGCCATCATCTGGGGCGAGAAGGCCGCCCGCACGTCGTTCGGGTCTGAAAACGTCGCCTGGGCGAACCCGCTCATCTTCGGGTCGCGCACCGCGAACGCCCGCGTGGAATGGTTCGACGACATCAATTTCAACGGCAACGTCGCCGGCGGCACGCGCGAAATCCGCGTCGTCGACAACCCGGACAGCGAAGACGACATCGCCGTCATCACCGGCAGCCTCAACAGCGGGGCCGACACCACGTTCCTCTTCAAGTCCGGCGACGGCTGGCTCGACCTCGCGGGCGCCAACACCTTCCCCGGCCCGACCTACGTGACGAACGGCCTTCTGACCGTCTCCGGTTCGCTCTCCAGCGACGGCGCCGCGGTCACGGTCTACGAAGGCGGCGCCTTCGGCGGCACGGGCACGGTCGCGCGCGCCGTGAACGTCCAGCAGGGAGGCGTTCTCGCCGCGACCGATGCCGATACCGCGACCGGCCTCGTCATCGACGGCGACCTGACGGTGGACGGCTACATCGGCTGCCGCGTCCCGCACCTCCAACTCGGCCGGACGTACACCGTGGCGTCGGTCTACGGGACCATCCTCGCCGATGGGGAGCTCCTGGCCGAGCCGTACCCCGAGGACACGCATCTCAAGGGGACCGTGACCGTCACGGGCGCGAATCCCAGCATCATCCGCTATCGCCTCGTCGAGGCCAATCTCCCGACCGTCATCCTTCTTTTCTAGGCCGGAAACGCCCTTCGATCCGGATGCCTGCGCAGTCCGCGTTGAACGGGTCGTGACCTGCCATAGTATCGCAACACAGAACTCACCCAACCATGAAAAACATCCCAACAGCCACACTGGGGCTAGCCCTTCTTGGTACGATGTCGTTTGCCGATTTCTCTCCGCAGGACTACGCCCGGCACATCGCGTTCTCCGTCTCCGCGGACGGACAGACCGCGCTGGGCGAGACGTCGGTCACCAACGGATTCCAGATTCCGGTCCGCCTTTCCACCGCCATCCAGGGGTTCTCCTACGGGGACTTCGAGACGGCCGGAGGAACGGACATGCTTTTCACGGACGCTTCCGGGAACGAAATCCCGTTCGAAATCGAATCCTGGAACCCCGACGGGGTGTCCCTGGTGTGGGTCCGCGTCCCGTCGCTGGATGCCAGCACGCAATTCCATGCCTACTACGGCGGTCCCGCGAACGCCCAGAACGGCGCCGCGCTCTGGAGCGGATACATCGGCGTCTGGCACA
>JAZUKQ010000015.1:0-5353 GCA_045643325.1 Kiritimatiellia bacterium | reverse complement strand
GGCGAAGCCGAGGAGGCCGGGGCCGGAGGACCAGGAGGCGTCGTCGTACGCGGCGGTGTTCCAGGCGTTGCCGGAGCCGTCGGCCGCGGGAACGCTGCCGGCGTCGTAGAAGCGCCAGGTGTCGCCGGCGGAGACGAGGGACACGGGGGCGGGGAGCGAGTACGACGCGGTGGTGACCGCGGTCGCGCCGGCGTTCACGGAGCCGCCCCCGACGCGCGGGTCGGAGCCGTCCGTCGTGTAGTAGAACGCCGTGTCGGCGGAGACGACGACGGCGTCGTTCGTGAGGACGGCCGGCGGATCCACCTGCGGGTACCAGCCGAGGCGGCGGTATTCCGCGACGAGGTACGGGAGGCGGACATTGATGTAGCTGTTCGTCACGTTCTTGCAGGCGTTGAGCCAGGTGTCGCGGGTGCGCGAGGCGCTCCCCCAGCGCGCGGACTCGGCGACGACGGCATCGTCGATCTCCGCCATGCGGGCGGCGAAGCGCTTGATGCAGTTCTCGGGGGTCATCGGGCCGTCGTTGTAGAAGGCCTTGTAGAACTCGTCGGCGACGAGGACCTTGAATTCGGGGTTCTCGAGGAGCTTCGCGTAGAGGAACGCGGGGTTGAAGCGCTCGAACGTGCCGTAGGACGAGTCGGTGCCGTACGTGAGGGTCGAGACGTCGGCCTCGTTGAAGCCGTTGCGAACGCCGAGGGAGTGCTCCGCGTCGTGGCGGAGCCACTGGAAGCCGATCGGGTCCTTGCGGTTGTGGAGCATGTACATGTTGTTCGGGAAGTTGCTCTGGGAGATCGGGGAGTCCGAGTCGCCCGTGAAGTGCGCGATGAGCATGTAGTGGATCAGATTCCTCGCGTCGAGATACTTCGGATAGGCCGGGTTGGGCGTGCCGTCCGGATTGAGGCCGAGAAGACGGTTGTAGTTGTCGGCGTGCGCGCCCGCGAAGCCCTGGTTCGCGGCGATGTCCGCGACGGCGCGGAAGGCGTCGCCGTTGCCGGCGTTGACGGTGGTCTTGTAGCCGCCGTCGTAGGAGGTCTTGATGCAGTCCCAGTCCTCCGCGTCGCCGCCGAGATAGCTCTCGGCATAGTCGTCGCCAACGCGCACCTGGGTCTGGTAGATGCCCCAGTAGACGCCGTTGATGAAGAGGTGGTACTGGCGCGTGCGGGTGTACGGGTCGCCGATGTCGCGCTGGGAGTCGCGCGAGAAGAGCTCCTCGATGAACGTGCAGTTCCCGCTGTTTCCGTTGGCCCAGGAGTAGTTCTGGGAGGTGCGCAGGTCGACCTTCTTGAACTCGTCGACGCCCTCGTCGCCGAAGAGCTTGAACGCGAGCTTGTTGTCGTCGCGGAAGAAGAGGCGGAACGAATGCTTCGGGTTGCCGGACGAGCGGCTGAACGCGCCGCGGATGCGGAGGCCGGCGTCGGTCTGGAACTCGTTGGACGCGCCGTTCACCGGGTCGATCTGCTCAAGGGAGATCTCGCGCTCCCACGTGCGGCCGTCGTTGCTGGCGTTGACGTAGATGCCGGTCTGCGCGTTGAAGAGGTTCCCGAGGTCGGTGACGATCGAGAGCGTGGCGATGGTGTTGGTCATGCCGCGGCAGAGACGCTCCAGATCGCCGTTGACGATGGTCTGGTTCATGCCGTAGCGCATGTTCTGGCCGTTGACCGCCCCGTTCGCGGGCCACCCCTCGGACGGCACGGAGGCCTGGCGGACGATGTCGTCGAGGAAGAGGTACGTGGCGGTGTCGGCCTTCGGACGGAGGACCTTGAAGTCGCCGACGGCAATCGCGCGGACGACGGTCGTCCCGGAGACCGTGAACGGCGCGGTGTAGAGCGTCCCGTTCGAGGCGGACGGGAGCGTGCCGTCGAGCGTGTAGTAGATGTCGGTGCCGTCGGGGGCGTCCGGGCAGCTGAGCGCGAGCTCGAAGGGCCCGGTCTTGTAGCCGTGCGGCTCGCTCATCGAGATCGCCGGGAGGTGGAGCATCTTCCAGAACGGGCCGGAATTGGCCGCGCCGGGCGTGGGCTCGGTGAGGTAGCCGAGCGACTCCTCGGAGTCGAGGCGCGAGAGGCGGCTCTGGATGAGGAACGATCCGTCGGAGGCGCTGTCGTTGCAGGCGAGGAGCGTGAGGGTGTTCTCGCCCTCGACGAGCGCGGAGGCGGGGACGGCGTAGTCGGACCACTGGAGGACGGCGGCCTCCTCGCGCGCCCCGGACGCCGCCGTGGACGCGGTGACCGCGCCGGCCGGGACGTTGACGCGGGCGACCTCTGTCCCGTTCAGCAGGGCGACGAAGCCGTCGGCGTAGCGGACGGAGAGCGTATAGGCGTCGTCCGCCGAGGGGACCTCGTCGAGCGTGAAGGCGCGGCGGACCTCAAGAAGCGGGGAGACGCCGATCATCTCGTCGGAGAGGTCGGTCGAGGCGACGGCGTTGATGGCGCCGGCGTGAAGGATGCCGGAAGCTTGCGTTCCGACGAGCTTGAAGGCGTCGGCGTCGTAGTTGCGGTAGGCGCCCTGGGCGGCGGTCAGCTCGAGCGACGAGCCGCCGTTGATCTCGAAGTAGAAGAGAGTGAGGTCGTAGGCGCCCGCCACCGGGAAATTGAAGGTCGCGACCGAGGCGGAGAACGAGCGGCCGCCGGTGGACTCGGACTCGAAGTTCTGCCCGTGTCCGTCGATGTCCAGGCGGAAGCCGTCGTCGGAGCGGACGCAGAACGACCACTGGCCGGCGGCGGGGACGAGAATCGTCGTCTTGGCCTTGACGGTATAATAGTCGGTGCCGGAGTTGGTGCCGGAGTTGCCCGGGAAGGCGTTGGGGGTGCCCATCGCGGACGTGGCGCCGCTGTCGCTGTCCGCGAACGCGAGGAACTCGTAGGAACCCGACGCGGTCCACTGGACTTTCGAGGGGTCTGCCGTGTAGGCGATCGCGGTGTCGAGGTCGGAGAAATTCTTATTGATTTTGTACTGGGTGACCTCGAACCGGCCGCCCTGAGGCGCGAAGCCGATGCCGCCGACGGCGGGGGCGAAGGCGCCCGTGCCGCCGACGCGGTACTCGCAGGGCCCCTCCGCCGAGAGGAGCTCCTCGACGTAGGTGCCGTAGCCGTAGGAGACGTTCTCGACCTGCTCGGGGGTGTTCTCATACTTGCTGACGACGGTGCCGCTCGGCGCGCAGAGCCCGAGATACTCGCCCGCGCTCTTGCCGATGCCGAAGGAGACGTGGAGCCGTCCGTCGGAGTCGAGGGGCTCCTCGGCCTTGTCGGCATAGAGGAGGAGATACTCGCCCGCGCCGATGACGGTGCCGGCGGGGAAGACCCACTTGAATTTCTTCGAGGCCTTTTCGTTGTCGCTGAGGCCCCAGCCGCTCAGATCGACCGCGTGGTCGCCGGAATTCCAGAGCTCGACCAGGTCGGGGCACGTCCCGTCGGGATTCGTGACGAGGCCGTCGTTGTCGGCGACGACCTCGTTGATGCGGACGGCGCCGATGACGGTGAGCTCCTCGGTCTCGGCGGCCTCGGCATCGACGGGCGTGGTGTAGGTCGCGACAGGCGACCAGATGACGACCTCGGAGCCGCCGACGGTGCAGACGGCGCGGAAGCGGTAGTCGTAGGCGGTGTCGTAGGCGAGCGCCTTGTCGAGGAAGACGGAGTACTTGCCGGAGGAGACGATTTCGGAGGGGCAGGCGCCCGCGAAGGCGGGCTCGCCGCCGGAGACGGCGGTCCAGAGCTCCAGGGAGTCGACGCCGGGGCCGACGTCCGTGAGCGTCGCGGAGAAGGTGACGGACGCCCGATCGGCGCCCTCGTTGCCCGAGGCGAGCGCGGAAAGCGCGCCGAACGTCACGGGTTCGGCGAGCGTGCGGACCGAGCGGGCGGCGAGCCAGACGACGTCCTCGGCGTTGGAGGCGCAGAGGCGGAGGGCGTATGCCGTGTCGGCGGAGAGGCCGGAGAGAGAGCCGGAAATCGCGAGGGAGGCCGAGGCGGTGCCGAGAAGCCGGCTGTTCGGCCAGGCGGCGAGGGAGGTCCCGTGGTCCGCCGTGTCCCAGACGAGATAGACGTCGGCGGGAGCGCCCGACGCGTTCTCGACGGAACCCTCGTAGGCGGCGGCGTAGCAGCCGTCGGGGGAAACGGAGAAGGCGGCGCGGATCTCGGCGGCGGAGACGGCGGCCGCGTCGAGATGGTCGACCTGGCCCGCGCCGCGGAAAGCGATGGAGGAAAGGTGCGTGGAGGCCGTCGGGACGACGGCGAGACGGACGGGGTTCATCTCGATCCCGTTCACGGTATAGACGACGTTGGACGCGGCATAGTCGAACCGGGAGACGAGCGCGACCCAACTTTTGTCCATGATGGCGGAGGGATCCCCCGTGGAGGCGGAGGTCAACGCAATCCACCCGTTGGTTCCGGCGGACTCGACGAAGCCCCAAACGCGGAGTTCGCCGGGATTGTCGCGATCCTCGAGATGGAGGTAGAGGGCGGTCTGGGCGTCCTCGCAAGCGGAACCGAGCGAGCAGGAGTCGCCGCCGACCATCTGCAGGTAGGAGGAAAGCACCACCTGGTCTCCGGCATCGGACTCGGCGGTCCAAAGGGCCTCGTCGCCCATCGTGTTGAGCTTGAGGACGGCGTTGGTGGCCTGCGCGGGGAAGCCCTCGTCGCCGTCGTAAAGGATGGTCGACTCGTCGTTGGGACCGAACGTGACGCCGTCCTTCGCGATGTGGTTGTTCGCATCGAACGACCAACCGGTCGTAAAGTCCTCGGACAACGGAAGGTTCGCCGTCGCGAGCACGGAAAGAGCGGAGGAGAGCGACAAGGCGAGAAACGGAAGCTTTTTCATGAAATCGACTCCCAACAAGCGATGTGGAAACGCATACGGACCGTATCTCCCGAGATACAATCCGGCGCGATGAAGAAATGATAGCGGAAAACATTAATGGAGTAAAGTCCCCCGAATCTTCAAGGGATTTTCCATTTTCCACAAGGACGTTAGAGCGACCGGACCGGTTCCGCCAACAGTCCCCAAAATGAGTCCGGAACCGATCCGCCCCCCCCCTCCACACAGGAAGCCGAAGCGGGCAATCGGCCGATTTCCGTTCAAACAACGGCGAAAAAACGTTCCCGGGCTTCCGCGCGGCTTTCGCTAAAAATAACGAGGAATGTTTCCCCGGGACTATTCCGCGACGACGCGGTAGAACATCGCTCCGGAATCGTCGAGCGGGACGTACACCGTCATCGCCTCGACATTCGCGTCGGCATTCTGAAAGCCCTTGCCCGTGTCCTCCCACGCGGAGGAAAGATCCTTCCGGGCCTCGACCCAATACGTCCCCACGCCGAGATCCGTGACCTCGAGCACCGCGAGCCCCCTCTCGACCTTGAACGACGAG
>JAZUKQ010000014.1:0-2713 GCA_045643325.1 Kiritimatiellia bacterium | reverse complement strand
CGCGACAATGCCGCGCAGGTCCACGGCGGGTTCCGGTCATTCGTCGCGACGTTCAGGCTACTTCTGGCGAAGTGCATGGTCCGGTACATTTCCGGCCGCCCGAAAAAGCGCGCCTGGACAGATCCGCGACAACTCCGCCTGGGGCTTGATTAGGCGCAGCACAGCGCCTCGGGGCGCACATCCCCAACAACTCAAACTCTCGCTCTACAAAAAAGTGGGATAAGTGTGGATAGAAAAGAGGGGTTGCGCGCGGGGGGAAATTTGGGGTATCCTATGGGTGAAACCGCCTTGATAGGTCCGCCTTCCCATTTTGTACCGCGGATCCGGTCCCGGAGGAGGGTTTCCGCGCCAGGAAGGGCACAGACGACTATGTGGAAAAAATTCCAGGATTTCTTTTCGAACGATGTCGGCATCGATCTCGGTACCGCGAACACGCTTGTGTTCATGAAGGGCCTTGGGATCGTGCTGCGTGAGCCGTCGGTGGTCGCCAAGCAGAAGAAGAACGGGCGCATCATCGTCGGCGTCGAGGCCAAGCGCATGATCGGCCGCACGCCGGGAGACATCGAGGCGATCCGTCCGATGAAGTCGGGCGTCCTCGCGGATTTCGCGACCTGCGAGGAGATGATCCGCCAGTTCACCACGAAGGCGATCAAGCAGGCGCACCGCCGCAGTTTCCGGAAGCCCCGGGTGATCGTCGCCGTTCCGAGCGACATCACGGAGGTGGAGCGGATGGCGGTGATGGACGCCGCCTACAAGGCCGGCGCCCGCTATGTGAGGCTGGTGGAGGAGCCGATGGCCGCCGCCATCGGCGTGGGCCTTCCCGTGGCCGAGCCGGCGGCGAACATGATCGTCGACATCGGCGGCGGCACGACGGAGGTCGCGCTTATCTCTTTGAACGGCATCGTGTACGCCAAAAGCGTCCGCGTGGGCGGCGATGCCATGGACGACAACATTATCCAGTACATGCGTCGCGTGTACAATCTGATGATCGGCGAGAGGACCGCGGAAGAGATCAAGATGAAGATCGGGTCGGCCTGTCCGCTGAAAAAGAACGGCGTGGACGTGGAGCAGGAGATGGAGATCAAGGGGCGCGACAACGTCACCGGTCTCCCGAAGAGCCTCCGAATCACGTCCCCCGAAATCCGCGAGGCGCTGCGGGAGTCCGTCTCCCAAATCGTCGACGCGGTCCTGAACTGTTTGGAGAAGAGTCCGCCGGAACTGGCCGCCGACCTCGTGGGGCGCGGCATGGTTCTGGCAGGCGGCGGTTCGCTGCTGCAGGGACTGGACAAGCTTCTCATGGAGCGCACGTCGCTCCCGGTGCTCCGGGCGGAGGATCCCCTCTCCGCGGTGGCGCAGGGAACCGGCAAGATTCTGGACGATTTCGACATGCTGCTACGCCGCTATTCGTTGAAGGACAAGTAGCAGGAGTTCTTTTTCATCGGACTTTTTCCGCGGGTCTCTCTCCGGTCCCGGTTCCGCGTGACGGAATGCCGAGGGAACGATTTTGAGATTTTGGAGACCCATGACGCTGGGGCTGGCGGCCGCGATCGCGCTTCCCGCCGCCCTGTGGTTCCGAGTGGACCGCGTCCGCCGCGCCAATCCGGCGCGGGAGGCCGTGGCGTCTTTTGAGCGTGCCTTGACGGATGTTGGAACATCTGTTCAAGAACGGCTTTCCGGCACTTCGGACCGCGAGCGGGAACTCGAGCGCGAGAACGCCGAGCTCCGCACGATGGTGGAGCAGGTTCTCGAGCCGCTGGAGCGCGAGAACGCCGAGCTCCGCGCGGCCTGCGGATTCCTGGGGCGCTCCCCCGGGCTGATCGCCGCGGAGGTTCTTTCGTTCGGCGGCAGCGACGCATGGGGGCAGCGGCTCCGCATCGGGAAGGGAAGCCTCGCCGGAATCGCGACGAACGCGCCGGTCCTGGTCGAGCGGGGGCTTGTGGGCCATGTTGTCGAAGTGAGCCCGCACACCGCCACCGTGATGCTTCTTTCCGACATCAACAGCCGGGTCTCCTGCGAGGTCGTCGGCTCGGACGGAACGAACGTGCTCGGAATCCTTGTCGGCGGGGGGAGCTCCGGCTTCGTCACCTCGCCGATGCATGTGGAGTATCTGGACCGGCACCGCGACGTGGCGAAGGGAAGCGTGGTCAAGACGAGCGGTCTCGGCGGGCTGTATCCGCGGGCGATGAGCCGCCTTTTCCCGCAGGGCATCGTCCTCGGGACGGCTGGCGAGAGCTCGCTGGACGCCGCCGGGCTTTTCCGCCGGCTGGATGTCGCGCCGGTGACCGAGTTCGGCGCCCTCCGCACGGTCTATGTCCTTTCGGGATGGGAGGGCGGAAGATGATGGACCGTTTCTGGGACATCGTGGTCTGCGGCATCCTTCTCTCGTTCCTCGTCGTCGCGGCCGGAACCGGGCAGGAGATGGCCGGCCCGTGGCTGTGGGGGCTCGCGAAGCCCCCGTTCCTGCTGGCGGTGGGGGTCTACTACGCGATGATGCACGAGATCGGGTGGGGACTCGCCGCCGGAATCTGGACGGGCGTCTGGTCGGACGGTCTCGGTTCGGGCGGGGGCGGAGGCGGGGCCGCGCTGGCGGTTCTCATGCCGATGGTCCTGTTCTGCGCGTGCTGGGCCCGCCGCGAGATGACGGCGACCTGGTGGACCTGCGCGCTTCTCACCGCCGTCGCGGCGGCGGTCTGGACGCTCTTCGGGGCGGTCT
>JAZUKQ010000013.1:0-12829 GCA_045643325.1 Kiritimatiellia bacterium | reverse complement strand
GGACGGCGGCGGCCGACGCGCCGTGGCGCGCCGCGCAGCCGCTGGCGGCATGGTGTCTGCCGCTGTCCGTGTTCCTTGTGGTCTCCGGATCGGGCGGGGAGGAGCGCGGCATCCGCCGGGTGTTCGGCGCGGTCGTCGCGACGGCGCTGTCGCAGGCCGTCCTCATGCTGCTGCAGCGCTTCGGGACGGATCCGCTGTTCGGGGCGACGACCGGGGCCATGGAATACCTGCCCGGGCGCATGATTGGCACGGTCGGATACCAGAACCAGGCGGCGGAGCTGCTGGGACTGGCGGCGGTAATTGTCGTGGCGGGAGACGCGGCGGGACGGCTCGCCTTCACGTCGAAGCGGTTTGCTAAGAGCGTTTCATGGGGATTGTCCGCGTTGATGTTCGCGACGCTCATGCTGACCGCGAACCGGGGCGCGACGCTGGCGGCGTCGGCGGCGGTCGGAACGGTGGCGCTTTTGCGCTATGGAGACGCCGCGTCCCGGCGCGTCACAGCCACCGATCCGTCGACGGAAAGGACGCGGCGGGACGCCGCATCCCCCACGCTCCGCGCCGCATTCCCCGCCCGGCGCGTGATACGGTTGCTTTTGCTCTCGCTTGTGGTTTGCGCCGGTCTGCTGGCGGTTCCCGAGGCGCGGCGGCGAATCGCGGAACTGAGGCGGCCGGAGCGGTCGGTGGCCGTGCAGTCGCGCAAATGGATGGCGAAGGTCGCGGTGTCGCAATGGCGGGACCATCCGTTTTTCGGCGCGGGGGCGGGGGAGTACGCCTATGAATATATGGACCGGTTGGGGAAACTCCTTCCGGAGACACGCGAGCATCGTCTGCTAAAAAGTCTTGTCTATGCCCGCGAGGCGCACAACGACGCGCTGCAGTTCGCGGCGGAGTTCGGCCTGACCGGCCTGGCGCTTCTCGGAATGTTCGCGTGGAGGGCCGTCGGCTCGTTGCGGAGGAGTCCGTACCGGGATACGGGATACGGGGCGCTCGTCTTCATGGGCGTCGCGTCGTGCTTTTCTTTCACGTGGCAGACGCCTGTCGCCGGCACGATGGCGGCGGCGACCGTCGCGCTCTGTCTCGGGGAAAACAGAGATTTCCGGGGAGGCGGAGTGTGTCGGGGCGTCGGGTTGGCGGGGTTGGCGCTGGTGTCGCTCGCCGCCGCGGAGGGGATGTGGGAGTGGACGGCGGGGAACCGGAATCCGGCGCGTTTCCACGGCGAGCGGCTGCGGGTCGAGGCGGTTAAGACGGCCGCGTCGGATATCGCGGGGGCGGAGGCGATGCTGCGCCGGGTGGAGCGGGACCTCCGGTCTCCGGCCGTCTGGCGAGACTTGGGGTACACGCTTGTCGCGCAGGGGAAGTTCGACGAGGCGCGGGACATCTACCGGCGCTGGGCGGACTGCGGTCTCGGCTATCGGGACGCGTTGCGGAATCTTTCTGTCGTCGAGGAGAAGGCGGGACGATTCGCGGAAGCGGCGCGGCGGGAGGAGGAGCGGCTGCGGCTGTTCTCCGAGTCGTTCAGCGATAACGAGGTCTACCGGCTTGTCGTGCTGGAGCTCCGCGCCGGGAATCCGCAGAACGCGAATGCGGTCTCCCAGAGATTCTGGCGTCGTTGTCAAATCAGGGACCACAGACTGTGGACTCCGGAATGGGACAATCTGCAGGGGACCGTCGAACTGCGGCTCGGCAACCGGGACGCGGCCCGGAAATGGTTCGAGGCGGCGCTTGCCCGAAAGCCGGAGCTGGAGTCCGCGCGGAAAAATCTTCAAGCGCGGCCGGGTTCTCCAGGGCTGTAAGGGAGCGGAACGCGGCGGACGGGACGCCGCATCCCCCAAGTCGCATCCCTCACGTTTCGGGACGCCCTGTTGGCCCTCTTTGGCCCTCTCCGACCTTAATTCGCCCCTTGACGCGGAAGAAGGAGAATGGTACTTTAGTCCCGCAATGGCGAAGAGTTCATCTCGGCGGGCGTTTCACGCGCGGACCGGGCAGGCGATGGTCGAGTACCTCATCTGCGCGGCCGTGCTGGTCATGCTTACCGGTCTCTTCGCCCTTCTTCTGCATACGTTCCGCGAGAACGGCGAGCGGGTGCTCGACCTGGTCGCCTCGGAATATCCGTAACGACACCCATTTCGCGGGAAACACTCCCGCGCCAACCAAAGAGGCAGTCATGCATCTACGAATCCGTACCCCGAAAAGCCGCCGTGGCCAGACCATGGTGGAGTATATCATCATCGTGGCCGTCATCGCGATCGGCGGTCTCGTCATCTTCGGCATCTTCGGCGACACGCTCAAGAAGAAGATGAGCGGCGTCATCTCGACGCTCGACGACGAGAAGGGCAGCGAGGCCCAGTCCGAGGCGGGCAAGAATTCCGCCGACGAGCTGAAGAGCATGGGCGAGGAAGGCCTGTAGAAGCCCGGCCCGCGGAAAGGACGTGTGGGATGGTTCCCGTGCGCCGTCCGGCCGCGACAAGGCGGACCCTCTCCGGGGCGTCCGGCGGGGGCGCGTCTTTTTTGTCCCGCCGTCCCGGAACCCGCCGTCGGGGGGCCCGCGGGCAGGCGATGATCGAGACGTTGTTCGTCGTCCTGATTCTCTGCCTCGCCTTTTTCGGGCTCCTTCAGGTCGCGATGGTGTTTCAGGCCGACGAGGTGCTGCACCATTCCGCCGCGCGGGCGAACCGCGCCCGTTCGGTGGGCTTCAACGGGTGGATGGTCAGGAAGGCGCAGCGCGTCGCCGCCATCCCGAACTCCGGGAAGATGCTCGAGCCCGTGCTGGGGACTCCGGTCCCATTCCTCGATCCGGCGAAAAGTCCGGGCGAGAACTGGGACCGCGCGGTGTCCTCCGCGGCCGGCGTCCCGCGGTCGGCCCGGGCCGCGACGGAACTCGCCCGGATTCCGGAGTATCTCGCCAGCGACAACTACATGCGCGCCGACGAGCTCCTCAACTACGAGGAATGGGAGAAGAACGCCTTCGGCGTGTCGGTGTCCCATTCCGATCCGACGCTCGCCGCGCTGGGCGGCGCCGGAACCGTGCGGACGGACGTGTCGCAGCGTTTTCCCCTCTGGATGCCCTTTCACCGGCTTTTCTACCGTCCGCCGGAAGACGACGAGGGCGTGGACCGGATGCTGATCGGCGGAAGGGCCGAGGGCATCGACCACGCGGGCCTGTATCTGGAATGAGCGGGGACGGATTAGGAAAATCGCGGCAGCTCGCGAGAGCCGCCGCGCGTAAGGACGAAACGGAGCCGACAAGGTGAAAAAGAGGACGAGACCGGCGCGACGCGGACAGGCGATGATCTTTCTGCTCATGGCGCTCGTCGTCCTCTTTTTCGTCGTGATGCAGAGCGCGGACATCCACCGGATTCTTTCGGTAAAGGACCGGAGCCAGAACGCGGGAGACGCCGCGACGCTCGAGGCGGCCCGTTGGCAGGCCTCCTCGCTCAATCTGATGGGCGAGCTCAACATCGTCCACGCGCTCGCGCTCGCCGTGGACGACGACGCGACGGTCGACGCCGCGACGAACACGCAGGCGCGGCTCTGCTTCACCGGCCCGATGACGGCGTTCTCGGGGGCGCAGCAGGCGGCGAAGCTGAACGGGCTTCCCGTGCAGAAGGAATTCACGGAGTTCGTGCGGGAGCGCGCGCGTGTCGTCCGGCACGAGTACGGCGCGCGGATCGGCGGCCGTCTGGCGCTCCAGGAGCCGTACGACGGCGCGTGGGACGAGTATGCCTCGATGCTTGAGGCGGTGGCGGAGCAGGGCGTGGCCGCCGGGGCGGACAACGCCTCGTTCTTCAACGACGCCGGCGGAAGCCATACGCTCTACGACCCCGGCTTCTACGACGCGGTGGCGGGCCGGACGTGGTGCTGGTTCCACCACCACGAGCCGCATCTGCTCGAGGACTACACGACGTTCGCGTGGTGGCCGGCGCTGCCCGCGATCCCGCAGCGCTGGAACGGAAACGCGGAGATCTTCAGCCTCCGCATGGGCGTCTCGCGCCGTCCCCTCCGCTCCCTGGTGACGATGGAGGGGCTCCAGGCCTCCGCGGAGGAGAACGGCCGGGTCTGGACCGGGGACGCGAGCAACCGGTGGCGCCGCGTGGACCAGACGTGGTATGTGTATGACGCGCAGGACTGGGGGCGGTGGGACGCGCTGGACGACCCGTTCCCCGTCGAGGGGCATGTCCGGCGGGAGTACGACTACGAGGGCGCGGACGCCGTGGTGCGCGTGCAGACGGCGATCGAGCGCTTCACGCCGGGCGCCGGCGGGGCGGGGAGCACGGACGGCATCGTCTGGACCGCGGCGGGGAAGCCGTTCGGGTATCTTACGACCGAGGGCGACAAGGACGTCCCGAACCTCTACGGACTGGTCCTTCCCGCGTTCCGGGACGTGCGTCTGATGCCGGTGGACGCCGCGACCGGGGGCGGAGGCGGAAGCTTCAACCTCGCGTGGCGCCGCCACATCACGGAGCACCTGCCCGTCTACATGAAGTGGGGCCCCGGCGGCGTGAGCGCGGGATGCTGGTACTGCAGGCAGCTGTACACCTGGGAGATTCCGGAGTTCCGGCAGGCGGGCGTGAAGTGGCTCGACAAGAACTCGAAGAAATGCACCGTCACTCCGGGAGGACACGGGGGAAGCCACGGCGGGTCGCATCACGCGCATTAGGCGCGGGACGGGCATTCTGCATCCGGTCCGGGCCGTAGTCTCAGACGTTTTTTCTTGGAAATCCCTCGTATTCCACGTTCCAGCCGTCGCCGGCGTCGCGGATGCGGACAATCAGCCGTTCGACGCCGGGCGCGAGAAAGCGGGACGGCTCCTCGTCCTCGATCAGTTTTTCGACCAGATAGAGACGGAGCGTCCCTCCGACCATCGCCGAGACGGAGATGTGCCGGGGGTTCGGACCGTGGCGGAAAACCGAGGCGGGGTCCGGCACCAGGCTTCGGAGCTCGCGGTATGCCGCGTAGTCCGCGCTGAACGTTTCGGGCGTGAGCTCGGGCAGGGGTTTCTCGCCGGACTCCTCCTTTTCCGAATCCCGTTCCCGGCGCTTTCCCTGCGCGGGTTTCTCGAAGTATCGGATGGATTTCGAGATGTCGCGGTACTCTTCCGTCGGTTCCGGTGGCGGAAGGAGTCTCGTCCGTTCGAAGTACTTGTCTTCGCTTTCTAACGGCTTGAAGGCATCGATGCCGAGCCATCCGACGCCCCAGACCATCATGCCGGGCTCGGGCGTCTTTTTCAAAACCTTCGGGTGGACATAGGCGCAGATGTCGCATCCCAGGACCGGATTTGTCCCGAGCGTGAGGCAGTAGACCGGCGAGGAATAGACGACGGGGACTTTCCGGACCGCGGTGACGCGCGCGCAGAGATGCGTCACCGCGTGCGAGGTGTCCGGCAGGTCTTCCTGACGGAAGATGATGAACTCTCCGTCGTGGCGGAAGGGGGAGTCGGGCGGGACCTCGGTCTCGGGAAGGAACGTCTCACCGATATTGAGGCTGGTGGCGACGAAATAAAGGTATGCGGTGAGAGGCACGCCCGGGAAGAACGCTTCACAGTCACCGAAATAGTACGGCATGACGGCGTACAGCCAGGAGGTTTGTCCCCCCCGGTTCCAGAATTTGACCTCGGCGACCGAGTTGTCCGGATACGGATAATAGTGCCAGTACTCGACGGTGGTGTTGTGTTTGCGGCCGTTGCGGAAGTCGGGGATGATGGATTCGAAGTGTCGCGGATAATATGAGAAAAAGTCCGGATCGGACGGCGGCACCGGAATCGAGAGTCCCTCCTCGTGGAGAAGGGAAAAGACGGCCAGCGGGGCGATCTGGTCGACGCCTTTGTCGACCGGGGCGAGCGCGTTGAGCCCGATCGCCTGGTCGGAGGAGGCGTCGGAGGTCTGGAGCGAAAAAAGTCCGGCGCAGCCGACAAGTTCCCGCTCATCGTTCTTGATGAGCTTGTCGAGGATGGTCTTGTATTTCTTTTTGAAATCGGGGAAGACCCCCTCCCAGAGGTCTCCGAGCCCGAGTCCGGCGATGCGCGTCGAAGGCATGGTCCCGTGCAGGACGCGCGCCTCGAGCGTGGGAAGGGGAAACGCGAGGAGCGCCGCGCGGAGAAGGTAGTCGTCGTCCTCGAACTCGGACACGGTTTCCCTGCATTGGTAGACGAGGGGTTTCCGGAGCGCCATCACATCGGCGAACCGGCGATTCCCGTCGTCCGCGCCGCCTTGGGTCGCGAGCGCCTTCTTTCCGGCGTCGTAGAGGCGGTCGAGGGCGTCGGCGGCCATGTCGCGCCGTCCGCAGAAACAGAGAAGGAGGGCGCTGAGGCAGGGCGCCTCGTCGGGATTGTCGAAGGCGTCCTCCATGCGCGCGAGGAGCGCGAGGACGCGGAGAATGTCGGCCTCGTCGGGGTTTCCGCCGTTGCCGATCCACCGCGCGAAGTTCACGACGACGCCGCGGAACAGCCGGGTGTAGCTGGGACCGGAGTCGCCGACCCTTCCCGCGGCGAGAAAGTATTTGAGCGCCTCGTCGGGCCGGTCGATTTCGACGGCGAGTTCGAGCAGCCGGAGCCAGGGCTGCGGAACTTCGGGGGGACGGGCCTCCAGACGGCGCGCGGCGTAACCGAGGACGGTCTTCATCAGTTCCGGCTCCCGGAGGGCGAGCGCGGCCCGGCAGAAGACATCGAGACCGAGGTCCGTGACGAGGCGGTCGAGGAGGGCCGCTTCCCTGGGGCGGGCCGCCGGGAGCGCGAGCGCGGGCAGCGCGACGGCGAGGAAGCGCTCGGCACACGGAAGGACGCCCTGTTCCGCGAGGGTGTTCAGTTTCTCGAGGTACCGGGAGAAGCGGTCGCGGAGCCGGACGTCGTCGCGGGGCCGGTCCGGGGCGTCGGGAAGGGCGTCGCCGAAGTTCCAGGCGATGTCGTCGAAGAGGGGAAGTCCGGGGGACTCCACGGATTCCATCAGCTCGCGCCGGACCCGGGCGGTCGTCGGGGCGAGCACGATGTCCCAGGCGTCCGGCTCGTCGCGGTCGTCCGGCGTGAGCGCGCGGACCGCGCGGAGGACGCGGAGAAAGGACAGCAGCGGCCGGGTCCCGGACCAATGGTATTTCCAAAGGCGTCCGGTGGCGGGAATGGCCTCCCAGACTCCCGGTTTTTTCCGGTTGCGCCGCATGAACCGCCCCATGCCGAGCCGGAAGGTGACGGGGGCGCCGCCGTTGTCGAACGTCTTTTCTGCCCAGAGGGTGCTGTCCCTGTCGATCGCGAAGCAGCCCGGCGCGCAGAAATCGAGCGTCCAGCCCATCCGGCGGAGAATGCCGACATCGCAGACGGCGCCGGCGACCGCGGCGCGCAGCTCCAGCGCGTCGAAGCCGCTAGTATCTGTTCTTGTCGATGTTCTTTGGGGCAAAGTGTCTCTCCCAGATGGCGAACGAAATCCGGAAATCGTCTTCCTCCTTCTTTCCGTCCGCGCGGGTATAGCCGGGGTAGACGGAGGCGATGAGACGGAGGGCGATGCAGTCGAAGTTCATTTGGACGTAGGTGCCGACCTTCTGGACGAGGGCCTCTTCGAAATCATAGCGGCCGAAGAGGCAGAACTCCCAGAGTTCCGTGGCGTTCCAGGCGACCTGTCCCATGACGAGATCGGTGAGGTCCGCGCGGTAGACGTATTCGGCGGTGGTGCGGATTTTGGGGTGCACGAGCGTAAGGGCGGAGGTGATCTGGCTGAGCTCGGACTCCTGATTGTCATAGACCGTGTTGAGGGTCGCGGTGATCCAGGAGGTGGGATACCAGACGACGTCGGCGTAGAGCGAGTCGAACGACTCCTCCTTCACGCCGTCCCCGTCCTCCTCCGGCTCGAGAAGGATGTCGCCGTAGATGTCGAGCCACAGGAACTCGCGGGGCACCCGGACGGGCTTGTCGCCGGGGTTGTAGCTTTCGAAGACGTCTTTGCACTGCCAGTGCTGGCGGAGACCGAGGCGGAGGCGGTTGGTGAAGTCGATTTCGTCGATCTCGTCGAACGCGTAAAGGTCCTCGGGGACCAGGTTCGGCTCGGGGATGTAGGTGTACTGCGCGTACGGCTCGAGGATATGGCGCCAGGGGGTGCCGTCGTCCGCGGTCCAGTTGCCGAAGCATTTGAAGGAGAGCTCGAGATTGAACTCGAGGACATTGCGGAAGTCCGCGCCGCCCTCGTCGACACGGGTCACCGTATTGCTCGAGAGGGTGGTCGTGACGGCGCCGAAGAGATTGGTCGTCGTCTCGGCCTTGTACTCGACGGTCTCCTTGGTCTCCTTCGTCTTGGAGTAGTAGGTCCCGCGGTAGGAGAGGCTCGGGACGACGCTCAGGAAGCCGGCGAGTTTCAGCGGGTAGCTGAACGTGTGGTAGGTGTCGAGGCGCGCGGCGTCGTAGTCGTCGTCCTCCGAGGCGACGCGCTCGTCGAAACGTTTGCGGAGGAAGGCGCCGGCGGTCTCGCTCTCGTAGAAGACGCCCGTGGCGTCGCCGACCTCCTGCTGGTTGATGTTCAGCCAAAGCTCGGGGAGCCGCTCCACCTGGGTGTAGAAGTCGTTGAGGCGGGCGACGCCCAGCGCGCCGAACGCGTAGGACTTCCCGGTGTGGGTGTAGCTCGCGTAGTTCTCGGGCTGGGGGCTGAGTTCGTACTCGTCCTCGAAGAAGTCGCGCATGACCCGGTCGTCGCTCACGTAGAGGGCCTTCAGGAGGAGGCTGTCGTCGTCGGAGAGCGTGGCCTCGTGCTCGAATTTCACGCGGTAGCGTTCCGTGTCCTCGACGCCTTCGTCCTCGAGCTTGTCGTAGTCGTCCTGGATCATGTAGCCCTCGAGCTCTCCGTCGCCGACGGAGGTCGAATACCAGTTGATCCGCTCGCCGTACGCGATGCCGCGCTTGCTCCGCATGTCGAAGAGGGTGCGGGAATCGCCCCAGTTCTCGTCGTCGAGGCGCCACATGCGGAACTTGTAGATCGAGAGGAGGTAGGCGCCCCAGGTGCTCTGGTAGCCCGGGTAGAAGCGGAAGCCGTAGTGGTTGTGGAGGTCTTTCCAGAAGTACGGCCAGTAGAAAAACGGAACACCGAAGAGGTACGGGACCGCGCCGTGGGCCGTCAGGTCGTCGTCGGGGACAATCGTAGCGTCGTGGGCGCGGAGTTCATAGTGGCGGTGTCCGGGGGCGTTGGTGCACGTCGTGAATGTGACGTTCTGGGCATAGTACCGGTTGTTTTTCGCGGCGCTTTTCTCCGCTTCCACGTAGAACGGGTTGTAGTAGGCCGTCATGCGCCCGGTCTGGAGCGTGGGGACCTTGGGATTCCGGAGGTTGACCTTGAGGTTCTCGCCCGTCCAGTGCTCGCCCTGGGCGCCGAGGAACGTGACCTGGCCGAGGGCCTCGGCGTCGCGTGTCTTGCGGTTGAAGCGGATGGTCTGGGCGCGGAGCTCGTTCCCGTTCGACTTGATCCGGGAGTTTCCGGTGAACTCGACCCAGTCCGAGTCCCAACTGTAGCTCGCGGAGTTGGCCATGACCTCGATCGGGTCGTCGGGGGAGCCCAGATTTTGGGCGAATCCGGCCGCGGAGCACCATGCCGCAGCGGAGACGAACGCGGTGACGGAAGACAGTATGCGCAAAAATCGTTTCATGTGTGCGATCCAGACGAATCGGAATAAAAACTTCCCTAAAAGACAAAGTATATCACAGTCGCCGTCCGGTCTCCACCCCCCATTCTCCACACATATCCCGCTTTTCATAAAACGAGTATTTGCCGCTGGTTGTACGTGCGGGCCGGGCGCTGTTCTATGTCTACGTCAGTTCCTGCACCTGCCGGAGTTGCCGCAGGTCCGTTCCGGCGAGTTTTTCGGGCGGTTCGAGAGATGCCTGACCGTGTTCTTCGCCAAGCACGGACCGAGTTCCGCGATTCGGACCACCGGGGATTTCCGTCTGGAGAAGCCCCCCCTCCGCCCGCCCCGCCGGTTGCCTTGTGCCTCCGCGTTTTCGGCAAACTTCCGCCTCTAGAAAAACTTTCCGCACCGTAATTTCATTTCCGTCGAGCCCCCCCCGCCGGCCGCCCGGTGCCGCGCGTTTTCTGCAAACTTCCGTCCATCGAAAAACTTTCCGCACCGTAATTTCATTTTCGGCGAGCCCGCCCGTCGGCCGTGCGGCACCGCGCGTTTTTTATGGCGCGAAAAAAGTCCAGCGACCTTCCTGCCGTCACAAAAGGATTGCTGGACACCAACTGTCTTCATCCCCTCACTCAAAAAACGGGATAAGTGCGATTCTCGCCGCTGGCCTGCTGGCGGCGCGAGCGCCGAGTCCTCCGTCTCCACGGAGCCGCGGGCGGCGTCCCGCACATCTCCGCTACGGAGCAGCCGGAGCAGATGATTCCGGCGCTTCTGGATAAGCTCGACCAGATGGACCACGTTCGTCTCCGCGAGGACCTTCTGGATCTTCCGGGTCTGCTCCGGCGTCAGAACCCCGCATTCCATCGCCCGCTGCGCCGGCGTCCTGGGCCGGTCGTAGCGGCAGCGGTAGCCCTTTCCGTCCGGGCGCTTCTTCTTTTCGACCAGCATCACGCAGGGACGGAAATAGTTGTTGTACGTGTTGACGGCCTCCAGCAGCAGCGCGAGCGCCCTCTGGGTCTCCAGCCGGACCACCTGGATGTCTCCGGGCTGAACCTCGCAGGCCGGCGTCCGTTCTCCCGATTCGCAGGGGATGCTGTCCTTGACCCCGTTGTTCGCGCCGGACCTGCGGTTGCGCCTTCCCCATACTTTAGCCGGACGCTCCTTGCCGCGCAGGACGCGGTCCATGGTCGAGGCGCTCATGGAAAGGACCTGCGCGGCCAAGTCGTCGGGGACGTTCTGCAGCCGCGCCAGGTCCTTCAGTCCTCTCTCTCGGAGGCACACAAGGTATTTCGTGCATGGACATCCTGTCCCGGTCCAAAGCTGGACGAGGAGCTTTTCCGCCGCCCGGGAGTAGGTCTTCCCTCTTCCTGGGCGTACTTTGTACTCGCGTTTTCCCCGGAGAAGCCTGCACGCGTATTTGCGGTCAAGTCCTGTGATGCGGCATACTTCGTCCAGGATCCTGCCCCTTTTTCGCTTGTCGAGTTCTCCGATGTAGTCCTCCCGCTGGCGCAGGATGTATTCATGCGTTGCTGTTCGGCTCATAGTATTCATGGCTCCATGATACACGGTGTCCGGCATTTGACGAAAGGGATTTGCCTGTTTTTCGCCTCCGGTCCCGCTTGGTGTCCTTTATTCTGACGCAATGCCCCCCCTTCTCCGAAATTGTATGGCGGGAACACGGATTTTCGGGTAGAATATCATTTTCACCTTTTCAGCCTCCGATTCATCCCCATGAAAAAGTTCATCGCCACCATCTCTTTCGGACTTGTCCTGCTGCTTTCCGCCGTGGGGTGCGTCTCCACCGTCAAAGTGACCTCCGACCAGGGCGGAGCCCTCATCCGGGTTCGCGGCAAGGGCCGTCCCAGCTATCGGTGGATCACGGGGCCGATGGTCAAGAAGCCCGGAGACGTCGAGTCCTTCACGGCGAACTACAGCACCATCGAGATGTATGCCATCTGGCCGGACGGCGTCAAGTCCGAGCACGTCGTGCTTCCTCTCTCGAATTGGGAAGACCCCGAGACCGTCAAGTTCGTCAAGCCGAAGAAATAATCCATGCCGCGGTCGGCCCTCAAGAACGGGGTGGAGGCCGCGCTCGCCTGGATCGGCATGAAGGTTGTCGACCATGTCCCGCTCCGCCTTTCTCTTTGCTTCGCGCGCGGAGTCGGCGATCTCGCCTACGCCTTGCTCTTCCGGCGGCGGCGGCTCGCGGTCTCCAACATCCTCCTCGCGAAAATCACCGACGATCCGCGCCGTGCCCGCGAAATCGCCCGCGCCTCGTTCCGGCACTTCGCCACGCTCTCCGTCGAGGCGCTTGTCGCGACACGCACCCTGACCGAGAAGACGCTCGACGACCATCTCGAGCTCGTCCTGCCGCCCGCCACCCGGGAGCTGTTGGATAATTCTTCCCAGGGGATCATCTTCGTCACCCCGCATCTCGGCAACTGGGAGATGACCGGCACCGCCTTCTCCTATCTCAAGCCGCTCGTCGCCGTCGCCCGGACGATGGACAACCCCTATTTCCGGAAACTTCTCGCCAAACGGAACCCTCGCCGCGGAATGGAGATCGTCGAGAAGCACGCCGCCGACCCGATGAGCCTCTTCCGCGCGCTCCGCTCGGGCAAGGGTCTCGCCCTGCTCATCGACCAGCATGCCGCGAGCCATTTCGTCCGAGTCCCCTTCTTCGGCGTCCCCGCGCAGACCGTCTCGTCCCCGGCCCGTCTCCACCTCGCCACACGCTGCCCGATCGTCTGCGGATGCGGGATCCGGACCGCCCCGATGAAACTCCGTGTCGTCCTTTCCGAGCCGCTCCGGTGGACACGCACCGACGACAAGGAGGCCGATGCCGTCCGGATCATGACGGAACTCAACCATGTTCTCGAGGACTACATCCGCTCCGCCCCCGAGCAGTACCTGTGGAGCCACCGCCGTTGGAGGACGTAGCATGAAAACGAAGCGAAACGTGGTCATCGCCCAGAGCGGCGGACCGTCGATGGTCATCAACCAGAGCCTGGTCGGGGCGGTGCTTGCCGCCCGGGCGACCGAAGGCGTCGGCGCCCTCTACGGCGCGCGCCATGGCATCGACGGCATTCTCAAGGAGGATTTCATCGACCTGCGGAAGGTGCCCGCGAAGACGCTGGAGACCGTGGCGGCGACGCCGTCGTCGGCGCTGGGGAGCGTCCGGCACAAGCCGACGCCGGAGGAGTGCCGGAAGATCTTCGAGGTGCTGCGGCGCCGTGAGGTC
>JAZUKQ010000012.1:0-7178 GCA_045643325.1 Kiritimatiellia bacterium | reverse complement strand
GAGGCCTCCGCGGCCTCGGCGGCCGGCTCGCCGAATCCGACGTCCTGCGAGAGCTCGTATCCCGCGCCGATGGCGGTGATCAGCGAGCGGATCTCGTTATTCTCGAAGATGCGGTTCTCGGCGGCCTTCCAGACGTTGAGGACCTTGCCGCGGAGCGGGAGGATGGCCTGGGTGGCGGCGTCGCGGCCCTTTTTCGCGGAGCCGCCGGCCGAGTCGCCCTCGACGAGGAAGAGCTCGCAGAGCTGGCGGTTGCGGGAGAAGCAGTCGCGGAGCTTTCCCTTGAACGCGCCCATTCCGGCGTCTCCCTTGATGCGCTCGGTGGCGTCGGCGATCTTTTTGCGGAGCTCGCGGGCGTCGATGGCCTTCTGGACGAGGGCGACGGCCTGGACGCGGTTTTCCTCGAAATACTCGCGGAAGATCTCCTGGACGGCCTCGCGGGTGAGTTTGCGGGCCTCGGCGTTGCCGAGCTTCGTCTTGGTCTGTCCTTCGAACTGCGGATCGGAGATGCGGACGGAGAGAATGACGCGGGCCCCCTGGAGGATGTCGTCGTCCTCCAGTTTCTCCTCGGCGATCTTCTCGCCTTTCCTGCCGCCGGCCTTCCACTCCTTGGCGTTCTCCTTCATGTAGACGTTGAAGACATTGGAGAGGCCTTCCTTCATACCGCGCTCATGGGTGCCGCCCTCGTGCGTCCAGATGCTGTTGGTGAAGGAGAGGAGCGTGTAGCCGGTCGTTTTTTCGGCCCATTGGACGGCGAGATCGACTTCGAGGAAGCGCTCGACCTTGGGACCGGCGGGGTTCTCGGGGTTGGTGACCTTGTAGGGGACCTTCCGGGTGAGCGTGAAGACCTCGGGAAGCATGGGCCGGCCGTCCTCCATCAGGTCGGCGACCCACTCGCGGATGCCGTCGGCGTGGTGAAAGACCTTCTCCTGGGAGGGGAATCCGTCGCGCTCGTCCCGGAACGTGATGCGGACGCCGGGGTTGAGGTAGGAGAGCTGGCTGAAGCGGTCGGCGAGCGTGTCGAAGGAGAACGCGCAGGGTTCCTCGTCGGCGTCCTTGAAAATCGTGTCGTCGAGGCGGAACGTGACGAGCGTGCCGGTTTCGGAGGCGGGGACCTCGCCGGCGACTTTGAAGGGTTCCGTGATGTTGCCGCGGGAGAAGGCGATCTCATGGAGCTTCCCGTAGCGCTTCACCTGGACCTGCATGCGTTCGGCGAGGGCGTTGACGCACTTGGTGCCGACGCCGTGGAGGCCTCCGGAAACCTTGTAGCCGCTCCCGTCGCCGAACTTGCCGCCGGCGTGAAGGTGGGTGAGGGCGATCTCGAGCGCGGACTTTCCGTCGATGGTGGGATCGGCCGGGTCGTGCATGGTGTCGACCGGAATGCCGCGGCCGTTGTCCGTCACCGTGCAGACGTTGTCGCCGGAAAGCGTGACATGGATGTCCGTGCAGTAGCCGGCCATGGCCTCGTCGATGGCGTTGTCGACGACCTCGTAGACGCAGTGGTGATAGCCGCGCGTGGAGGTGTCGCCGATATACATGGCGGGGCGCTTGCGGACGGCCTCCAGGCCTTTGAGGACGGTGACGGTGTTATAGGCGCCCGCGGAGGCGGGAGACGGGGTGGGCTGGGTGTCTTCGGACATGGCTCGTGGAGTCGGCTCGTGATTCGTGGCGCGCGACGCGCGGGAAAGAAAGGGGGAACGGACAGAGGTAAAAACAAAATCGAGGTCCCGGAGGGCCTACGAAATGGGGGTATTATATCATGTTTCCCGCGTGCGCGCAAGCGCAAACGCGCGTATACGCGCGTGGAAGCGCACGGCCCGGATGTTCCGAGGAGCCGAGAAGTCCGAAGGGGCGAAAGGGGCGCCGTGGAGCGCGTTCGCGCGCGTCCCCCGGGAATGCCTCTCTGCCGTCTATTTCTGCGCGTGGCCGGTCTGTTGGGCGACCAGGCGGGCGTAGAAGCCGCCTTTGGCGAGGAGTTCCTCGTGCGTCCCGAACTCGGTCATCCGGCCTTCTTCGAGGACGAGAATGTGCGAGCAGCGTGTCGCCATCGACACACGCTGGGAGACGATGACCGCCGTGCGGCCCGGAAGAAGGCGCATGAACGTCTCCTGAATCTTGCGCTCCGTCGCGGCGTCGAGCGCCGAGGTGCAGTCGTCGAGCAGGAGGACGTCGGGGTTGGCCATGAGCGCGCGGGCGAGCGAGATGCGCTGGCGCTGTCCGCCGGAGAGGGTCGTGCCGCGCTCGCCGACGATGGTCTCGTACTGCACCGGGAGCGTCATGATGAAGTCATGGCAGTCCGCCGCCTTCGCCGCCTCCATGATCTGGTCCGGAGTCGCCTCGGGGAAGCCGTAGGAGATGTTGTCGCGGACCGTTCCGGAGAGGATCTGCGGCTCCTGCGGAGCCATCGCCATGAAGTTCCGGAGCGAGTCGATCGTCGCCTTCTCGAGATTGAGTTTCCCGATGAGAATCGAGCCGGAGGTCGGGGTATAGAGGCGGGAGAGCAGGTGGAGCAGGGTGGATTTGCCCGATCCGGAGGGGCCCGTGACGCAGAGCCACTCGCCGGGCTGGACGCGGAACGAGATGTCGCGGAGCGCCCAGGGCGCGGAGTCGGAATACCGGAAACTGAGGTCGTCGACCGTGATTTCCTGCGGGACTCCGAGCGGGATGTCCTCGGCCTCGGGATCCTCGGGGATCTCCTCTTTGTTCTCGAGCATCGCGGTGGCGCGGTGGACGACGGCGCTCGCGTTGTAGACCATGTTGACGAGCTGGGCGAAGGCCGTGACGTAGGTGAAGAGGCTGACGACCGCGGTGTGGACGAACGTCATCTTGCCGAACGACATGTCGCCGTCCAGGACGCGGTACGTGCAGTAGAAGAACACGCCCACGTTGGCGCCGATGGCGATGCCCTGGGAGGCGAGGTTGAGCGTGGCGCCGTAGAACTGCCGCTGCATCGAGTCGCGCTGCATGACGGCCGACATCTCGAAGAAGTTGCGGATCTCCGCCTTCTCCATGCCGTAGGCGTAGACGGCCTTGATGGCGTCGATTTTCTGCGACACGAGGCCCCAGAGACAGGCGTTGGTATGCCGGATCTCGCGGAAGATGCGCTTCATCGGGCGGCGGAGGCGCCAGCGGATCAGGAAGTACGGGACGGTGCAGACGAGGGCGATGACCGCGCAGGGGACGTCGAGCGAGAAGAGGATCGTCAGACCGACGGCGAACATCACGGAGTTGCTGATGAATCCGCAGATGAGGTCGAGGAGCTGCGCCTGGACGACATCGACGTCGGAGAGGATGCGGGCCATGAGCCGGCCGGGCGTATAGCGCTGGTGGAAGCTCAGTTTCAGGCCGACGATCTTTTTGTACAGGTCGGCGCGGACGTCGTACATGATGTGCGCGGCGACGACGTTGCGGGTCTTCGCGGAGAGCCGGTGGAGCAGGTTGAGGGTGACGATCGTCCCGAGATAGACGACGAAGAGGATGAAGAGCCGGCGGCCGGCGTCGGGCGGACGGCGGGAGGCCGTCTCGGCGCGGTACGACTCGGAGGCCCGGCCGCTGGGGGCCCGGAAGCGGGCCTCCGGGGTATCGGCGCTCAGCAGACGCGTGGAGCCGCGCCGGGCGCGGACGGCGGGCGCGTCGGCCGCGCGGGTCCGGCCGGCCTCCGGATTGTCGCGCAGCGCGACGACGGCGGGCGGGTTGATGACGAGGATGTCGTCGACCACGACCTTGCCGTAATAGGCCATGATGTAGACCGAGCCCGCGGAGAGGGTGCTGATGAGAATGTAGACCGAGAGCTTCCACTTGTAGGGAAACAGGTACTTCCGCATGAACCGCAGGATGAACGCGGCGCCGTTGCTCGTGTCCTGGACCTCGATGTCGGGGCGGTAGGGGGAGTAGCGGCGCTCGTTGCGCCCGCTGAAGTACGCGCCGAGTCCGAAGAGGCTATTCGTCCTCATCTTCGATGACCCCCTTTCCGGCGTGTTTCTCGTACAGGTCCTTGTATTTCCCGTTCGGGATGGCCATCAGCTCCTCATGGCGGCCCGTCTCGACGATGCCTCCGCCCCCGAGAAGGACGATGCGGTCGGCGTCGCGGATGGTCGAGAGGCGGTGCGCGACGATGAATGACGTGCGGTTCTTGAGGAAACGTGTCATCGCCCGCTGGATCGCGAGCTCGGACTCGCTGTCGAGGGAGCTCGTGGCCTCGTCCATGATGATGATGGCCGGGTCGGCGAGCACGGCGCGGGCGATGGAGATGCGCTGTTTCTGCCCGACGGAGAGCTGGATGTCGCGGGAGCCGTAAAGCGAGTCATAGCCCTGGGGGAGCTTCTGGATGTCGCGGTCGATCTCCGCGATTTCCGCGGCGTGACGGACTTCCTCCATCGTGGCGCCGGGGCGCGCGTAGCGGATGTTGTCGGCGATGGACAGCGTGAAGAGCAGGGACTCCTGAAGGACGATGCCGAACTGCGCGCGGAGACTGTCGAGCCGGAAGTCGCGGATGTCGAGCCCGTCGATGCGGATCGCGCCGGAATTGACCTCGAAGAAGCGCATGAGGAGCGAGAGGACCGTCGTTTTTCCGCACCCGGTCGGGCCGACGAGCGCGACGGTCTGGCCGGGGGAGATGTGGAGGTCGAACTCGGTGAGGACCGGCCGCTCCGGGATGTAGGAGAAGGCGATATGGTCGAAATCGACCTTTCCCTCGACGTGCTTGACGCGGCGCGCGCCGGGACGGTCGAGGATCTGGACGGGCTCGTCGAGAATCTCGAAAAGGCGCGAGGAGGAGATGCCGACGTTCTGAAGCCGCTCGGCGAGCATGGAGAAGCGCACGGCGGGGCCGAGAATCTGCATCGCGTAGGCGGAGAAGGCGGTGACATCGCCGTAGTCCGCGGCGTCGGCGAGAATCATCGCGCAGCCGAGAAAATAGATGCCGACGCGGCCCACCTCCTGGAGAAGCGCCGTGTTGGTGTGGAAATCGACGTTCGTGTCCCAGAGGTCGTTGCTGTGCGCCGCCGTGGTGAGCGACTGGACGTTGAACCGCGCCCCCTCGCGGTCTTCCGTCCCGTAGGTCTTCATCGTCATGTTCGACGTGAGCGAGTTCTGGACGAGTCCCGCGAGGCGGTCGCCCGTGTTGCGGACGCGGCGGCCGGCGATGAAGAGGCGGCGGCGGTTGAACTTGAAGTTGACGACGAAGAGGACGACCAGTCCGAGGAGGGGGATGGCGAGGCGCCAGTTGAGGTAGAACGTCGCGCCGATCGCGAAGAGCGAGCAGACGAGGTCGGAGACGACCTGGATGGACGTGGTGTCGAGCACCTGCTGCATCTCGGAGCTGTCGCCCATGAGCCGGTTGATGATCTTGCCGGTATTGTGGTTCCCGTAGAATCCGAGGTGGAGCTCCATGAGGTGCCGGTAGACAGCCATCCGGAGATCCATGACGAACCGCTGGCCGATGAAGGCGACGCCCATCACCTGCACGAACCCCATCAGGTGGTAGAGCAGGGGAGTCGCGAGCGAGAAGAAGAGCAGGGACGGAACGAGTTCCGCGCGTCCTCCGTCGATCACCTCGTTGATGACCGTCCGCGTGAAAAGCGGAGGGAGCATGATGACGAACGACATCACCATGGTGAAGACGACGAGGAATACGATGCGGCGGCGGAACGGGGCGACGAACCTCAGCATCTTGCCGAGGTCCTTGCGCATGCCCTCTTCGCTCTTTTTATCCTTGGCCGGAGGCGCGGCGCTCATGAAATCAGTCGGGGGTTCGGGAACAGTCCGTGAAAGAACCGGTATTATACCCCAAAATCCGCCGCCCCGCCACTAAGGGCGCGCGCCGGGGAGGGCGGCGCGCCGCGGCGGAATCATGTGTCCGAAATCACGCGCCGCAGAGGGCGAGGAGGTCGGCGACGTCGGCCGTCGCGAGACATTCGACGGTGTCGGCCGCGCCGTAGTAGAGCTTCACCTCGCCGGAGGGCTCGAGAATCATTCCGCCGGGGAAGATGACGTCCAGGCGGAAGCCGTCCGTGTGCTCGTAGGGCTCGGTCGGAGTGAGGATGGGCTCCTTGGACATGCCGATCACCTTCCAGGGCTCCTCGAGGTCGAGCAGCATGAGGCCGGCGTGGTAGCGCTTGGTCCACTTGTCCTCCCAGCCGTTTTTGCCGCGCGTGGGGTCGATATCGACTCCGTGGAATGTGGCGAGCCATCCTTTGGGCGTCTTGACGGGCGGGGCGGCGGGACCGAGTTTGTCGTTGGCGAAGGGGACGTCCTCGACGCCGAGGACAAGATGCGAGTTACCCCAGTAGGCGAGGTCGGGGGAATCGGAGTACCAGATGTCGAAGCGGTCGCGGTGTCCGCGCGAATAGATGGGCATCGGACGCTCGAGCCGGGCGTATTTCCCGTTGATTTTCTCCGGGAAGACGGCCATGTTGCGGTTGTCGGGCGTCGAGAGGGACCCGACGTGCCAGTCGACGAAATCGGTCGTGGTCGCGATGCCGCCGCGGAGGCCGTGGCGGGTGTCGACCGCGAAGCACATGACGACGCGGTCCTCGAACGCGGTGAGACGGGGGTCGTAGGCGCGGATGATCTCCTCGTCGTTCCACTCGATCCAGGGCCGTGGCGCCGGAGTCCAATGGATGCCGTCGGGAGAGGTCGCGACGCCGATGTTGGTGCCGGTGAACCGGCCGGGCGCGGTCTCGCCGTAGCCGTAGTCGTTCCGGAAAACCATGACGTAACGGCCCTGCCATTTGCAGACGCCGGCGTTGAAGATGAGGCTCGCGGGGTAGGGGATGTCCTTGGCCGAAAGGACGGGATTGAAGGGAGAGCGTGTAAGCATGGCGGAATCTGGGTTGGAATGAACGGACCAACGCGGTCCGGACGCGGAATCGGCGTTAATTTTCCCGTGTTTTTCCCGACAGGTCAAGGGGGAGCAAAGGGCACACTTATCCCGCTTTTTTTGCGGAACGAGAGTTTGTGTTGTTGGATATGTGTGCCCCAATGCGTTGTTCTACGCCTGGCCAAGCCCTAGGCGGAGCTGTCTCGGATCTGCCCAGGCACTTTTTCGGGCGGCCGGAAATGTACCGGACCATGCATCTTAGGAGGGCCTCGTTTCCCGCATGGAATAGGTCGATTTCCCCGGCGTGGAAAAAGTCCCGCGTCGTTCTAAATGTCACGAAAGGCTTGCCGCACAACAACAA
>JAZUKQ010000011.1:0-6744 GCA_045643325.1 Kiritimatiellia bacterium | reverse complement strand
GTCACACCCGTTCCCATTCCGAACACGGAAGTTAAGGACCTCATCGGCGAGAGTACTGCAGGAGTCGCCTGCGGGAGGGTAGCACGGCGCCGGGTTTTTCTTTTTAACCCGCGCCCCCGCGCCGCCCGGCGGAGGGGGGGGACGGACCTCCCTCCGGAACCTCCTTCCCGAAAGGAACTTCCCGCCGTTCCGAGGACCCAGGGGCGGATCGCCCCCGCCGGCGTCCGCGACGGGCGTTGTCTAAGGCAAGGAGTCTCTCGCGCATTGGGTCCCGGCACAGTCGCCAAGCGGCGATGTCTCGATCGCGTGGAGTTTTTTCGCTCCGATTTATTTTATTCCATCCCGGATCCCGAATCAGTTTCCGTGAGTGTGGGCGTCGGAAATCTTTCCCTCCGAGGCGATAAGGTCGCGGAGTTTTTGGCGTCCCTTATGGATATATTTTGGCATTTCGCGTGGAAGACCAAGTGCGGTTCCGGCGAGTCCGCATCCGACGATGAAATAGCCGTTCGAGAGGATCGAGCGGATTGTTAGGATTCTTCATGAAGAAACCTCTGGCTCCGAATATGGTCCGTAAATATTTCTTCGAACCACCTCTCCGTTTTGTGCTATAATTTCGGAACTTCCCTTCCTTCCATCTATCTTTACAAAGGTTAAATTCATGAAAGAAGTCCGTTTTGGCATCATCGGTGTCGGCGGCATGGGGTCTACCCACGCCAAGCACCTTCTTCAGGGCGACGTCGCTCGCGCCCGACTTACCGCCATCTGTGATCTCGACCCTTCCAAGATGGAGAAATACGACGCCTCCATCAAGCGTTTCACCGACTCCGCCGAGCTCATCCGCTCCGGAGAGGTGGACGCTGTGATTGTCGCCACGCCGCATTATTTCCATACGACCATCGGAGCGGACGCCCTTTCGCAGGGAATCCATACGGTCGTCGAGAAGCCGATTTCCGTCCATAAGGCCGACGCCCTGCGTCTTATCTCCGCGCACAAAGATCCGAACGTCAAGTTCTCCGCGATGTTCAACCAGCGCACGGATCCGCACTACATCAAGCTTCGCGAGATCATCAAAAACGGCGAGCTCGGCGAGATCACCCGCGTCAACTGGATCATCACCAACTGGTTCCGCACGCAGGCCTACTACGACAACGGCGACTGGCGCGCCACATGGGCCGGCGAGGGCGGCGGAGTCCTCCTCAACCAGTGCCCCCACCAGCTGGACCTTCTCCAGTGGCTCTGCGGCATGCCGAAGACGGTGCGCGCGTTTTGCAACATCGCCAAGCGCCACAACATCGAGGTCGAGGACGAGGTGACGGCGTATTTCGAGTACCCGAACGGCGCGACGGGCGTGTTCGTCACCACGACCGGAGAAGCTCCGGGCACGAACCGTCTTGAGGTCTGCGGCGAGCGCGGGAAGATCGTCGTCGAGAACGGGAAAATTCATTGGACGCGCAATACGGTTCCGCAGTCGGAGTTCATCCGGACGAATCCCGGCGGTTTCGCGACTCCTGAGAAGTGGGAGATCGACATCCCGGCGGACGGCTCTGGTCCGCAGCACAACGGCATCCTCCGGAACTTTGTCGAGGCGATTCTCGACGGGAAGCCCCTGATCGCTCCTGCCGAGGAGGGGATTCATTCCGTCGAGCTCGCGACCTCGATGCTCTACTCCTCTTTCACCGGGACCACGGTAGAGCTGCCTCTCGACCCGGTTGTCTACGAGGAGCATCTCAAAAAGCTGATCGCCACCTCGAAATTCCAGAAGAAATCGAGCGGAAGCGGCGTGTCTGTCGACCTCTCGAACACCTTCAACACCGGGGCATAGCGTCTGATCTCGCACTGAAACGGTGTAAAATCCGCCGCGCGCGGTCGTCCGCGGTGGCCGGCGGCGGTTTGTTTGAAGCCGTCGCCGGCCTGTTTCCGGCGACGGCGGCCGACGGCGGGCAACATTTCTTTACAATCAAATCCGCAGGTAAAAAATGCTCTGGTTTCTTGGCGGCATCGCGTTTCTGATTCTCGGATATTTCACATACGGGAAGTTCATCGAGTGGATTGCCGGGCCGGACGACCGGACGACGCCCGCCATGGCGCATCCCGACGGTGTGGACTATGTTCCGCTTCCTAAATGGAAAAATAATCTCATTCAACTTTTGAACATCGCGGGGGTGGGACCGGTCATCGGCGTCATCGCCGGCATCAAGTTCGGGAAAATCGCGCTTCTCATCATCCCCGCCGGTTGTGTGCTGGCCGGCGCGGTCCACGATTTTCTCGGCGGAATGGTCTCGATCCGGAGCAACGGCGCGAACCTTCCGAAAATCATCCAGAACAATCTGGGCCGCCGGTGGTCCGCTCCGTTCGTCACGTTCCTTGTCGTCATTTTGATGTTGGTCGTCGCCGTCTTCATCAATATTCCCGCGCAGTTGACGGCGAAACAGTTTTTCCCGGGGGCGGACGCGTTTTGGGGAATTGTCGGCGTCATTTTCGTCTATTATGTCCTTGCGACGCTGTTTCCGGTCGACAAGATCATCGGGACGCTCTATCCGTTTTTCGGGGCGATGCTTCTCATCGGATCGGTCGCGATCTGCGGCGCGCTCGTCGTCGCCGGATTCAAAAATCCCGAGTTGCTCCGGGAGGGCGCGGACTTCCTGAGGTATAAATCCGAGACGTTCGACGCGGGCGGGCGGAGTCCGCTCTTCCCGCTGCTTTTTGTCACCATCGCATGCGGCATCATCTCCGGATTCCACGCGACGCAGTCGCCGATCGTGGCCCGGACGATGCGCTCCGAGCGCGAGGCGCGCGCGACTTGGTACGGCATGATGATCGCCGAGGGCGTCATCGCCATGATTTGGGCCGCGGCGGCGCTCGCCATCTACAACTTGTTCCCAGCCGACCTCGAGAAGGCCCCCGCCGTCGTTCTCGGCCATATCACGACGCACTTTCTCGGAAAATGGATGGGCGGTATCACGGTGCTCGCGGTCGTCATTCTTGCCGTCACGAGCGGCGACACGGCGCTCCGGAGCACGCGCTTGAGTCTCGCGGAGATGTTCCGCGTCCCTCAGGAGCGGCTCGTCAGCCGTATTACGATCTGCGTGCCGTTGATTGTGGTCGTGGCGCTGCTTCTCTGGTGGTCTAATCAGAGCGCGAAGACCTTCGGGCATCTTTGGAACTATTTCGCCTGGGGCAATCAGGTTCTTTCCGCGACGACGCTTATGGCCTGCACGGTGTGGCTTCTCCGCCAAGGCAGGGGATTCGCGAAGTCTCTCGTCGCGCTCATTCCCGGTATGTTCATGACGACGGTCGTCGTCTCGTTCATCCTGTGGACCTCTCCGGCATACGGCCAGCCTGTCGGACTTGTTCCCGGCGGCATGCCGGTCAAGTACGCGGTCGCGCTCGGCGCGTTGGTCGCGGTCGTGTTCGCCGTGTATGTCATCCGGATCGGGAAACGTGCCCAACCCGCTCAGGGCATCGAGGAAAAGGGCAAGCCGGAATGATCGACGTCGAGGGCATTACCCGCCGGTTTGGGACAAAAACGGTTCTCAACCGGGTCTCGTTCCATTTGGACACGGGGGAGGTCGCGCTGCTGACCGGCGCCAACGGCGCGGGAAAGACGACTCTCCTCCGGATTCTGTCGGGATATGCTCCGGCGGAGACCGGACGCGGGAAAATCAACGGGCTTCCGCTTTTCTACGACGACGCGGACGCGTCGACGGATATCCGCAGGCATATCGGCTATGTGGCCGAGGGATGTCCCCTCTACGACGAGATGAAGGTGGGCGAATATCTCCGGTTCCGCGGTCGGCTCAAAGGAATCTACGGCGGCGATCTCCGGAGGGCGTTTACCCGGGTCGTGGACATCTGCGGTCTAGGCGAGTCCCGCGCGGACCTGATCCGGAACGTCTCGCACGGTGTGCGCGCCCGTGTGTCGCTCGCCGACGCGCTGCTATCCGACCCTCCGGTGCTTCTTCTCGACGACCCGTTGGCCGCGGTAGACGCCGTGCAGCGGCGGAAATTCTACGATGTTCTCCGGCAGACGCGCGAGCACCGCACCGTTATCTTCGCCTCGCATACGCCGGACGACAGCGGCGCCCTTTTCTCCCGCGTCCTGGGGTTGGCGGGAGGAAAACTCGTCCTTGACGATCCCATGGACGCTGCGAGCCTTCAGACGATGTCCATCGGGGCGATGGTCGCGAATCTTCTCATCAACGCGGAAGAGCGGGGCGCCTTGGATATGGAGGGCGCGGGGAAACGGGCAACGGACTGAATCCGCGCGCTTCGAACGGAGCGGGAACCGGAGGCAGCGGCGCCTATTGAATCAGGCACCAGCATTCGCGGGAGGCGACGCGGTCGAAGAGCTCCACAATGTCCGCGTTGGCGAGGCGGATGCATCCGTGCGAGGCGGGCGTCCCGAGCAGATGCTCTTGGTTGGTCCCGTGAAGATAGATGCAGCGGTCATGGCTATCTATGCCTTTCCCCGCGTTGTAGCCGGGCTGGAGTCCCCGGAGCCAGAGAATCCGCGTGAGAACATAGTCTCCGCTCTCGGCCGCGGTGAATTCTTTGACGAGTTCGCGTTGCGGCGCCCTGCTTTTGAAGACACGTCCGATCGGTTCGCCGGCTCCGAACCGTTCCTCGACGCGGTGCCAACCGAGGGGCGTCTGGTTGGAATTCTCCCGGTTTCCGGTTCCGGCGACCGCCGTGGACATGAGAAGACGGCTCACGATGGTATCGCCGTCGAATACGGTCAGCGTCTGCGTGGCGGTGTCCGCGACGAGCAGGAGACCGTCTTTCGGAAGCCCGTAGCCGCGCGCTTCCGTAAGGCGGGCCCGGAGGTCGGAGTCTGACAGGGCGGAGGAGTTCATGGCGAGGCAGGCCAGGACGAGGACGGCCAGGCGCAAGGGGGATTTTCGGAACATTCGTTGAGAAAGGACTCGGGGTTGGTCGGGCGCCGCGGCGGGCTAGTACGCTCCGGGGCCGTTGAGCATGCCGAGGGCGGTCTGGAAGAGGATGATGACGTCGAGCGGCCAGCAGGAGTTCCGGACATAGTAGATGTCGAGAGCGCACATGGTCTCGAAATCGAGCGTGGAGCGTCCGGAGGCCTGCCAGAGACAGGTGATGCCGGGATAGCCGAGATGCCGGTCGAAGTGCCAGATCCGGAAATAGTTCTCGAGGTCGCGGGTCGGCAGGGGACGCGGACCGACGACGCGCATGTCGCCGAGGAGGACGTTGATAAACTGCGGGAACTCGTCGATCGAGGTCTTGCGGAGGAACGCCCCGATTTTTGTGAGACGGGGATCGTTTTTGATTTTGAAAAGTCCGCCCCGGCCCATCTCGTTCTTGGATTCGAGGGCCGCCTGCATGGCCTCCGCGTTCACGCACATGGTCCGGAACTTGAACATCTTGAACTCGCGCCGGTTGATGCCGTAGCGGATCTGCCGGAAGAAAACGGGTCCTCCGTCGTCGAGCTTGATCGCCAGCGCCACGAGGAGAAAGACCGGGGAGAGGCAGACGAGAGCGACCGCGGCGAGCGCGCGGGAAATGAGGATACGCCACCAGGAGGATTTGAGGCTCGCGTCGAACGCGTCGAAATGGAAACAGGGCGTGCCGAGGATGTCGTCGCACGGAATGCGGATTTTGATGGCAAGCATCGTAAGCACCGGATGCGCGATGCGGCAGGCGATGTTCCGGTATGCGGAGGTCGCGCTGAGAAGCGACATGATCGTATTGAGGCTGAGCGACGGATCCGCGATGAACACGCACCGGGCAACGGACCTTCCCGGAACGTGTTTCCCGTCAGGCCGTCCGACCGTCTCGAGATATTCCCGGAATCTCTCCGTCGAGGAGGTAACGGACTCCGAAGGAACGAGATCCAGAAAGACGTTCCCGTGGGGCTTGTAGGTTTCGAGGAATTTGCGGATCGCGCGGCCCTCTTTTGTGTCTCCGACGATGACACACGGCGTGTTCAGGGCATCGGTCTTTTTCCGGATGAAGCGGAGGATGGCGCGGATGCTGCAACGGAAGAAAAGAGTAAAGAAGATGTTCAGTCCGTAGAAAAGCAGAATGTACGAGCGCGGGAGAAGCGGCTCCTTCGAGAACGCCGAGAGCGTCGTGATGGCGAGAAACAGAATGAAGTTGGAGAGGAAGATTCTCGGGGTCGCCTTGGGCCGGCGGAGGAGCCGGTAGCCGTGGTAGAGGAACTGGAGGGAGTTCAGCGCGTAGTAGAAGAGGGCGAAAACAAGCGTCGAGACGAGGTTCTCCCACGTCCGCAGATGGAAGAGCCGGTAGTTGATGTCGGTGAGATGGAAAAACGGGACGGCGTCCAGCAGATTCTCGATGACTGGAGTTTTCAGGCGGAGTGTAAAGGCGACAAGAAACGCTGAGAAGACGGACGCGGCATCGGAGACGACGAAGAGAAAGTCGAGAATCCGCTCTTTTCTGATCAGGACAAACGATTTGACGCGGTTTGTGAAAGGCATGGCTGGCAGGGGGCTCGGCGTACCAAGCACCTGTTGAGGCGGTCGTATCAACAGGAGATGAAACACAATGTTTGGAAATTGGATCTATGTGGTCATGCGGACAGAATACGCGGAAAATCAAATTCCGGGCGCGTGTCCTAGGACTCCGCCAAGGAGGCGAAATTCCGGCCGGCGCCGGGAGGCCCCCGGGCGGCGGGGGCGCCCGCGGGGTGGCGGGAGAGTCGCCGGCCGCGGACGTAGAGGTCGAAAGTCCCCCTGCCGCCGACGAGCGCGATGT
>JAZUKQ010000010.1:0-18392 GCA_045643325.1 Kiritimatiellia bacterium | reverse complement strand
TCGACGGGCGAGCCGTCGGGCAGGCGCAGCGGGCCGAGGACGCGGAAGGGGCCGAGCGGGTTGTCCGCCTCGTAGATCGGCGCCCCGCACGCCGTCAGGAGAAAGCGCCCGCGATGCTCCACGACGGTCGGCGCGTAGCCGCAGTCGGAGGGCTCCATGGGGACATGGCGCCATGTGATGAAGTCGTCGCTCACATAGGCCATGCCGCAGGACGGGTAGAGGTACCAGCGCCCGTCGTGGTAGAGGACGGTCGGGTCGGCGGTCTCGCGGTAGTCGCGGGGCGGATCCTGCAGGAAGCCGGACGCGCCGGGTCCCTTGCGGATGCTGGAGCGGCCCCGGGGATAGTCCGGGAGCGGCAGCGGGTTGCAGTAGGAAAGGGGTTGGTTCATTGAATCAAGCCGGTTTGTCATGGAAGGTTCTCACCTCCGATCCGAAAGCAGCGCCCTCCCCGGTCCGCCGATGCGGTCGCTGCGGAGGGTCTCGGCCCCGGCACCGGAGCCAAGGGTCAGGATGCGGTCGTACCACGTGGCGGGGACGCCGTTGTGGCGGTATGCGATGGCGATGGCGCCCTTCTCGTTGGTGAAGGCGGAAACGGCGGGGCGATGCTCGGCCTTCGACCCGAGCGTGTACAGGAGGCCGGAGAAGATCTCCAACTGTCCGCCATTCCGGTTCAGGAAGCAGGGCGTTCCCAGGCTGCCGTTCTTGTCGCCGCGGGTGCTGCTCTCCATCTTGAAGCCGAGAATCCACGACGTCCCCTCGTTCGTGAAGAGCGGGTCGTTGCCGAACTCCGAGTTGATCTGGCGGCCCCAGAAACGGTGCTTCGGGCCGATGAGATAGCCCTTGCCGATGGCGTCGACGACGTGGGTTGCGCCCGCGCCGGAGCCGTGCACCCCGCCGTGGTCGATGTGGCGCAGGACGAGCGTCCGGGCGGAGGCGTTCTCGACGACGCCGTCGAGGTAGATGTTCTCGAGCGCCACAACCGGTGCGGTTCCGTTCCCGACCGTAACGGCGGTCTGGCCGGCGGCGCCCTTGAAATGCGCCGAGAGGCCCATGACGAGCCGCGTCCTGCCGCGCAGGACGAGCGGCCGGTCGAGTTCGATGGTGCCGCGGACGAAGATCCACTCCGCGCCGCCGTCGATGGCGGCCTGCAGGGACTCTCGCGTGGTGCCGCCGAAGGTCCAGGCCGTGGCAGAGTCGGGACGGGGACGCGGGGCGTCCTCGATCGGGAGGTCGAGCGGGCGCACCTCGCCGGAGGGGTCGAAGGTCGCGCCGAGGTCCCACGAGGCGACGAGCCCGTCCGGGACGTCCGCCAGCGCAAGGTCGCGGTTCTTCTTCGACGTGTCGTCGACGGCGAGGCCGAAGCCCGCGAAGCGGACGCGGCGCAGATTCACGAACCCGCCGCTCTGGATGGCGGCTGGCCGGCCCGTCGAGGAGGCAAAGGCGATGCGGCTGTCGAGCAGGCTGAGGAAGCTGTGGCCGCCGCCCGCGACGTAGAACGGCGCGACGCCTTCGTAGTCGATGCCGCGCATGGCGAGCATGTTGTTGGTGTTGCGGATGCCGGCCGAGCGCTGGTTGCGCAGGACGAGGTTCTCGAACGTCATGCCGTACTGGTAGTGGTCGAGGCGGAGGGCCACGTCGAAGCCATTGATGGAGACGTCGCCGATGTACGCGGGGCCGGGCCAGGCGCGGGTCATCGCGATGCCCGTGTGGCCGCTGCCGGGGGCCGCCTTGATCGTAACGTCCGCGACGCAGCCGCGGTTGCTGGCGATGAAGTCGATGGCGACGGCGCCGGGGTTGCCCGCGCCCACGTCGACGGTGAAGTTGAGGAACGTATGGCGGAAGGCGCGGTTTCCGCCGCCGCCCTCGTTGTCGCGGTTGTCGCTCTCCGAACCGCACGCGATCACCCACTTCGGCTTGGTGGGATCGCCGTAGCCCGGCGCGTTGTCGTCGAGACGGATGACCGTCTTCTCACGGCTCTCGCCCATGAGGAGCATCATCGAGCGCCAGCCCGCGCTCCACGTCCCCTTCCCGCCGACGCGCCCCTCGATGGGGCCTGTGACGCGGTAGGTGCCGGCGGGCAGGTAGACGAAGCGGTTGGCGCGGTAGCGCGAGATGTCGATGGTCTCGGCGATGGCCTTGTTGATGGCCGCGGTGTCGTCGGCGACGCCATCGCCGACCGCGCCGTAGTCCTTGACGTTGACGAGTTCCGCCTCCTTGGGGAAGCGGAACGTGTCGGCGGACGCGGAGAGAACCGAGGCCGTCGTGATGAGAAGCGCGAGGAACGTGTGGGTCTTCATGGTTTTATTTGCTCAAGGGTTCGGAAGGGGGTTTCGGCAGCAGCTGGGAGGCCGGGACGGTCTCTTCGCACTGGCTGGGGCTGGCCCAGAGCAGGCGGACGTTCTGGCCGTAGAAGTTCAGGCCGACGTATTCGATGCGCAGGGCGTGCCGCTCGCCCGCCTTCAGGGGAATCCGCGCCGAGTGGAGGCCGCGACCCGCCTGGCCGAAACGGCCCTTCGGCTGCGTGCCCTGGTTGGTCAGCTCGATGACAAGCTGGTCGTCGATCCAGACGCGCGCGGCGCAGTAGACGCCCGCGTCCAGCGTCAGGCGGTACGTTTCGGAGAACAGCGGGACGAGCTCGCCTTCCCAGCGGATGGCGAATCCCTTCCTGGTGTCGATGCCGTCGACGGGGGCTTTCTTGTCCCAGTTGAACTTGATGCCCGGATCGACGCGCGTGACGAGCGGTTCCGTGAAGTCGCTCCCCGCGAAGTAGGTGCCCAGAAGGCCGGTTCCCTCGGCGGGGGCCGGACGGTCGTCGTCCTCGATCTCCACCGTCGCGGGGCCGCCCGCGACCAGATAGCCTGCGGCGGGCTTCGCCTCGACGGACGTCCGGCGGGCGGCGTTCACGAAATCGTTGTCGAGGGCCGTCAGCGTCCAGGAGACGGAGGACGCCCCGGCCGGAATCTCGATGGCTTCCGGCAGCGGGGAGACATCGCGCCCCTCGACCGCGTTTCCACGCGCGGCAAAAGAGAGGACCCCCTGTCCCGCCGTGTCTGCGCGGGGGCGCAGGGACACCGTCAGCGGTTCGGCGACATCGCCGGTGCGCGTGGCGGTCAGCACGGCGGTTCCGCCCTTCTCCGGAACCTTCGCGGGCTCGAATGCGAGGCGGACCTCCGGAAGCGGCGCGTTGTCGGGCCGGAGTACCGATGCGGGCACGGGGACCGAATGCCCGCCGGGCTCGCTCCAGGTCCACGCGACGCGCTCGCGGGCGCCGGCGGGACGGTACTCCAGCAGCACGGCGTAGCGTTTGCCCGCCTCGAGCCAGGCGCCGCCGTTCCGGTACCGGGCGCCGTTGCGCCAGGCGTCGACCACGGGCTCGCCGTCCAGCAGGAGGCGGCTGTTGGGCATCGCGAGGCCGAAGCCGTGCATTCCGGTCTTGCGGGCCTCCAGCGTCCCGCGCCAGCGCACGGTGCGCACGGCGGCCCCGTCGGCCAGCGGGGGCGTTTCCTTCCAGTCGGCGTCCACGGCTTCGACGCGCGAGGCGAGAACGTTCTCGAAATCGCCTGCGAAATAGGTCGCCGAAAGACCCGGGCCCCCGGCAGAGGAATCGGCCTCGGGGGCCGCGGGCGCCGCATCGGCCGCCTGGACGGCCGGGGCGGCGGGCGCAACGGCGTCCGGGCCGTCGTAGCCGTTGTAGAGCACGACGAGGCTTCCGCCGCCGCGACCCGGCGCGACGCCGGGGTCCAGCCGCCGGGTTTCGCCGCCGCGCGTCTCCTCCACCATGTGGAACGGCTGCTGGCGGATCACCCACTCGCCGACGCTCAGCGACAGCGAGCCATCGCGGACGACGAACCCGCGCTTGTCCGGGTTGCTGTTCTTGTTCGCGTAGACCAGGCCGCCGAGCACTTCGGAACGCCCGCCGTCGCGGGTCGTCAGTAGCACGCCGTCGCCCTCGCTCTTGAAGCCGAGCGCCCACAGCGTCCCGCCCTCGTTGAGGTTGCCCGGGTGGTCCTTGGGGTCGGGAGTCTGGATTCCCAGGATGTTGTGGCGGGCCTCGTTCGTGTACTCGGTGTTCCACTGACGCAGGTAGACCGTGCCGCCGGGACGCACATGCAGATGCGCCACGGCGTCCTCGACGAAGGTGCGACCCTCCGGGCCGACGTCGAGGTAGACGGTCACCGCGCCCACGACGACGTCGCGCCGCGTCGCCGTCCGCACCAGCACGTGCGTGTACATCCAGTCGAAGCGCTCGATGACGACGACCGGGGCCTCGCCGTCGACGACTTCGAAGACGGGTTGGCAATCCTGGCTGAACGAGCCCTCCATGCCGATGATGCGCCGGACCTTGCCGCGGACCTGCACCGTGCCCAGGACCGTGTAGGGCTTCCCGGTGCCGTTGTTGCGCGGGAAGTAGACCGTCGTCGCGCCGGAGTCGATGGCCGACTGGACGCTCTCGGTCCAGTCGAGGACGTCCACCGTGTAGGTCTGCTCGACGCCGTTGCGGGTGCGTTTCTTCTCGACCTTGACCTGCTTCGGGGGATACTTCGCCACGCTCGCCCACGTCTCGGGCGGGTCGTACGGGATGTCCGGCGTCTCGGCGATGGGCAGATGCAGGGCGCGGTCCGGCGACGGGAACGTCCGCAGGGGCGGATGGGACGTGAACTCCTCGGCGGAGGCCGCGTCGACGCCAATCCCGGTGCCGGCGCGGTTCTCGATCGCCCGGCGGTAGCCGGCGCTGGAGACATTCCGCGCGTAGAGGCCGCTCTCGTTGAGAATTGCCGGAACGGACGCGGCGGCGTCCCCCTCGCCGCGCAGGTCCGCGTCCAGGAGCGTCACCATGCCCGAACCGTGCTTGTTGTGGAAGGCGGTGACGGCGTTCTCGCTGACGAGACCGCGCATGGCCACGGCCTGGCCGTCGTTCACCCAGCCGCAGACGCGCTGGTGGCGCAGGGTGACGAACTCCAGCGTCTGCGCCGCCGTCGCGTAGGCCGTGTAGAGCCCCACGTCGAAGCCGTCGACCGTCAAACGCTTCACGAGCAGCGGGCCGACGTCGCCGGTGTAGCCCATGTCGAGGCCGATGGCGCCCGCGCCGTCGCCGGAGCGGATGGCCACGGTGTTCATCTGCCCCTGGTTGCTGGCGTTGAAGCGGATGCCGATGGCGCCGTCGTTGCCGGCGCCCGTGTCGACGGTGAGGTTGCGAATCGCGTTGCGGAAGCGCTGCGGGGGGAAGTAGCCCGTGACGATCACCGGACGCGGCGCGGCGGGGTCCATGAACCCCGGGCAGCGGTCCGCGAGCTTGATCACCGTCCCCGCCTCGCTTTCGCCCTGGAGGACGGTGCGCGTGCAGCGGCCGGTCCAGTGGAGCGTCTCCGAAACCAGATACGTGCCGTTCGGCAGGTAGATGATCTGGCTGCCGTGGTCGAGGAGCGCGCGCTGGATGGCCTCCGTGCAGTCCGTGACGCCATCGGGCTTCGCGTTGTAGGGCGGCTGGGTCACATCGATGTGTCCGGCGCCTTCCGGGAAGGCGATGGACGTGCCGGGCGCCCCGTCGGCGAATCCGCGGACTCCGGCGAAGGCGAGAAAGCCTGTGCAGCAGGCAAGCAGGGGGAAGGACGCATGCATGGCGAATTTACAAAGGGGGAGGAAGGTCCACTGTGTCCTTCCTCCCCGAATCGGTGTGTCTTTCAGGGGTGGCATCCGCCTTAGCGGAAGAGCAGCAGCGTGAACCTGGGAAGCACGACGACCAGGCCGCCGCCGTTCTCGGAGTCGTCGAAGACGCGCCCCTCGGCGATGTCGGCGGGGCGGTACGTCCCGGGGGGATAGTTCGTCCCGAGGACGTTCAGGGTCTTGGTCTTCATGGTACGCCCGTTGAGGTTGAGCTTGGCAGCGGCGTTGTCCGTGCCGGAGCTTTCGATCACCAGACTGTTGACATTCACGTCCGCCATCAGCTTCAGGTACGCGTTCTCCTGGATGACCCAGTTCGATTTCCGATAGCTTTCCTCCGGGCCCAGGGCCGACGGAAGGTGGCAGGAGCGGCGGACCGTGGATTCCTTGTTCAGCAGATACGGATTGTGGACGAAGACGGTTCCCGAGCCGTCGGCGTCCTGCGCCGTCTGCCAGTAGACCGTGCCGCAACCGCTTTCGTAGCTGCCGTTGCCGACCTCCTTCCGGCCGGACTTGCCATCGGCGGTCACCGTGCCGCCGAACTGCGCGCGGGTGGCATCCGCGTTCTGGAGGTAGATCGCGACGCGGCCACCGCCGCCATTGCCGCCCCAGGCGTCGTCGCCGCCGTCGGCGCTGATGGAGCCGGTGCCGAGAAGGGCGCCGACACGGAGCAGGACGCTGCCGCCGGCTCCCGCGCCGTCGTTGTTGTAGAGGCCGTTGCCGTTGGCGCTGATCGACCCCGTCACCGTCAGGGTGCCGGCCACTTCGAGGTGGATGATGCCGCCGCCGCCATAGGAGCCCTTTTCGCCGCCGCTTCCCCAGCGGAGGGGCTCGAACACCGAGCCGTAGGTATTCGTCAAGCTGCAGGAAACCGCGCCCTCGCCGGCATGGGACGAACCGCCCCTGACGTATCCGGGGCCCTTCTTGGGCATAAAGCCGCGGTTCTGGACATTGATGGACGAGACGACCTCCATGTCGCCGTCCACGCGGACGTAGAGCTTGCCCGTTTCGGAGGACGCCGATCCGGAGTGGCTCCAGACACCGCCTTCCAGGGCGACATCGCCATCCACGACGAGGACGGGATCGGCGGCGTCGAACGGCGCCGTGAGGAACACGGTCCCCGTGTAGTCTTCCGTCTGCATCCAGCCGGCCACATGGGCGGACGGGCCGCCGAGGCCGATGTCCCAGACCATGTTGGAGACGGAGACATCGGAGAGGAAGACGTGCTCGGAGGCGGTCGGCACATGCCCGAGACTCCAGTTCGACGGGTCGCTCGCGTTGCCGGCACCGCCCCAGACGTTCGTTCCGGAAGTCGGCACAATGAGGTCCACGATGGTCACTGTGGCCTGCGCGGGCGTTCCCAGCGCGTACGCGCCGGACAGCAGCGTCACGCCGACGGTCTCATCGCCCTCCACGGTGAAGTCCATCGTCGGATCGACGACCACCGTCGCGGCGAGTTCCCCGGCAGGAATCGTGACCGAGCCGGAGAGCGCCGCTTAGTCCACTCCCGGCGTCGCGGTGCCGCCGACGGAGTAGGGAACGACCGTGTCGAGCGCCTCCGTGCCGGAGGGGCGGCTGACCGTGAAGACGGCGACGTCGTTCCCTTCCTCGCGGGCGGACGCGACGGTCGCCTCCACGGAGACGGCGCCGTTGATGAAGGCGGCGGCGGATTCCGTCCAGTTGGTGCCCGCCGCATTGAAGGCGCAGTGCCGGACATACCAGACGGCGTCGGGCTCCAGCCCCGAGACGGTGTTCGTGAAACTGACGGGAACCGGGCCGTCGTACGGCTCGAAGACGTGGCTGTGCTCCCAGGCGCCGGGGTCGATGCCGGCGTCGGTCCGGCCCCAGAACACCGCCACGGTGAACGCGGAGGAGGATTCCTCCACCGTGCCGACGAGCGACGCACCGGTCGTCGAGATGGCGAACGCGGCGTCCGTACGGACGGTCGGCGCGTCCGTCACCGTCTGCTGCGCCAGCACGATGATCTGGCCGACCGGCTCGGCGGCATTGTCGAAGACGCGGCCTTCGGGAAGGTTGGCGGGCAGATACGTCCCCGCCGGATACTCCGTGCCGAGGATCGTCAGCCCCATGGTCCGCAGGGTCTGCCCGTTGAGGTTGAGCTGGGCGGCCGCCGAGGCGGTGTCCGAGGCCTCGATGACGAGACTGTTCACGGTCACATCGGCCGTCAGTTTCAGATGCGCGTTCTCCTGGAGGATCCAGTTCGACTTCGAGTAGTCCTCCACGGGGCCCAGGGCGGAGGGAAGCTGGCAGGAACGCCAGTCGGTGGTGGTGCGATTCTGCAGAAGCGGATTGTTGACGACCACGGTGCCGCCGCCGTCGGGATCCTGAGCGGTCTGCCAGTAGACCGTGCCGCATCCGCTCTCGTAGCTGCCCTGGTTGTACTTCTGGTTGCCGTAGCCGGCAACGGTCACGCTGCCCCCGAACTGGGACGGTACGGCGTCCGCGTCCATGAGGTAGATGGCGATGCGCCCGCCGCCGCCGTTGCCGGACCAGCCGTCCTGTCCACCGTCGGCACTGAGGACGCCGTTGCCGAGAAGGGTGCCGACCCGCAGCAGGACGCTGCCGCCGGATCCCGCGCCGTCATTGTTGGAGACGCCGCCGCCGTTGGCGCGGACCGAGCCCGTGACGGTCAGCGTTCCGGCCACTTCGAGCTGGACGACACCACCGCCCGTATAGGACGACTTCCCGCCGCCGCTTCCCCAGCGGAGGGGTTCGAACACCGAGCCGTACGTCTTCGTCCAGCTTCCGGTGGTCGCGCCTTCGCCGCCATACGACGAGCCGCCCTTGGTGTAACCCGGCCCCTTCTGCGACTTGAAGCCACGCTTCGAGGCGTCAATGGTCGCGGAGACCGTCATGTCGCCTTCCACACGGGCGTAGAGCTTGAAGTTCTCGCTGTCCACGGCGCCCGTGTGGCTCCAGGCGCCGCCGGCGAGGACGGCGTCGCCGTCCACGACCAGCACGGGGTCGGTCGCGTCGAAGGGCGCGTTGAGGTACACGGTGCCGGTGTAGTCCGCGTCCTGCGTCCAGGAGGCCACGTGGCCGGTCAGGCCGTCGACGCCGGAATTCCACGTCAAGTCGGCAATCGAGAACCCGGTGAGCAGGACATGCTCGGAGGCGGTCGGCGCATGGCCGAGACTCCAGTTCGCAGCGACGCTGGCGTTGCCGGAGCCGATCCACACGTTCGTCGCGCCGTCCGCCGGCGGAACATAGTCGAGAATCGTCGCGGAGGCCTGCGCCGCGGAACCGAGCGCGTAAAGGCCGGGAAGCAGCGTCAGGACGACGGTCTCGTCGCCTTCCTGGGCGAAATCGAGCACCGGGGCCACGTCCACCGTCGCCGTGAGCTCGCCGGCGGGGATCGCGACCGTGCCGGAGAGCGCCGCGTAGTCCTCGCCTGCGGTCGCGGTGCCGCCGAGGGAGTAGGCGACGATGGTGTCCAGCGCCTCCGTGCCGACGGGACGGCTGACGGTGAAGACGGCGGGGGCGGACCCCTCTTCGGCGGTCGTCGGAACGGTCGCCTGGACGGAAACCCCGCCGTTGATGAAGGCGGCGGACTCCGGCGACCAGTTGGTGCCTTCGGCGTTGGTCCCGCAATGGCGGAAGTACCAGGTGCTGTCGGCGACCGGAAGCGCGACGGACTGCGTGAAGCTCGCGGCTTCCGCCCCGCTGTACGCGTCGAAGGCATGGCTGTACTCCCACGCGGCGGGATCCGTGCCGCCATCGGTCCGCCCCCAGAAGACGGTCACCGTCGTCGCGGAGTGCGGAAGGGCCAGCGTGCCGACCAGCGTCGCGCCGTTCGCGGTGACGTCCGTCGCCGCGTCCGTCGTGGGCCACGGGAGGCCAAGATTGCGGGTTTCCCCGTACGCGCAAAAGTCCGTGTTGGCCGCCACGGTCTGCCAGGACGCCTTCAGCCAGTCCTTCGAACGCGCGACGTTTGAGATGCGGATCTCGTCCAGCAGCCCCTTCCAGTCGTTGTCCGTCTTTCCGCCCATACGGCCGATGAGAAGCGGATCGTCACGGTTGGCGACGCTGGCGGCCCCGTTGCCCTTCTGCGCCTTGTAGGTCCCGTCGGCGTAGACCTTCATCTCGTTGCTCGACGGCGCCGCGTCGAACGTGAAGGCGGCATGGTGCCATCCGGAAGCCGCGGGTGCGCTGCCGTTGAACTGGCCGCCGCCGTCGTTGATGTAGGCGTAGAGGTCGCGGTTGTTCTGGCGGTAGAAGTAGTAGGACCGCTTGCCGTTGGAGGAGCTCTCTCGCTTCGAAAGGAACGTCCGCGTGGCGGTCTTGTTGGAGGTGTCCTGGTCGAGTTCCCAGACTTCGAGGGTGAGCTTCGTCATGCCGTCGAGCGTCGCGGAATCCGGGATCGAGATGTAGTCGCCGGAACCGTCGAACTGGTAGGCGGGGCCGACGGCGCCCTCCTGCCCGCGCAGCACATCGCCCACCACCGAGCTGCTGTCGTTGTGGTTGGTGGTGGAGTCGTAGACCGTGCCGTCCGCCTCGTTCAGGTGGTAGACGGCGACATAGCCGTTGGTCCACGTCGTCCCGTCGGACGTGTAGGCGGGCATCGTCGCGGCGGCACGCCCCCAGTAGGCGCGGATGGCCGTCTCCTGGCCGGTGATTTCGGGAACCTGCACCCAGACGAAGGAGGCGCCGGAGGGATTCCACGCCTCGATTTCAAAGGGCAGTTCCACGGTGCCGGTCGCATCGGTGAAGCGCAGGTCCCCGCCGTCGGCGCGGGCGACCTGGCTGTAGTCGAAGCCCGGGAAGTTGGTGACGCAGACGAGCGCCGGGAACGCCGAGAGCGCCTCGGTGCCGGCGTAGCCGCTGAACGTCAGGTCGGCGGTGTAGTTCCAGGCGTCGAAAAGCCCGGCGTGGAGTCGGGGGACTGCGGCGGCAAGAAGCGCGAACAGTGCTAGGAATCGGTTTCGGTTCATGGTGTGCCTTATTTGGGGTGGGTGGATAAAACAGGATCGGACGGAAGGACCATGGGGATCACGACCGGGTCGAAGGAGCGCGAAGGATCCTCGATGAGATCCAGCAGCATCGCAGCCGCCTTCATGCCCATGGCGTGCATCGGGATCTGGATCGCCTGCCATTCGCATGCCTCGGCGTAGGGCGCCTCGTCGCCGAAGGCGAACAGGGCGGGCGGATCGCGCTGGGCGGACTGGTGGATGGCGCTCAGGATGGAGTTGGCCGTGCGGGAGCAATAGCAAAGCACGGCCGTGGGCCGGTCGGGGGCGCGGAGCCATTCGGCCGAGCGGGCGACCCTCTCGTCGCGCTCCAGGATGCGTTCGCAGTCCAGGCGGCGCGGCGAAAGGCCGGCGGCGCGCATGGCGCATGCATAGCCCTCGTAGCGCTCGAAGCCGCTGTAGTGCAGATGCGGGACGTTGTTCGGGGCCATGTAGTTCGCATAGGCAATGCGGCGGTGGCCGGCCGAGAGGAGCCGTTCGGTGAGTTCCCGGGAGGCGCCGGCGTCATCGGGATGCACGCAGTTGGCGGAGTGCTTCGAGTTGATCCAGACGGTCGGCATGGCGGCTTTCGAGACCAGGTCCTCCAGCCGCGGCGGAATGGCGGAGTTGTAGTTGATCAGGAGGCCGTCGCAGGACCATGTGCGCAGCATCTTCGGCACGTATTCCGGATCGACAAGCCGTTCATCGGGGACGGGCGAGAGGTTCAAGGTGAGATTGCGGGCCATCAATTCGGCGAGAATCCCGTCGAGAAGGGGCGGCGGAAGAAGCGACCGCGCGCGGACCGTGCTCAGAAGCAGCGCAATGGAACCGTAGCGGCCCGACCGCATCGACTGCGCGGCGGCGTTAGAGAGGTAGCCCATCTCGGCGGCGATCCGCCGGATCTTCTCGGCGCGCCGCGCAAAGGTCGGACGCCGGTACTGCGCACCCCCGTTGAGGACGCGCGACACGGTAATCGTCGAGACTCCCGCTTCTTTTGCAATGTCAGCCAGCGTTGCCATTTCCGTGAATAGGTTTCTTCAAAAAGACAACGTTATCATATGCATTTGCGAAAACCTCGTCAAGTACGAAATGAAGGAAATTCTACGGGTAGTCCGCAACCGCAAGCACGTCCAACGACAACCCCGCGCCCGACCATGCGGCGCCCGTCGGCGTCTGAACAAGGTCGAAGGGAATGCCCGCATCGCCCGCCCGTTGGACGGCAAGGCCGCACCAGAGCGGCTCCGACGCCTTCCGGATGTCCAGAGGGACGGGCGTGTCGGATTCGAACAGGACGGCTTCCGCATAGGCCTCGTCCCCGGTTTCGCGAACCTCCCACCGAACGGGTTGGCCGAACGGCGCGGAGGGCGGCGAGGCAAATGCGATGCAGTGCGCCCCGGCCCGCAGCGTCCCGCCGCCGTTTCCGTCCGATTCCGCCGTCGCGCCCGCCCCCTGCACCTGGAGGCGGAGCACGAGCCGCGTGGTCGGGAATACGGGCTCCTCGGGGCGGTCGGCGAGGTGCTGGACATCGCCCAGGTTGCGGGCGAAGGTCGCGGCGCAAAGGACGCGGGGCCCCCGTTGCGCGCAGCGCAGGACGCACGAGGCGAAGTCATGCCCGTCGCGGAGGCAGCGGACGCGGAAAACGGCGGGGTCTTCCGTACCGGGCTGCGTCCAGTATCCGATGAGCGGACGCCTCTGGTAGGTCGTGTTGTCGGAACTCGCGGAGCCGAGACAGGCCTCGGAGTCCATCCACGTCGTGCCGTAGGTATTGGGCAGAGGCGGCTCCCTTGCGATGAACAGCCGCCGGATTTCCGCTTCTCCGGCAAGGGGTTTCCGGAACCATGAAATCCAGGGTTCGGGCGGCGGAAGGGCCCAGGAGGGGGCGGCGCCGCCCTGGTTCGGAAGCCCGCACCGGGCATGGACGAAATCCATGGAGGGAAGGTCGCTGTAGGTCCGGCTGAAGGGCCCGGCCCACCGTTTGGTCGGCGCGTGGTAGTGTTCGGCGGCGGTTTTCCAGGCGGTAGAGAGGAGGCGGGATGCGCCCTCGCGGAGCACGGGGTCCCGTGTGCCGTAGAGCAGCCGTTCCAGCGCCTCGATGGCGACGGGGGTGTAGACCGGGCTGTTGTATTCCGCGAAGCCCCCATGGCGACGCACCGACGCCTCGACGAGGTCCAGGCGCTCCCTGGCGCATTGCAGGAGGTCCGGCCGGCCCAGCAATTCGCCGGCGGGGGCGATGGTGGCGGTACCCAGCAGGGCGATGTTCGAGTATTCAGGGCGGAACGGGCGGCCGGCGATGCCGTCTGCGGCGCGCTGCAGCGCGAGACGCGAGGCGTCGAGGGCCGTCGCGTCGAGGCATGGCGCATGATGGCGGAGAACCAAGGCGTAGACGCTTCCGAAGAAGCAGGACGTGTTGGAGTCCATGCCGCCCTTGACGCCATCCGATTCCTCCAGAATCCAGGGCCAGACGCCGAAGCGCTCCCCGTCGGACGGATCCGACTTCTGCAGGGCCGCGACGGCCTCGAGGATCCGGCAGGCCTCGGCATGAAATTCCTCCCCGTCCCGCGCCAGCCAGCGCCATGCCAGAGAGAGACTGTCCCGCAGAGGGTGGACTCGCGCCCCCCCTTCCAGACCCGTATGAAGCGCATGGGCATGGGGCCGGTGAATGGCGGAAAGCAGGTGCCTGGACGGATCGAAATCCGGCGAATCCTCCGCAAGGGTCATTTCGCGGGCGCTCCTTCGGGGGAGGATTCCGCGGCACGCGCGGCCAGACTCGCCTCGAAAGCCGCGACGAGCGCCTCGCCGCGGGAGCGGACCTGAGGATTCGAGACCCCGACGGCGGCGACCAGGCCGGCCTTGGCGGGCGAGAAGCCGCCGATGTCGTCCCCCGGGATGGCGGGGACACCCACATCCCCGGGGACATCCGCCCCGAGGACGCTATGGCGGTCCGCGCCGAACAACGCCTGCCATTCCTCCAGCGTCTTCGCGGTGAGCTCGCCGGATTTGTCGTCAATCCACTTGGCGACGGACGCCCCCTGGAGGTCGTAGGCGTTCCCGTCCATGGAGAGACCGGTCCGGAAGGCGCCGGCCTTCTTGGCGCGGAAGAAGCACTGGACCTTGGCGCCTTCGCGGCACTGGAAGCGGTTGCGGTAGAAGGCGAGGCGCGAGCCGCCTTTGAGCATGCCCGGCTCCCAGCCGCCGCCGCGCTGGTCGTCGCCGCACAGGAACGGGCCCGTCAGGTCGGTGAAGTCGTTGCCGGCGAAATACCACGTTCCGCCATCGAAGATGTAGGGCATGACCCAGAGGTTGCGGAGGACATTGTGGCGGAAGACGACGCCGCCGGCGGCACCGACCGAGGTCTTGACGAAGCTCTTCGAGGCGCCGCGAACGAGTTCGCAGTTCTCGACGACGCCGATGGCCCCGTGGTTGCGGAGCGGAAGGCCGTCCCAATTGCGGCTGGCCGCGTCTCGGAATCCGAGGTCGAGAAGCGCGTCGTCGCGCCAGTTCTCAAGCTTGCAGTTGCGCAGGAGGAAGGGATGGACACTCTGCACGTAGATGCCGTCGGTGTTCTCGCGGCCCGTCTGGTCGTGGATCCACGCATTCTCGACGAGAAGCGGCCCGGGCGGGTAGATCATGCGCTCCGGCTCCTTCTGGTGCATGACGCCGAGCTTCCCCTCGCCGAGGCCCGTCGCGACCCAGACGCCGCCGCCGCAAAGCCACCCGCTTCCATCGCGGATGCCCCGGACCTCGATGTTGCGGATGCTCGTGGGGCCGCAGCAGTAGACCAGCACGTGCCCGCGCCAGCCCGTGGTGCGGCCGGCGAAGTAGCAGTCCTCGACCTGCACCTTCTGGCAGTCGTAGGCGACGACGGACCCGACGGCGCGGCGGAGCTCCTGCTCCCGCGTGACATGGCTCACGAAGACGCAGTGCCGGACGACGACCTCCTTGTAGCCCTCCACGTAGATCGCGCAGCGCTCGGCGTCCCACTTCTGGAAATTGCCCTCCTGGAAGTCGAGGACGAACGTGCAGTCCTCGACGACGAGCCGCTCGCGGCTCTCCAGTCCGCAGGTGCCGCTGCCCTTGAAGTAGAGCGCCTCGTCCGAGGGCTCGAACAGGGCGACGGCCGTGCCGGGGGGCGTGTCGAGGTCGCGCTGGCGCGAGACGCGGCGGATGGCGTATTCACGGCCGCGGACGACGGTCGTCGCGAGATCCTCGTCGGACGGCAGCGCCAGCGGCCGTGGTGGGGCGTAGTCGAAAGGCGCGGGTTTTGCGAGCTCCTCCATCGGCGTGTCCTTCGGCGCGGTCAGCGGCGCGTGGAGGCGGGAGCGGATGTCGGCCCCGGTCCAGTCGCCGGAGACCGCGGGAGAGGCCGCGAGAAGGGACGCGGGGAACAGCAGCGGAAGAAGAAGGGGAAGGCGCTTCATGGGCTATTTGACAATGAGGACGGTGGGCAGTGTCGGGTCCTTGACCACGAGGACGCCGCTTCCGGAGAGGAAGCTCGCGTTGTCGGAGGTGTAGACGCCATCTTCCCAGCGGACGCCGTCCACCCAGAGCTGGCGGATGGTCTCGGTGGTGCTCTTCTCGAACGAGACGACGGGGCTGTTCGCCGTATTCACGCGGACGATGGAGTCGTCGGAGATCTGCTCGGCGGCCCCGAGGGAAAGGGTTCCGCCGTTGAGTTCAAGACCGGCGGGAATGGCCGAGACATTCGCGCTCTTGGCGAGGCGCAGCGAGGCGCCGTTGACGGTGACCGTGCCGGTGAAGGTGTTCGGGGTGGTCCCGGACAGGATCATCTGGCCGCTGGAATTGCTGCCCTTTCCGGTTCCGGCCTGGACGACGAAACCGAGCTTCTCGGCGCCGGATTCGCCCAGGGACTGCGAAATCGCCAGTTTCAGTCGGTCGTTGTGGAGCGTGATGACGTGCTGGACGCCGTTCGTCTCCGAGTAGAGGACAGAGGCGGACGGAGCGGCGTCCGTGGTCGGCGCAATCGTCATGGTCTGTTTTCCGGTCTGCCCATCGCGTGCGAACGTGAGATTGCCGGCGATGGTGACGGGGTTGTAAATCGTCTTGCCCTTGTCGGTGATGGAGATGTTCCCGAAGGTGACCGGTCCGATCCCCAGCACACCGCTCTGGATGCGGCCCTCGCCGTCCAGGGTGGAACCGGCCTCGAGCCGGAGGATGCCGGACAGGCAGGCGAAGCCGCCACTGAAGGTGCTGCCCGCGCTGTACATGTAGACGACGCCCTTCCCGCCGGAGAACGTGAGGGCGCGCGGCGTATCGTCTTCGCCGATGCCTCCCCGGAGGGAAAACGACGAGTTGGAACCGCTGTCCGGGCCGCCGATGTTCCAGGTCTGGTCGGTCGTCAGAACGAAGTTCGGATAGATGTCGCCGCCAGTGCCGCCGGACCCCGATTCCACGGTGATGGACAGGCCGTCCGCGCCAAGGGAAATCGTCCCCGTGCCATGGATGTGGCATTTGTTGCTGTCCTTGCAGAAAAGCTGGATTCCACGGACGGCGGCGGACTGTCCCGCCTCCAGGGCGGGGCGTGCGCCGCCCTTCGGGACGCTCGCGACGTCCTCAGCCCCGGGCACGCCGCCGCCCGTCCAGCTGGCGGCTTCGTTCCAGTTGGTGGACGAGGCGTTGTTCGCCCAGGTGACGATATCCGCGAAGACGGCGGCGGATCCGAAGGCGAGAAAGCCGGTGATCGCCACTTGGCACGCCCGGAGGGGCAATGCCGGGAACGGGTGAGTCTGGAATCGGGTTGTCATGGTCAAGGGTCCTCAATGCGTAAGTGCTGAATCCGCCCGAAATTGTACTTGCGGAAGAATCGGTAGGTCAATATGCTATTGCGCAGAAACTTCTCCGTTTTGCGCAAAAATGGGAAACCTCAAGCACATCATCGTCCTCGTCGAGCACCACCATGGGTACTTCCGCGACATCCTTCGCGGCATCCGCACCTATGTCCGGCAGGGCCGTCCCTGGATTCTCCACACCGTGGACAGCGCCTCGGAATGGCTGAAGGAAAACCTCGGGACGAATCCCGACGGCTTCATCGGGCACACGGGCGGGGCGGGAAGCTACCGGTTCATCAAGTCCTCCGGCATTCCCGCAGTCCATACGGTCCAGCTGGCCGAAGAAGGGCACGCCCCGTTCGTCACGACCGACGACCTGGCCGTCGGCAGGATGGCGGCGGCGCATTTTCTGGGGCGCCGTCTGCAAACCTTCGCCTATGCCGGCGAGCGGGATTTCGTCTACTCCCGGCTCCGGGAGAAAGGGTTTCTGCAGACGATTGAGAAAACCATGCCCCATGCCTCGCTGCACCGCTTCCACAATCCCGTTCCCCCGTCCTGCGTCTTCGGCGCGGGGAAAGCGGAGCGGCGCGCCCGGAACTGGCTCATGGACATTCCCCGCCCGTTCGGGCTTTTCGCGGCAAACGACACGTGGGCGTCGGTGTTCGAGGAACTCTGTCTGGAATGCGGAATGCGGATTCCCGACGACATCGCGATTCTCGGGGTCGACAACGACGACCTGGTTTGCGAAACGGCGCACCCACCGCTGTCGAGCGTCCAGACTCCGGGACAGGTCATCGGCTACGAGGCCGCCCGCCTTCTGGATGCACGGATGGGGGGCGCGACCGTTCCCGACGTCACCCAGTTTCCTCCCATGCAAATCGTCGAACGGGAATCCACCGGGACGCCGTCGCAGACGTCGCGCCCCGTCGCCTGCGCGCTGCAGTACATCCGCGACCATGCCTCACAACCGGCCTCCGTGGCGGACATCGTGCGGGCGGCCCATGTGTCGCGCCGGAAACTGGAAGTGGCGTTCCGAGAGGAACTGGGAAGAACCATCCTCGAGGAACTCCACCAGGCCCATGTGGAGCGGGCGCGGCATCTGCTGTTGGAGACGGATTTCACCATGCCCGCCATCGCCGAGGCCTCGGGATTCCCGAGCGCGACCCGCTTCGGCATCGTGTTCCGCCGCGTTGTCGGCATTCCTCCCACGGAATACCGGCATACGTTCCGCATTTCGGATCTTCGCGTTTTCTAGTGGCTCTCACCCCGCATCGGGTAGCGGGGTGAGCGGCGAATGGTCCAGTTTCCCGCAGTAGAAAAGGATGGCCGTCCGGTCGTTCTGGAAGTTCCGAAACCCCGTGCGAAGGCCTTGATGACCTCCACCGAGAAGGCCTCGAAATGCCTCCATGCGCGTACCCGGAGAGGCGTTCGTAGGCATCGACGAACCGCGTCAGCATGGAGGAGACGCCGTTCGTGTCCGTGACGGCCTCGGAGGCCACGGATCCGTATTCCGTGTAGGCGTACTGGTGGATGCGCCCGGAGCGACTACTTCTTCTGCGTCACCGTCAAGTGAGGCGCGTTGCGATTCCAACGGAGTCTACGGATAGTCCGAGACGGGAGGCTACGGACACTCCACCCGGTAGCCGATCGTGGCGAGCGCCGGAACGCGGATGGCCGGGAGCCCGGAGAGGGGCGTGATGCCCAGCGGCGCGTGGTGCCGCGCGGCCCAAGACGCTCGCGGAGGCGCCGTCATTCCGACTTCGCGTCGGTCGGGCGAAGCCCGCCCCCCGCGCCTCTTTGTGGCTAGCGCCCGCCGCAGGCGCCTCCCTTGAGGGAGGTGGCGCGAAGCGCCGGTGGGTGTTCCGCTCGCTTCGTACGGCGGGCGCTCCGCGCCCCCCCCCCCCGGCCGGAGCTGCAGATCCCGCAAGGTCCCCGCATCCAGGACGAGCCCGTCGTCCGATTCGCGGATCTGCACCTT
>JAZUKQ010000009.1:0-10896 GCA_045643325.1 Kiritimatiellia bacterium | reverse complement strand
GGCCTCGAGGGACCCTCCGTATTTGCGTTTCAGCGACTGGACGAGCGACATGCGCTCCTCGAGCCGCGCGAGCCGCTCGGGCGAGGCGTCGACCGCCTCGACGCGGGAGCGGACGGCGCGGGAGAGCTCCTGGACGCGCGTGGCGATTCCTCGGGCCTCGGCATGCCATTCGGCCGCCTCGGCCCCGAGGATGCGCTCGGCCTCGGCGAGCCCGTTCTGCACCTCGACAAGAAGGTCGAAGACGGAGGGCTCGCCCTCGGAAAGAAGCCGCGTGAGCTCCTGGCCGAGCTCCCAGAGGCGGGACGCGTTGGCGGCCTCGGCGTGGCTGCGGACGAGCGCCTCGCCGTCCTCCTCGGTAAGCGCGGCGGCGCGGATCTCGTCGACCCGGTACGAGAGCAGGTCGATCTCGCGCTCGCGGGCGTCGGCGTCCCCTCCGGAGAGCTCCTCCAGGCGCGCGAGGAGCGCGGCCCGGCGGGCGTACAGCCCGGCGTACCGCTCCCACGGCGTTTCCTGCCCCTTCCCGACGGACTTCGCGCTCCGGGCGCTCGCGTCCAGCAGGTCGAGCTGGGAGGCGGGGTCGAAAAGGGACTGGTTGTCGTTGGGACCGTGAAGGTCGATGAGAAGCGCGCCGAGCCGGCGGAGCGTCTGGACCGTCGTCGGGGCGTCGTTGACGTGGCAGCGGCCGGTCCCCTCGGCGGAGACGGAGCGGCGGACGAGAAGGACCCCCTCCTCGCACTCGGGAAGCCCCGCGTCGCGCAGGACGGCGTTCACAGCGGGAAGGACGGGACCGGGGGCGAAGGACGCCTCGACCTGGGCGCAGTCCGCTCCGGCGCGGACGAGCGCGCGGTCGGCCCGCGTGCCGCGCAGAAGGTCGATGGCGCCGATGAGGACGGACTTGCCCGCGCCGGTCTCGCCGGTGACGATGTTCAGGCCGGGCCCGAAGGCGACCTCCGCCTCGCGGACGACGGCGAGATCCTTTACGCGGAGATGCTCAAGCATGGAAGGGGAGTCCTCCCGCTAGGCGAAGAACTCGCGGTACATCGCGCGGATCGCGGGCGTGCGGTCGCTGGCGCGGATGCCGATCATGATGGAGATCTCGGAGGGTCCCTGGTTGATCATCTCGATGTTGATGTTCGCGGCGGAGATGGCGCCGAGCGCGCGGGAGGCGAGGCCGACCGAGTAGCGCATGCCCTCGCCCACGATCATCATCAGGGCCTGGCCGGGGGCGAAGGACACCTCCTCCGCGCCGAGCTCGTCGCGGATGCGCTGAAGAACGGTCTCGCGGACCGGCGCGGGGAAGAAACGCTCCTGGACAATGACGTTCATCGAGTCGATGCCGGTCGGCGCGTGGTCGAACGGGACGCCGGAGTCCTCGAAGATCTGCAGCAGGCGGCGGCCGAAACCGAGCTCGCGGTTCATCGTGTACTTGCTCACGTGGACGGTGCAGAAGCCGTCGGCGCAGGCGACGCCGATGACGTTGCCCTGACGGGTCTTGCGGTGGGCGACGACACGCGTGCCGGGAGCGTCGGGACGGTTGGTGTTCTTGATGCGGATGGGAATCTCGGCGACGACCGCGGGCTGGATCGCCTCGTCGTGGAAGACGCCGAAACCGGCGTAGGAGAGCTCGCGCATCTCGCGGTAGGTCATCTCGGCGATGCCGTTCCCCCGCGCGACCTCGGGAACGATGCGGGGGTCGACGGGATAGACGTTGTCGACGTCGGTGAAGTTCTCGTACTCGTCGGCCTTGACGGCGGCGGCGAGGATGGAGCCCGTGATGTCGGAGCCGCCGCGCGGAAACGTCGCGACTTCGCCCGCCTTGGTGTAGCCGAAGAACCCCGGGACGACGGCGATGCCCCGGAAGTCCTTGAAGAAGGCGGCAAGCTTCGGATACGACTCGTCGAGAAGCCGCGCGTTGCCGAACTCGTCGGAGAGCAGCATGCCGGCCTTCTTGAGATCGACATAGGCGGCGTCGGCGCCGCGCTTGCGGAAGGCGTCGGCCACGAAACGGGCGGAGAAGTCCTCGCCGGCGGCCTTGATGCAGTCGGTATACATGCCGGCGTGGTCCTTCGGAGCGGCGACGCGGGCCGTGAGGTCGGCGCGGATCTCGTCGACAAGCGCGGCGTCGAGGGAGAGGTCTTTCTGAATGTCGGCGTAGCGGGCGATCACGGCGTCGACGGCCGCGGAGGTGTCCTCCCCGGCAAGTCCGGCGCGGGCGCACTCGATGAGGAGGTCCGTCACCTTGGTGTCGCCGCTCATGCGTTTCCCGGGGGCGGAGACGACGACGATGCGGCGGTCGGAATCGGAAAGGATGATGTCGAGGACTTTCTGGACCTGAACGGCGTTGGCGACGGAACTGCCGCCGAATTTGCAGACTTTCATGACGCGTAAAAGAAAGGGTTGCGGGACGATTCCGGAGAAACGTGCGGAATCGCGGAAAAGCATAGCAGAATATGACCGGAAGTTCCATATCCAATTTGCGAAAAGAAATTCCGGCCCCCCGCTCCCTCCCGTCCATGCGAACCCTCGCTCCCCGCGCCGTGAATCTACGGTTCGGACAAGATGAAATTACGGTGCGGAAAGTCTGGGGACGGACGAGGGCGGAGGCCGGCGCGGACGCCATGCGACACCGGTTCGGACAATACGCGGCCCGCGCCTCCCCCGCGCCGTGAATCTACGGTTCGGACACGATGAAATTACGGTGCGGAAAGTCTGGGGGACGGACGGGGCGGAGGCTGGCGCGGACGCCATGCGACACCGGTTCGGACAGGGCGCGGCCCGCGCCTCCCCCGCGCCGTGAATCTACGGTTCGGACAAGATGAAATTACGGTGCGGAAAGTCCGGAGGACGGACGGGGGCGGAGGCCGGCGCGGACGCCATGCGACACCGGTTCGGACAATACGCGGCCCGCGCCTCCCCCGCGCCGTGAATCTACGGTTCGGACACGATGAAATTACGGTGCGGAAAGTCCGAATCTACGGTTCAGCCTCGGTCTCCCCTCCCCGCACCCGCACCTCGCCCCGCATCGCCCTTCCGTCCGCCCATCGCCCTTCCGTCCGCCCATCGTCCTTGTGCCCACCATCGTCCCTGTGCCCCCGCGTCCTCCCGCCCCCGCCTTGACTCCGGCGCGTCCTCTCCGTATACTTTCCCGCATGAATTTTCATGCTGTCTGGGTCGTCGGCGAACTGTCCGGCGGCCGACTGGACGACGCCTCGCAGGAACTTATCGGCAAAGCCCGGACGCTCGCGCCCGGACTGGGCGGAGGCGTCGCGCTTTTTCTTCTCGGAGCGTCCGTTCCGGAATCCATCCTCCTCGCCGCGTCCGCCGCGGGAGCCGACGCCGTCCTCCTCGCCGAGGATCCCGCGCTCGCCGCCACGGACGACGAGCCGTACGCCGCCGTCGTCGCCTCCGCGGCGAGACGGTACGCGCCCAATGTCCTCCTGCTCTCCGCGACGCCTTGGGGGCGCGCCCTCGCTCCCCGGATCGCCGCCCTCCTCCATACCGGCCTCTCCGCGGACAACATCGATCTCGCGGCGGATCCGGAACGCCGCGTCCTCCTCCAGACGAAGCCATCCTACGGCGGAGAGCTCCTCGCGGTCATCGAGACCCCCGTCGCCCGTCCCCAGATGGCCACCGTCCGCCCGGGCGTGTTTCCGATGCCCGAGCCCGCGGACTCCGCCCCCCTTCCCGAAATCATCCGTGTCCCGACGCTTCCCGCCCTGCTCCGCTCCCGGCTCGAGCTCCTCGGCGCCGAGGCCGGAAACGCCGGCCCCCTCCCGAAGACCGATCCCTCCGACGCGCTCCGCAAGGCGGACATCGTCGTCGCGGGCGGGCGCGGCATGCGCTCGAAGGAAGGCTTCGACAAACTCCGGGAACTCGCGCGGAAACTCGGCGCAGCGGTCGGCGCGACCCGTCAGGCGGTCGACGCCGGCTGGGCCTCCCCGGAAGAGCAGATCGGACAGACGGGCGTCACCGTCTCCCCGAGGCTCTACATCGCGGCCGGCATCAGCGGCCAGATCCAGCACACCTCCGGCATCCGCCTACCCCGGGACGGAATGCTCGTCACCCTCAACAGCGACCCCGACGCCCCCCTCGCCCGTTCCGCGTCCTGCGCGCTCGTGGGGGACGCGGCCGCCCTTGTCTCCGAACTGCTCGCCTCCCTCTAGACCGTTCCGTTCACCCGCCTCGGCGCAAACGCCGCCCTCCCGCCGCGTCACGCCGCGCGCCTTCCCCCTTTCCTCCCGTCCTCCCCATGTCCTCCGTCCTCCAAATTCTCAACACGCTCGCGCCGGTCTTTCTGGTCGTCCTCCTCGGCGCGGTGCTCCGGCACGTCGGATTCCTCACCGAGGCCTTCGCGACCGCGCTCAACCGGTTCATCTTCTGGGTCTCGCTCCCGGTCTTTCTGTTCCGGTCCATCGCCGGCGCGACCTTCGCGGTCTCCAGCCTTCCGGCGGCCGCCGTCATGATGCTCGCGACGCTCGTCATCGCCGCGACCGCCTGGTTCGGCGCCCCGCTCTTCGGCATCTCCGCCAGGTCCCGCGGCACCTTCTGCCAGTCCGTCTTCCGGAGCAACAACGCGTATGTCGGCCTCCCCGTCATCAGTTTCGCGTTCGCCAGCGCCGGCGCCACTCCCGAACGGCTCGACGCGATCCACTCCCTCGCGGCGCTTTCCCTCGCCCCCTGCCTCATCCTCTATAACGTGCTGGCCGTTTTCGTCCTCACCCCCAACGCGCTCGGCGCCTACGACACGGACGACGGCGAGAAAAAGCCGGCGTTCCGCGTCTCCCCGGGAAAGATTCTCAAGGGCATCGTCAGAAATCCGCTCATCGAGGCCTGCGTGCTCGGATCGGTCGGGCTCGCGCTCCGGCAGAAGTTCCAGATCGAGGCGCCCGCCTTCCTCGACGCGACGCTGAAGTCCGTCGGCTCCCTCGCCGGTCCGGGCGCCCTGCTCGCCCTCGGCGCGTCGCTCACGCCCGATCGGCTCCGGATCGCGGCCCGCCCCGCGCACATCGCCTGTTTCCTGAAGCTCGTCGTCACGCCGCTCGCGGGATTCGTCCTCGCCCTTCTCTTCGGCCTGCCGCCCGACGCCCGGTTCGTCGCGCTCGCCTATCTCACCTGCCCCACCGCCGTCGCCTCGTTCGTGATGGCTCAGGAAATGAAGGGCGACACCACGCTCGCGAGCGGGACCGTCGCCCTCTCGACCGTCTACTCCGTCGTCGCGCTCGCCGTTCTCCTCGCGCTGTCCTTCTGACGTCCCGTTTCATGTCCCGCATCGTCCGCAACGGTCTCTACAACGGCGCCTACCAGCTCCTCACGACGCTCGCGCCGCTCGTCACCGCCCCCTATGTCGCCCGGGTCCTCCTCCCGGAAGGCGTCGGAATCTACAACCACGCCCTCGCGTGGGCGACGCTGTTCCTTCTCGCGGGGACGCTCGGCACGGCGGTCTACGGCCAGCGGGAGATCGCCAAAGTCCGCGACGACTTTTCCGCGCGCACCCGTGTCTTCTGGCAGACCGCGACGCTCCGCCTCGTCACCGTCGCCGCCAGTTGGCTCGTCTTCGTCCTCGCCGTCGCGGGCTGGCAGCGGCATCCGGACGTCTTCGGGCTCGTCTCCCTCGAGATTCTCGCGGCGGGGCTCGACATCGCCTGGTTTTTCCAAGGGCTCGAGAATTTCCGTCTGACGACCCTCCGGAGCATCGTCTTCCGGCTTCTCTCCGTGGCTCTCGTCTTCCTCTGCGTGAAGACCCGCGACGATGTTCCCGCCTACGCGCTCTGCGGCGCCGTCCCGACGCTCCTCTCGAGCCTGTGCCTCTGGCCCTGCCTCCGCGGCCTGGTCGGACGGTACCGGATCGACCCGGCGGCTGTCCGCCGCTCGCTCGTCCCCATCGCGACGCTCTTCCTTCCGCAGATCGCGACGCGCGTCTACCTCCAGATCGACAAGACGATGCTGGAGCCGCTCGCCTCCGTAGCCGAGGTCGGCTACTACACCAACGCGCAGCATATCGTCTTCGCGACGCTCCACCTCGTCACCTCGCTCTCCCTCGCGCTCCTTCCCGCCGTCGCCGGAGCCCGCGCGAGAGGCGACCGCGAGACCATCCTGCGGTGGATGGAGAAGGCCGTCCGATACACGCTGCTTCTGACCTTCCCGCTCATGACCGGGCTCATCGCCGTCGCGACCGGTCTGGTCGCCTGGTTCTACGGGCCGGACTTCGCCCGGACGGGGCTTCTCATGCAGTACGCCTCGCCGCTCGCCGTCATCATGGGTCTCACGAGCGTCCTCGGCCTCCCGTATCTTGTCGCGACGGACCGCCAGAAGGAGTACACGGTCGCGGTCTGCGCGGGGGCGCTGGTCAACATCGTCCTCAACGCGCTGCTCATCCCGCGCTACCGGGCGGTCGGGGCGACCGCCGCGACCGTCGCCGCCGAGACGGTCATCCTCGCGATCGAATTCATCGTCCTCCGCAAGGAGCTTCCGCTCGCGCGCTGGGTCTTCCGGGCCCTCCCCTGCGCGCTCCCCGCGGCGGTCATGGGCCTGGCCGTCCGGCACGTCGGACGCTTCGTCCAGGGACCGGCCGGCACCGCCGCGCAGGTCGCCGCCGGTCTCGCGGTCTATGCTCTTCTTCTCCTTCCGACCCCCTCGGGGAAGGAGCTCGCCGCCGGTCTTCTACGACTTCTCCGAAACCGCCGCCGCTGATTTCCCCGTCCGCCCGTCCTTCCTTTTTTCAACCCATCCAACCCCACTCCACCATGCGCATCATGCCTGTCGCCGCCGCTCTCGCCGCGGGGTTTGTCGCCGGAGCCTCCGCCCCCGCGTCCGCCTCGCCCGCCGCATTCCCGCCCCCCACGTTCCCGAACGTCGTCGGTGTCCAGCTCAAGAACGGGTCCGACTGGTCCGTCGAGACCATCGACAAGGTCCACGAGCTCGGGTTCGGCGTCGTCCGCAAGGGCATGTACTGGAATTCCGTGGAAAAGGAGAAGGGCGTCTACGACTTCTCGAAATACGACGACGTCGTGGACCGCGCCTGCGGCTACGGGATGACGGTCGTCCTCACGTTTTTCAACGCCCACGACCTCTATGAGTCGGCGGCCGACAAAGCCGCCGCCGGCAAGGAGAGATCGCGCGGCATCGTCACCGAGAAGGGACGCCAAGGCTTCGCCGCCTTCGCCGCCGCCGCCGCGGAGCACTACAAGGGGAAGAAAATCATCTTCGAGATCTGGAACGAGCCCAACGTCAGCACGTTCTGGGGCCGGCACGGGACCCACAACACGAAACCGTTCGCCGACGAGTATTCCGCGCTCGTGAAGACCGTCGTCCCCGCGATGCGCAAAGCCGATCCGGACTGCACGATCGCCGCTGGCTCGCTCTCCAACTACTGGGAACCGAGCTATCAGTGGACGGAGTACTGCTTCCAGAACGGCGTCTTGGAGACGGGCATCGACACCTGGTCGGTCCATCCCTACGGCGTCTCGCTCCCCGAGCAGCACGCCGGCGGCCACAAGCGCATCCAGAAGCTCCTCCAAAAATACAACGCCCCAGCGGACTTCCCGCTCACCAACACCGAGCGGGGCTACGCCATCGCGAAAACCGAGACCGGCGAGGGATGGTCCGGCGGCGAGGCCGGCAAGACCCGCCAGTACCAGGCCTGGGACTTCGTCCGGCAGGTCCTCGTCGACCAGCTCTGCGGCGTCCGCTTCTCCTCGTGGTACGAATGGGCGGGCAACGAGGGCTTCGGCCTCTGGGAGGCCGACGGCACGCCGCGCCCCGCCGTCGCCGCGATGAAGGAACTCGTGAAGGAGCTGTCCGGCTACCGGGTCGTCGGGCGGCTTCCCTCCGACCTTCCCGAGGACTACGCCGCGATCCTCGAGAACGCCCGGGGCGAGAAGAAGCTCGCCCTCTGGACCACCCCCGCCCCCGGGCTCGGGGTCGACGACACGTGGAACCACAAGGCGGAAGTCCGCTGGGCCGCCGCGGACCGGACTCCCGCCCAGGTCGCCCTCTCCGGCGCCCCGTGCTACCTCGCCGTTCCCGCCGGCGCCGAACCGGCGAGACTCGTCCCCGCGGAGGAGAAGCCGAAGGCCCCCGAGGTCTCCGCCGTCGCCCCGGACGGCGCCATCGACCTGCACCTCTTCGAGGAGGGCGCCGCCTGGTCGTTCGTCCCCAACACCGGCAAAGGCTCCTTCACGCTCGGGAAGGACGACGCCGGCACGCCCGTCGGCGTGCTCGCCTACGACTTCGCCGGCGCGAAATCGAAGAGCACGCCCTACGTCATCGCCTCCTGCGCGACCACGGTCGAGAGCTGCTCGGCGCTCTGCTTCTTCGTCCGCACGCCGATTCCCCAGGGTCTTACGTTCCGCGTGACCGACGCCTCCGGCCAGACGCTCCAGTTCAAAGCCCGCGCCAAGGGCACCGGGACCTGGGAGCCCGTCCGCTTCCCGCTCGACCGGAAACTCGAGCACTGGGGCGGGAAAAACGACGGCTACGCGCGGTTCCCGCTGAAGGCCTTCGTCCTCAGCGTCCCCAAGCCATCGCAGGATTCCGGAAAAGTCGAGTACGCCTGCGCCTACCGGCCCGACTCCCGGTCTGTCGAGGCCCCCGCCCCCGCGGTCGCCTCCGCCCCCGCCGGCGGTCCGGCGCCCGCGCTCGCGCCCGCCTCCGCCCCCGCGGCGAAACCGCTCGAGGGCGAGCTCGCGCTCAACCTCTTCGACGGCTCCGCGGCCTGGGAGTTCATCCCCAACACCGGGAAAGGCTCCTTCACCCTCTCCAAGGACGACGCCGGCACGCCGTTCGGCGTCCTCGCCTACGACTTCACGGGGGCGACGGCCCAGTCCACCCCGTACGTCCTCGCCTCCGTCCCGGTCGCGGTCCCCGCCGGCTCGGTCTTCACGCTTCAGGCCAGGTCGCCCATCGTCCAGAAGCTCACCTTCCGGCTCGTCGACTCCACCGGCCAGACGCTCCAGTTCAAAACGAAGACCAAGGGCGCCGGCGCCTGGACGCAGATCCGGCTCCCGCTCGACAAGAAGGCCGAGCATTGGGACGGCGCGAACGACGGCTTTGTCCACTTCCCGCTGAAGTCCTTCTGCCTCAGCGTCCCGCGCCCCTCCGCCGACGTCCTTTCCGGGACCGTCGAATTCGCGGACGCGGTCGTCAAATAGGAGCGCCGCGCGGGGCCGGCCTCCGTCCCGGCTTGCCTTTCCGCGCGCACACGGGTACAATGGGGCTTTTCGGGCCTCTTGACTCGAACAGACGTCGTCAGTCCTTTACCTCCCCTTTTTTTCCATGCCCACCCCCGAAATCCAGATCGGCGCCGCCGGAATCGACGCCGAGGCCCTTGTCGCAGAAATCAAGGCGTCCGTCGAGGAGAAGCGCCGTCAGGGCGCCTACTCCGACCCCCGGGTCGCCCGCGCCGAGCGCTATAATCTCCTCCATCTGCAGGACGACGACGCCTTCCTCTCGAACTATCTCGACTGCCTCCGGCAGATTGTCCAAGTCGACATCAATGACTTCGAGATCGTCGAGCGCCGGGTCCGGTTCGCCGGTTTCTTCGTCAAGCTGAAGAAGGGCATCTGGTCCCTCCTGCGGTTCTACACGTTCCGCCTCTGGTCCCAGCAGAACCAGGTGAACACGCTCCTCTTCTCCGCCATCGAGCTTCTCAACCGCCGCTCCGCCGAGCGCATCCAGACTCTCGAGAAACGCGTCGCGGCCCTCGAGGAGGCGCTGGCGAGGCAAGCCCCGAAATAGCGCCGGGCGGACGTCGAAAGGTTTGAAGGTCCGAGGTCGCAGCCATGCCCACCGCCCCCCTCCGTCTCGCGTTCATCGCCCCGCGTCTCTACGAACCCGGCACCGTCGGGGGAGCCGAGACGCTCATCTACACGCTCGCCCGCGACGCCGCGGCCGCCGGCTGCGAGGTCTCGCTCCTCACCACCTGCGCCGTCAGCCACGTCTCCTGGGAGAACGAGACGCCCCCCGGCTCGTTCGACCGCGACGGCGTCCATATCCACCGATTCCCCGTCGATGCCGGACGCGACACCGACGCGTTCAACACCTACAACGCCGCCATCTGCCGCGGCGAGGTCCTCTCCGACAAGCAGGAGGCCGAGTGGCTCGCCGCCTCCGTCAACTCGACGCCGCTCCTCGACTTCGTCCGGGAACGCCGCGAAGACTTCGACGCCTTCCTTGCCGGCCCCTACCTCTTCGGAGTCACCGTCAACGCCCTCCTCGCCGCCGGCCGCGACAAGGCCGTTCTCATCCCCTGCCTGCACGACGAGGCCTTCGCCCGGGTCCGTCTCATCGAGTCCCTCTTCCTCTCCGTCCGCGGCTGCCTCTTCAACACCGAGCCCGAGCGCGCCCTCGCCCACCGGCTTTATCCGGCCTTCGCCCCCGCCCTCGAGCCCGTCATCGCGATGGGCATCCCCGACTTTCCCTCGTCGCCCGCGGCCTTCGCGGAGAGGCACGGTCTCCAAGGCGTCCCCTACGTCCTCTACTGCGGCCGGCGCGAGCCCCTCAAAGGCACCCCGCTCCTCGTCGACTATGTCGACCTTTTCCGCCGCCGCACCGGCCGCGACATCCGGCTCGTCCTCACCGGCTCCGGCCCCGTCGAGATTCCGGACACCCTCGCGGGCGGCGTCCTCGACCTCGGCTTCGTCTCCGAGGAGGAGAAGCACGACGCCATGGCCGGCGCCGTCGCCTTCTGCCACCCCTCGGTCAACGAGAGCCTGAGCATCGTCCTGATCGAGTCCTGGCTCGCCCATACGCCCGCGCTCGTCCACGCCAAGGGCGCCGTCCTCCGCGACCAGTGCCGCCGCGCGCGCGGCGGCCTCTGGTTCGGCAACTACCCCGAGTTCGAGGCCGAGCTTCTCTATCTTCTCGACCACCCCGAGACCCGCGCCGCCCTCGCCGAGA
>JAZUKQ010000008.1:0-7526 GCA_045643325.1 Kiritimatiellia bacterium | reverse complement strand
TGACCGCCCCCCCTCGCCCCGTCCGTTCCGCCCTCCCGCCTATGATTTAAATTTCGGAAAAATATAAGGAAAACGGCTTAACAGCTCTCCGAGACTTCCGAAACGGCGTCTCTTTCAAACGTCGTTGCCCCGTACGCGGAGAAACGCATCCGGTATTCCGCATCCCTCGCTATTCCTTGGACATTCCGCCCCCGTTCGGTGTATACTCTCTTTTTCACTTTAACCACGTTTTCGGATTCACACCATGAAGGTACCCATCAGCTGGCTGCGCGAATATATCGACATCGACGATCTCTCCGTCCAGGATCTGGCCGACCGCATGACGTTCGCGGGCATCGAGATCGAAGGCATCGAGACCGTCGGAGGCGCCCCCAAGGGACTTATCGTCGGCGAAGTTGTCGCGTGCGAGTCCATCCCCGAGTCCGACCACCTCCATAAATGCCGCGTCTTCGACGGAGAGAAAGAACTCGACGTCATGTGCGGCGCCCCGAACTGCGCCCTCGGCATCAAAGCGCCCTTCGCCCCCATCGGCACCGAACTTCCCGGTGGATTCACGATCGCCAAGCGCAAGCTCCTCAAAAAATACGAGTCGTGCGGAATGCTCTGCGCGGCCGACGAAATCGGCCTCTCCGGCGACCATTCCGGCCTGCTCATCGTCGACCCGTCCGTTCCCGCCGGCACGCCGTTCTCCAAAATCGTCGGCGAGCCCGAGACCGTCTTTGAGGTCGAAATCACCTGGAACCGCCCCGACGTCCTCTCCATCATCGGCCTCGCCCGCGAGTTCGGCGCGATTCTGCACCGCCCCATAAAGCTTCCCGACGTCTCGTTCACCGAGTCCGCGGTCCCCGCCTCCACGAAAGTCGCCGTCTCGGTCGAAGACCCGAAGGGCTGCCCCCGCTACACCGCCCGGGTCATCGAGGGCGTCGTCCGCAAAGAGAGCCCCGACTGGATGAGAAAACGCCTCGAACTCTGCGGTCAGCGCTCCATCGACATCGTGGTCGATGTCTCCAACTATGTCATGCTCGAGTGCGGACATCCGCTCCACACGTTCGACTACGCGGAAATCCACGGCCAACGCATCAATGTCCGCCGCGCCGCCGACGGAGAGACGATGACGACCCCCGACGGCGTCGAGCGCAAACTCGACTCCCGCCACCTCCTCATCTGCGACGCCGAACGCCCCGTCGCCGTCGCCGGTGTCATGGGCGGCAAAGACTCCGAGATCAAAGAAGACACGAAGAACGTCCTCCTCGAGGCCGCCACGTTCGACGCCCCCGTCATCAAAGCCTCCGGCACCTCACTCGGACTCCACACCGAGTCCTCCCACCGCTACGAGCGCGGTGTCGACCCCGATCTCGCAGACTGGGCGAGCCGCCGCGCGGCCCACCTCCTCGGAAAATACGCCGACGGCAAGGTCTGCGCCGGCGTTGTCGACGCGGATGCCAGAGACCTCGCGCCGAAACCCGTCTCCCTCCGGTTCCAGCGCGTCCGAGACGTCGTGGGCGTGCCGCTGTCGGACGACGCAATCGAGGCGTTTCTCGAATCGCTTTCCATCCGAAAGGCCTCCTCGTTCGAAGGCGGAGCGACGTATCTGGCCCCGTCCTACCGCGTCGACATCACCGACGAGGCGGACCTCGTCGAGGAAGTCGCGCGTCTCAACGGGCTCGACAATCTGCCGGACCTTCCGCCCGACACCTCCGTCGTCCCCGGCGCCGACGACCCCGGGTTCCGCGCGCTCTCGAAATGCCGGCACACGCTCGTCTCCCTCGGCTTCCACGAGGCGATGCACTACAGTTTTCTCTCCAAGGCCGAGCTCGAGCCCTACGCGCCCGAGCGCCCTCTCGAGCTTCCGAACCCGGTCTCCGCGGACTTCGGCGTGATGCGCCCCGCGCTGCTTCCGCAGCTCATCGGCGCGCTCGGCCGCAACGCCGCCCGCCAGGAACCCATCACCGCGCTCTTCGAGGCCGGCCGCGTCTTCTCGTCCGACGACAAGGGGCTCCCCGCCGAGGAGAACCACCTCGCTCTCGGCATCGTCGGCCCCTACGGCCGTATTCCGACCGACCGCACACGTCCGGTGACCTCCGCCGAGGCGATTCTCACGCTCAAGGGCGTGCTTGAAACGCTCGCAGCCGCGCTTCACGCCCCGGCCGTCCGCTTCGAGAAATGCGACTTCCCCGGCTTCGAGCCCGGATTCTCCGCCAAGGTCCTCATGGCCGGGAAATCCGTCGGACGCCTCGGTCTTGTCTCTTCGGCGATTCGCCACCAGTGGCGCGTCAACGCGCCGATGGCTGTCGTCGAGACGGAGCGCGACATCTGGCTCGCGAACGCGGAGAAGGTGCCGTCCTGCAAGCCCGTTCCGGCGTTTCCGAGCGTCTTCCGCGATGTCGCCATCCTGGCCGACGCCTCCGTGACGCACGAAAAAATCGTCCAGACCATCCGCCGCGCCGGTCCCGCCGAACTCGTCGGCATCCGCCTTTTCGACATTTTCGAAGGGAAATCCGTCGGCGCGGGCCGTCGCTCGCTCGCCTACTCGCTCGAGTTCTGTTCCGCGGCGAAAACCCTCCGCGACGACGAGGTCAACAAGGCCTTCGATAAAATCCGCGAGACCCTGAAACAGAAACTCGGCGTCGAGATCCGCGAGGGATAACCCCTGCCGAGCCGCTCAACGCGTAAAAGACCTTCGGAAACGCCCGGCGCTTCCGAAGGCCTTTCATTTCCCCGCACTTCGTGGTCCGTCGCGCATCGGACCGCGCGGACCCCATCGTGTCCGCTTGCCTCCCCCGAGCGTTCCGACGCATGATCGCGCACGGGGGAGCGCCCCCCAGGTCGGCGAGGCTCCCACAACGTTTTCGCACGACCCGGACGTGCCGTATTTCCGCGACATGGAGGCGAGGCGCCGTATGGGTCCCGCCGGAACGGACGCACGCGCCGGGAATGAAACTACATCAAGAGGAAAATCGTGGTGTCGCAGTAGAACTCGTAGCAGCCGACGTCGAGGATGTTCTTGTTGACGCGCGGATGTCCCGCAAAGTCCACGGCTGGCAGCACGCCGACGCCGTTCGTTCCGGCGTTGTACAGCGGGCCGGCCTTGTCGACCTTGTAGTCTCGCGCCGCGAAGTTGGCGAAACAGCTGGCTTCCGTGACGTTGGTCACGCAGTTGTACCCCGTATACCATCCCTTGCCGCCGTTGCCCGTGGTGTATTCGGCAATCGCCTCTTTCGTGACGCAGTTCTGGAAGCGCAGGGGCCAGAAGGCGCCCCACTCGTCCTTGCCGCCGCAGGAGGCGTAGCCGTTGTCGCGGTCGCGCACGAAAATCGCGCAGTTGCGGATTGTGCCGCCCTTGACCACCTCGACGGCGAGCGAACCGGTGGAGACGACGTTGTCCACGAGCGTGCAGTTCTCCAAGACCGCGCCGCTGGCCACATAGACGAGCGATCCGGTGTAGTCGGCGTCATTGCCGTGGAGGAGGCAGTTCGACGCGCGGCCGCCGTTGAGCTTGAGCGTGCGGGTGGCGCTTCCGCCGTTCTTGTGCACGGCCGTGCAGTCGACGATCTCGCAGTGGGTGAGAAGACCCGCCTGGAGCACCGCGCCGCCGCCGGTGTAGTCGTTGTTGGCCGTGGTCCGGCCGTGTGAGAGGACGCAGTTGGTGACCGTGCCGCCGCGGCCGTTGATGTAGACGCATCCGCCGTGGCCGGCGACCTGCCCGTCGGCGAAGGTCATGTTGGCTACCCAGGCATCGGGGTGGTTGACGGTGAGATTGCGGACGTTGCCGCCGGTGCGCCGCACGACCACGCCGGACGGACTCCCCGCCTCGCCGACGACGGCGATGCCCTTGGAGACGGCGAGGGCGGCGCCGATCTCGTAGGTTCCGCCGGCGACGTGGACGGTAGAGCCGTCGACGGCCGCCTCGATGGCGGAGGCGATGTCGGTCGAGGCCTTCGCACGGGTGTCGTACGGGAACTCCGGAGCTGCGTTGCCGACGTCGGCGTAGAGGTCCTTCGGCCCGATACGGAAGAGCGAATCCAGTTCATGGGTCGCCGTGACGCCGCCTGCCGTGACGGTGAGGACCACCGAATACAGACCGCAGTCGGCCGTCGTGAAGACATACGTAGCGTCGGCGGAGGCGGAGATGTCCGTGGATACGCCGGTGGTTTCGTTGCGGAGCGTCCAGGCGTAGGTCGAGTCCTCGGGCTGCGAGGACGCGGCGGCAAGGGTGACGGAGGCGGGGGCGATGAGCGAATCGGCCGACCAGGTGAAGCCGCATTCCAATTTGTCGCGCTGGTTCTCGTAGCAGCCGATGTCCACAGAGTCCCCGACGACGCGGGGATTGGCCGCGAAGTCGGTCGTGCTGACGGCGCCATAGTCGGCGCGCGCCGTTCCGGCGTCGAGGCAGAGCGACGAGACGCCGGGGCGGTAGTCGCCGTGGGCGGAATCGACGAAGCCGCTCTGCCCCACGAGGCAGTCGACGGAATCGGGGATTTCGAGGTCGGAGGCGCAGCGGATGAATCCCGTGGTCGTGCCTCTGTAGACGGGACCTTCCGGCGTGTCCTTGGCGGTGTTCTCGAAGATGGCGCAGTTCACGATGCGCGCGTCCGCGCTGTCGCAGTAGACGCCGGCATATTTGCTGCCGGAGTTTCCGGCGATGGTGCAGTTGACCATTTTGGCGGTGCCGGTGAGGTAGACCGCGCCGGCGGCGAGGCACGAATTGGAGACGATGAGGCAGTCCTCGACGAGACCGGCGTTCGCGCCGAGGCCGGCTCCGCCCTGACTGTTGTCGGAGGTGCTGCTGTTCTGGGTGATGAGGCAGCGGGAGGCGCGGCCGCCGTAGAGGAAGAGCCCCAGACCGTGCTGATTCCATCCGCTGCCGGAGGCGTCGCTGACGGTGCAGTCCTCGAGGACGCCGCCGTTGGCGCCGATGCGCACGTTCATGCCGGAATCGCTGTTGCCCCAGCTGTTGGTGGTGGCTCGGCCGCCTTTGAACGTCATGAACTGCGCGCTTGCGTAGGGGTTGTTGATCAGGAGAACGTGCCGGGTGGCGCCGGTCTGCGACATGGTCACCCGCACGTCCTGCGCATTGCCGGTCGTTCCCACCAGCGCCACCTGGTTGGTGAGGTTGATGGCGGCGAGGTCGGTGCCGTTCGTCTCGGTGTAGGAGCCGGCGTCCACGTAGACGGTGCCGCCGACGGCGCCAAGGTCGGCGACGGCGTGGTTGATGGTCAGGAACGGCGATTCGGCGGTGAGGCCGTTGTTCGCGAAGTCGTCGCCGGTTTTCGCGACGTAGCGCACGCCGCCGATCCGGGCGGTGGCGGCGACGGGGCCGGCGACCGTGAAGGCGACGGAGGAGGAGGTTTCGTCGATGCCCTCGGGCAGCCCCTCCCAGCGCTTGAATTCGCTCGTCCCGGACGCGGACGCCGAGAGGGCCGCGGTGGCGCCGAAGTCGTACCAGCCGGAGCCGGTGGCGGTGCCGTCGCCGAGGGCGGTGGCGTCCACATAGGCCTGCATCTGGAATTGCCACTCGACCTTGCGCGCCACGGCGGGAGTCGGGTGGGTATAGGTGAAGGAGTGGCCCGTGCCCTGGCTGGCGGGGTCGTTTTCATCGAATGCCCAGGTCAGGGTGGCGCTGTCGTAGGTGTAGATTTTCCAGCCGGTACAGATGGCGCGGAGCGTCTCGTCGTCGTTGGCGTAGGAGATTTCGGGGACGGAGCAGGGGAACGAGTCTCCGGCGGAGATGCCGGTCAGGGAGCCGTAGCCGGGATTCGGCGTACCGTAGATGTCGGGGGTGGCGGAAATCGACACGCTGTCCGCCTCCATGCCGGGGGCGGCGTCGCTCACGCGGAAATCGACCTCCAGGAGGGAGTAGAGATTTAGATCGTCCGTCTGGTTCGCCTCATGGTACCGCTTCGTCATGGAGTCGAGCGGCACGAAGCGGAGGCGGCGGTAGGGCGCCTGCTTCGCCCCGTTCACGGCGAAGGTCAGCGAGCAGTTCTCCTTGCTCGGCGGGTCCTCATTCGCATTGTAGACGTAGGTGGAGACTCCGGGCCAGACGACATCCGTCTGGGTGTCGATGACGGTCCAGTCGTCGTCGGAGGCGCTGGTCGCCAGGACGCCCTCCAGACGCCAGGAGATGGGGGCGCGGGCGTTGATGGCGTAGCTGTTCATCGAGCACTTGTGCACGACATACGACATGAGGGCGCCGGAACGGGTCTGGAAGTAGGCGTTCTCCACGTCGACGTACTGCTCCGTGTCGTCGTTGCCGATCCAGCGGGAATCCATGGCGTACTGGTTTGTGGCGGTGGTGTAGAGGACACCGTCGAAGAGGTTCGTGTAGCCGTATTTTCCGCTGTTCGCGGTGCTGGTGATGCCGCCGGGCGTATAGGCATAGCCGCGGTCGAGAACATCCTCGCGGAGCGAAACCGTGGCGGGCAGGGTGATTTCGGGGCCGGCGACGAGCGCGTTCTTGGTGGCGGAGAAGAAGGTGTCGGTTACGCGGTCGTAGAGGCCGACAACGCCGTCGAGTTCGGCGGGGACGAGATCGCGCGAAAGGACGAGGCGGTTGTCCGCATCGTAGTCGTACGCCTTGAAGGAGTACATCTTCATGCGGGCGTAGTTCGAAAGACCGCTTGTCAGGGACGTGCCGGCCGAATAGGACGCGAAGAGGAGCGTGCCGGTGCCGGGGGTGAAGGATGCCTGCGAGGTGGGCTCGGCGAGCTGGCCGAAGGCGTAGAGACCATCCCCCGAAGCCCTCAAGTAGTAGACCGTATCCGCGACGGGCACGAACGTGCCGCTTTTTCGGTCGGCGTTGGTGTAGTCCCAGCGGAAATACTTGCCGGACTTGTCGGAGATGTAGAACAGCGTGAACGTGGTGGCGCTGGATTGGCGGCAACAGAAAATCGTGTTGTTGCGCGCGATGTCCATGAACGCGACCTGGGTCTCTATGACAGACGTGGACTTCGGAATGTAGTCGATGTCCACGTACAGGTCGGCGGTAGACTGCACATACTCCAGATATCGGTCGGGTGTCACGGCCGGAAGAGAGCAGGCGAAGGACGCGAAAAGCGCGAGGGAGAGGAAACGTTTTTTCATCGAAATCCCTTGGGGTGTAGTGGTTATGGACGATATAGTACGATATCGAAGAGATTTCCACAAGTCACTTCCCGTATGCGAACGAAGACGAATATCGGCCGGCATCCATGCCATGACCAGATATACGCCGACGGGAAACAACATCGTCGGCGGCATCGTTCACCGCAAGCGGGGAGATGGCGCCTTTCGCCTCCGGTCCCGCTTGGTGTCCTTTATTCTGATGCAATGCGTTCTCCGAAGACACCGAGATGTCGGCGGGCGACCGCGACGTCTACGCGGTGTCTTCGTCCGAGATCTCCGCAGTGAGCTGGACGCAGTTCGCGCGGTTCCAGGACGAGTTCTTCGATTTCGAATCGAAAGTCATCAACGTCCACGAGATCGTTCTCGAAGGACTGCCGAAAGACGCGCGTTACCTGAAGATCGACCGCATCGCCTACGACCAA
>JAZUKQ010000007.1:0-16933 GCA_045643325.1 Kiritimatiellia bacterium | reverse complement strand
AGACGTCTCGAATCCCGGAAGGTACGGGCCTTTCACGGCGTCCGACACCGGCGCGCCGGGGCGTGCTGTCCCATCGCAGGAGAGCCGCCGCAAGAGGTCGGAATACACCCCATGGCCGAAGACGCGTGGGGCGACCGCCTTCCCGTCGCCGGCGCGAGAACGTTCCTCCCGATCCTCCCGCGCGATCCGCTCCAGGAATCCGCGGGGAATCATTTGAACAATCTGACGAAAAATGACGGGCCGGCTCGGAGGTTGCCGAGGGAGACCGCCTGTGATATGATTCTCCGTTCTAAGGGAGGGCGGGATGTCACGAAAGGATTTTATCATGAACGATACCCATATCGGAACGAAGTGTGTCCAGGCCGGCTATACGCCGAAGAACGGGGAGCCCCGCCAGATTCCCATCTATCAGAGCACCACATGGCGCTACGAGACGAGCGACGCGATGGCCGACCTCTTCGACCTCAAAGCTCCCGGCTACTTCTACACGCGCCTCCAGAATCCGACCGACGACATCGTCGCCGGGAAAATCGTCGCGCTCGAGGGCGGCGTCGCCGGCATGCTGACCTCGTCGGGGCAGGCCGCGAGTTTCTTCTCCGTCTTCAACATCTGCGAGGCCGGCGACCATTTCATCGCCAGTTCGGCCATCTACGGCGGCACCTACAACCTTTTCGGCGTCACGATGAAGAAGCTCGGCATTGAGTGCACGTTCATCGAGCAGAACGATCCGGACGAGGAGATCGAGAAGGCGTTCCGCCCCAATACGAAATGCGTCTTCTGCGAGACGGTGACGAATCCCACCGGCTACGTCCTCGACATCCGGCGGATGGCCGACATCGCGCACCGCCACGGCGTGCCGCTCATCGTCGACAACACGTTCCCGACTCCGGCGCTCTGCCGCCCCATCGAGCACGGCGCGGACATCGTGACGCACTCGACGACCAAGTACATGGACGGTCATGCCTCCAGCACCGGCGGCGCGATTGTCGACAGCGGCAATTTCGACTGGCTCGCCCACGCGGAGAAGTTCCCCGGGCTCACGAAGCCCGACGAGTCGTATCACGGTATCGCCTACGCGCAAAAGTTCGGAAAGATGGCCTATATCACCAAGGCCACGGCGCAGCTCATGCGTGATTTCGGCGCGATTCAGAGCCCGCAGAACGCGTTCTATATCAACATCGGTCTTGAGTCGCTTCATATCCGGATGGAGCGCCACTGCGCCAACGCTCTCGCCATGGCGAAGTTCCTCAAATCCCAGCCGAAGGTGGCCTGGGTCCGCTATGCCGGTCTCGAGGACGACGCGGAGCACGAGCGCGCGCTTCGCTATTTCCCGAAGGGGCTTCCCTGCGGAGTCCTCTGTTTCGGCATCAAGGGCGGCCGTGAGAACTCCATCCGCTTTATGGACGCCCTGAAGCTCGTCGAGATCGTCACCCACGTCGCCGACGCCCGGAGCTGCGTCCTTCACCCCGCGAGCCACACGCACCGCCAGTTGAGCGACGAGGCGCTCGCGGCCGCCGGCATCCCCGTCGACCTCATCCGCTTCTCGCTCGGCATCGAGGACATCGACGACCTGATCGCGGACGTCGCGCAGGCGCTCGAGAAGGTGTAGCCCCGCACGGGACGGACCCTCATGGACCAGACGCCGGAGACGGCACGGAATCCGTCGGACATGGAAAGCGACCCGGCCCGGGCGCGGCTTTCCGCGGTGTCCGCGCCTCCGCCCCCGCCTCCGGACCGTTCCGCGCCGTCCTGTCTGACCCTGTTTTCCGTCTTCTTCCGTGTCGTCGCTGTGACGCCGGGAGGGGGACTCGTCATGCTTCCGATCCTTCAGGAGGAGTTCGTGGAGCGGCGCGGGTGGATCTCTCGCGAGGACATGGTGGACGTCGTGGCGATGGTGCAGTCGCTCCCGGGGCTCATCGCGATGAACATGGCGGTCCTCACGGGATACCGTATGCGGGGCGTGCGCGGGGCGCTGGCCTCCGCGGCCGGCGCGGCGCTGCCGCCGTTCGCCGTCATCCTTTTCCTGGCCGCCGCGTTTCTCCAAGTCGGAGACGGCGTGTGGACGCGCCGCGCGTTTCTCGGCATCCGGGCGGCGGTCTGCGCGTTCATCCTTCTCTCGGTGGCCGGTCTCGGAAAATCCGTGATGAAAGGAGCGTTCGAGTGGGCGCTCGCCGTCGCCTCGTTCGCGCTTGTGGTCTCGGGCGGCGTCAACGTCGTCTGGCTCGTCGTCGCGGGGGCGGTCGCTGGTCTCGTGTGGAAGTACGGCATGAGACGCTGAGAGAACCGCGCGGAGGACGCCCCGCGGCTCGTTCGATACCGGGTTCCTTTTTCTGTTTTCCAACCTTTCTTCCCCGTGAGCCTTCTCCTTCTGCTATACGGTGTCTTCTTCAAGGTGTCCTTGTTCACCTTCGGCGGCGGATACGCGATGATCACGCTGTACCAGAGCGAGTTGGTGGAGAGGCACGGGTTCGTGACCGCGGAGAAGTTCGCGGACCTTGTGGCGGTCGCGCAGGTGACGCCGGGTCCGATCGGCCTCAATACGGCGTCCTATGTGGGGTATCAGATCGGCTTCGAGCGGCTCGGCGGCGTCGGGGGCGGGGTGCTTGGGTCGTTCGTGGCGACACTCGGCCTCATTTCCCCTTCCTTGCTCGTGGCGATGCTGGCGGCGATGTTCCTCCGGAAATACGCGGAGAGCCGCGGCGTGAAGGCCGCGCTCGCCGGCATCCGTCCGGTCGTGGTGGGGCTCATCGCGGCGGCCGTGGTGTCGTTCGCGGAGACCTCGGTCTTCACGGCGCGCGTGCGGTCTCTGTGGCAGGGGGCCGGAGAGGGCGCGCCGTTCGGAATCCGCTGGCAGTCCGCGCTGATTTTCGCGCTCGCGCTCGCGGTGAAGCTGATCTGGAAGAAGAAGATCGGAATCCTTCCGCTTCTGCTCGGCGCGGGGGCGCTGGCGTGCCTGCTGGCGTAGGAAAGAGGCTGTGACGCCCCTGGACTACCCTCTGTGGTCGAACGCCCGGACGTCGGAGGGGAGTTTCGCGCCGAAGAGTCCGCGCAGGAACCGCGCGCCGTAGACGAGGTGCGTGGCGACGACGCCGGAGGCGGAGAGAAGCCAGACATGGACGCGCCAGGTGAAGGTCGTCGCGAGGACGAGAAGCAGGTAGAGCCCGACCACGCCCGCGTAGGTCCAGCAGAGCGGGCTCCGGAACGGCGGCGGGGACCACCGGCAGAGGGGCGGCCCGAGGACGAGCCCGACGAGGAAGAGCGAGGGGACGAAGTACGCGACCTTCCGCGAGGTCTCCGGGAAGCGCCGGGCGAAGACGCCCCGGTGGAGCGCGTAGCGTCCGATCTGGCGAAGATGCGGACCGAAAAGCGGTCTGCGGCGATGCGTCACCTGGATCCACGGATCGTACCAAAGGGTCTTATGAAGGCCGCAGACGATGGACTGGCAGAGAAGCGTGTCCTCTCCGGGCCAGTGCCGGGTGTCGAAGCCGCCGAGTTCCCGCATCGTGTCCGCGCGGACGAACAGGTTGCAGCTCGGGATGTCCTCCTCCCTGCAGGGAAGCGCCGGCGTGTAGCGGCGGCGGTAGGCGCCGGAGACGAGCGGGTTGGCGAGCACGCGGCCGGAGAGTCCGGCGAGAAACGGGTCCGACGGGGGCGTGACGGCCGGACCGCCGACGCCGGCGATTTCGGGATGGGCGGCGAAGTGGCGGAGCGCGCGGTCGGTCCAGCCCGGAAGGGGCGCCGCGTCGTCGTCGAGAAACGCGATGATCTCGCCGCGCGCGTTTTCGAGGCCGAGATTGCGCTTTTCGGCGGGGCGGACGGTTCCGGTCGGGATCTCGCGGACGAAATCCGGCCATGTCCGTCCGGTCGGGGCGTCGGGCAGAATGAGCGCCTCCGTGGGCCGCGGATCCTGCGCGGCGAGCGCGGCCACGCAGTCGTCGAGCATGGCGGAGGGGCCCGGGCAGGCGATGAGGACGGAGAGCGTGGGCCGGCGTTCCGGCGCGGGGAGCGGAAGCACCGCGTCGTAGTAGCGGAGGACGCGGAGACGGTAGAAGACGGCGAGCGTGTCGTTGAGCGTCTCCCTCACATTGCGCACCGTGAGGCAGCCGGCTTTGTTCCCGAACTCCATTTTTACCGGCGCCTCGGCGATGACGGCCCCGTGGTTCCGCGCGATGGAGAGAACCTCGAGGTCGAAGGCGAACCGTTTGGAGAGCATCCGGTCGAAGGCGTAGCGGAGGACGTCGGCCCGGAAAAGTTTCATGCCGGTCTGGGTGTCGTGCACGGGGAGATGCACAAGAATCTTCACGAGACCGTAGTAGACGGCGGAGGCGATCCGGCGGCGGAGCGGGTAGTCGATCTCCGAGGCCGGATGCATCTTGGAGCCGATGACGACATCCGCCCCCTTCCTGCGGAGGATGGTGAAGAAGAGGGGGATCGGGTCGGGCGGAAGGTCGAGGTCGCCGTCGAGAAGAAGAATGTAGGAGCCGCGGGCGGCGTCGCATCCGGCGCGGAGCGCGGCGCCCTTGCCGGAGTTTTTCGGAAGGAAGACTGGACGGACTCCGGGAACGACGGCGGCGGCGCGGCGAAGCGCGGCCGCGGTATCGTCGGTCGATCCGTCGTCGATCGGGATGAGCTCGACGGGAATATGGTCGGCAAAAAATTCCCGGCAGCGACGGAGATTCTCCTCGATGACGGAGCCGAGGTTATAGGAGGGAAGGAGGATGGAGAGGAGACCGTCGGACCCTAGAACGGAACGGGCATCGGTCCAGTCTTTGGGGAACATGGTGGGCGGGAGAGGAAGGCGTAAGGACGTGACGGGGCGGTCCGGGACGCCGCGGCTCACTTATTCTGGAATGTGACAAGGATGTCCGAGAATCCCGAATGGCGGACCGGCGTGCGCGAGCGGGCGATGGCGCGGAGGACATGGTCGCCGTCTTCATAGAGGCGGGTGTCGAGGAGGAACGACGCTCCGGACGCGTCGAGGAGCTTTCCGTCGAGAAGCCAGTTGAACCGGGTGAAGATTTCCGCGTCGGAGGCCTCCGCCGAGATTTTCACGACGCCGGAAAGCGGGGACGGGGAGGGAAGGACGACATGGATGACGGGGCGGACCGCGTAGGGGGAGGAAAGAGGGTCGCCGACGGGAAGCAGTTGGAGGGGGCATTTGACGGACTGATAGATGGCCTCGGCCATCGTGCATCCCTCCAGTTGGTGGCGGAAGAGCCCGGCGTGGGGAAATTTCTGCCAAAAGGCGAAGGGTTCGGTGACGGTGCCCGCCGTGGCGGTGGCGCCGAGCCGGATCCAGCGGGAGAGTTTCATCTGGCTGTCGATGTGGAACGCGGCGGCGAAACTTGTGAAGTGGTCCGCGAACGCGCCGGGAAGGAACGAGGGCTTGGTCTTCTCGCTGAGTTCGCGGAATCCGCCCATGAATCCGGCGAGGGGCTTTCCCGTGGGAATGTTTTGGACGATGTCGAGTTTCGCGCCGAGCGCGGCGACGGCTTCTTTGGTGTCGGGAAACTCCCATTCGCGGGCCGTGGTGCGGACATCGTCGTTGACCGAGATGACGAACCGGGCTTTGGAAAGACCGGTCTCCCGTTTCGCCGCCCGCTCGTCGTCCGCGGCCGCGGAACGCTCGAGGCAGTCGAGAATCTCGTCGACGGTGTTGCCGCGTTCGCCGGTGACGCCGAGGCACATGGCGGGCAGGGGCATGTCCTCGAGGCAGACGGCCCGCATGGCGTCGAACGTTCTGGACTTCGGGGCCTCGGCGGGGGCGTTGGTCTCCGAGCAGGCGTAGATCGGGGAGTCGTAGGCGCCGGACTTCAGCAAATCGCCGGTATACGGGGTATTCCGGGTGAAGGTCAGCCCCGTGAGCGACATCTCGGGAGACGTGGAGATGCGGACGGGGAAGTCGGTGGAGTAGGCCCAGACGAGGATGTGGCTGTTGATTCCGCGCTCTTTGAGGGCCGCGAGGACCGGTTCGTAGACGAGCTGGGTGAACTGATCGGTGGAGAGAATCCCTTTCGCGACGAGATTCGTGGGAACCGAGAGCCGGACCAGATTCTGTTCCGGAATGCTTCGGAGGTCTTGGAAGGCGCGTCCGACGAGGACGGAGTCGGCCGACTCGTCGTTGACGATGACCGCCACTTCGTGGGGGCAGAGGGCGAGCGCCGCCGGCGCGGCGAAAAAGACCGCTGCGAGAAAGAGGTTCAGATGTTTTTTCATACGCGGGATAGTATGACAGAATGGGGAGACCACGGCAATAAAAAGCGAGAAAATCCGGTACAAAAAAAGCGGCCCCCGGAGAAGGGAGACCGCTCTTGAATCCTCGGAAGGACGGATGCGACTACTTCTTGTAGAACGCGAACTCGCCGCGGCGGTTCTGACTCCACACTTCCTCGCCGCTGCCCTGGACGGCGGGCTTCTCCTCGCCGTAGCTCTGGGTCTGGATGCGGTCGGCGGAGATCCCGAGGTTGATGAGGTGGGAGCGGAGCGTCTGCGCGCGGTAGTCGCCGAGCGACATGTTGTACTCGTTGGTGCCGCGCTCGTCGCAGTGCCCCTCGACGATGAGGACGATGGAGTCGTCGCGGTTGAGGACGTCGGCGACCGTGTCGATCTTGGGATACTCGGTCTCGGGAATCTGGTAGTTGTTGTAGCCGAAGTAGACGGGCTGGATGCCCGGCACATCGACACGCGGAAGGTCGGCGAAGCTGGCTCCGGGCATGGCGTTCTCGCCGGCGTTGTCCCAGCCGTTCACGTCCTGGATCTGCGTGCCGTCCTCGTAGGGATTCCCCTCGTCGAAAGCGTCGTCGCTCTGGCAACCGGTCATGCACAGAAGGGCGGCGGCGCCGCCGAGAGTCAGGATGGACAGAAACATCATTTTGGTCTGCATAGTAGAATGTCCTTTGAATACAGGGGTGTGAAAAAATGAAAAGGGAACGGGAGGGGCTACTTGGCCCAGTCCGCGAGGTAGGCCTCGCCCTCGGCAGCGGTTAATTTTACGGGAGGATTGCCTTTCGCGTCAAGGGCGTCCAGAAGATAGAGCGAGCGCCGCCGTCCGTCCTTCCGGGTGGCGACGATATGGCGTCCGTCGGGGGCCCAGCAGGGATCCTCGTAGGTCGCGCCGTCCGACGTGATCTGCTCGTCGCCCCCGCCCATCGTATGGACGAAAATCTGGTATCCGCTTCCGCCTTTTTTGCCGCAGAAGGCGATTTTCGTGCCGTCGGGGGACCAGTCGGGGGAGGAGCTCTCGGAGAAACCGAAGATAACGCGCTCCCCCTTGGCTGCGCCTTGCCGGAGCACATAGACCTGAGGGGCGCCGAAGTGGGCCTCGTCGCTCGCGTAGGCGATGCTCCTTCCGTCGGGGGACCAGTCCGGGCTGGACTCGTTGGCGTACGGCGTCTTGGTGAGGCGGCGGAGTTTGCCGGAAGACATGCTCTTCACATAGAGCTCGACATTGCCGGTACAGGAGAGGACCATGGCGGCGTAGCTTCCGTCGGGAGAGACGACCCCGCCGTTGTTGAGCCCCGGATAGCCCGCGACGAGCGAGGGACGCCACCGCGTCCCGGAAACCTTGTCGTAGCGGTAGATGGAGCTGTGCTTTTCCTTGAACGAGGTGTAGAGAAAGCCGTTGGCGCCCGGCATCCAGGTCGGGGAGAGGCAGATCGAGCCGTCGGAGGTGATCCGCTGGATGTTCTCGCCGTTGGCGTCGCAGGAATAGATGTAGGTCCGGCCGTCGGCCGCCTTGCCCGCGAAAATGATGGGGGCGGAGGCCATGCCCTTGTGGCCGGTCAGTTTGAGGAGAATCTCGTCGGACGCGGCGTGGGCGAGGGTCCGCGGGTCGGCGCCCTGGCGGACCAGGGGCGAGGCGGTGCCGTTGTCCGAGAATACGGTCGCCCGGACTTCGCCTCCGCCGACGGTCCCGTCGACGCGCGCGCTGGTGCCGGGATTCGTCGAGACGACGAGCCAGCCCGTCCGGTTCAGGTCCTTTTGGAGTGTCTGGAGAAAAAGCTGGGACTGCGGAGAGCCGTCCGCCCGGAGGTTTCCGATATAGACGGCCTTTTTCCCGGCGGCTTTGCCCGTGATGGAGAGGGTCGGCGGGGCCGCGGCGGGGCGGACCTGCGCGTTTCCGGCGATGACCGCGGAAAAGACGAGAAGGAGAGTGACAGGAAAAGAAAACGCATGCATGACGGAAAAATGGAAAAACATCGGACCCCCACCGGCGGCAATCGTACCATACCCGGGGTCTGTTGACTAGACGCAAACGCGTGGACGCGGAAACGGGGCCGCGGCGGAATGCGCGGCGCGCCGTGCGAGAATGTCGCGGAGCCCGGAGCGGCCCGGCCCCGCGGGGCGGGCTAGCGGGCGGCGTCGGAGCGGATGAGCCGGCGCACGGCCTCGACCGCGGTGCGGACCGCGAGGTCCGTGTCGTGGACGACCGGGTTTTCAAGTCCGGCCTTCTCCCGTTCCTGGTTGGCGACCACCAGGAAGCACGAGCCGCAGCGGACATGTTTGTTCGCCGCCACGATGAACATGGCAGCGGATTCCATCTCCGAGGCGAGACAGCCGAGTTTGAGCCAGGCGCTCCATTTGGCGAGCAGTTCGTAGCCGACCGCGGAATCCTCCGGGCTGTGCTGCCCGTAGAACGAGTCCTTGCATTCGACGACGCCCACATGATGCGGCGCGCCGAGCCCCTCCGCCGCCGCCTTCAGGGCGCAGAGGACGCCGAAGTCGGGAACGGCCGGATATTCGACGGGGGCGTATTCCTTGCTCGTGCCTTCCATGCGGATGGCCCCGTTGGCGATGACGATGTCGCCGCTCTTCACGTCGAGCTGCATCCCGCCGCAAGTCCCGATGCGGAGAAAGGTGTCCGCGCCGCAGCGGCACAGCTCCTCCATCGCGATGGAGGCGGAGGCGCCGCCGATGCCGGTGGAGGTTGTGCTCACGGGGACGCCGTCGAGCGTCCCGGTGTAGGTGATGTACTCGCGGTTGTCCGCGATGAGTTTCGGGTTGTCGAAGTACTTCGCGATTTTCGCGCAGCGTTTGGGATCTCCGGGAAGAATGACATAGCGGCCGACCTCGCCGGGCGCGCATTGGATGTGGTACTGTCTGTTCGGATCTTCGGAATAGTGCATAAGGCGCTCCTGTCGGGGAAAAGAGAAAACGGCCAACGGCCGGCCGGCGGGCGGGACGACGGCCGCGCGCCCGCCCGGTGAGTTCGTCGGAGGGGCGGTCGCGAATCAAAGGGATTGTAATGGAATTCCGCAGAGGCGTAAAGCGGAGCGGGGGGGGGAACTTCCGATCGCATTGCGTCAGAATAAAGGACACCAAGCGGGACCTGAGGCGAAAAACAAGTAAGGCCCTTTCGTCAAATGCCGGACACCGTGTATCGTGACGTCCTGAGTACGATGGGCGGAACGGCAGCGCATGAAACGGCGCATGGATATCTGTACATTCGCATCCTGCTTGTCCAGAGGTGGATATAGCGACATACGTGAGGTCCTCATCCTCGCCTCGCCGCGCCTCCGGGACGGTCCCCTTTCCAGACAGCCCCCGGAGATAGTACAATTTGCGGTCGGCCGGCGCTGCCGCCGCGGCCTCCCCGTGCTGGAATCCGCAACGTGGCGGTTCCGGTTGCCGCCCCGCCGCCCTTCGCCATGTCCGCCTCCTTCCGAGGACCAACAGGATCCGCAATACCATGAGCAAACGTCCCAACATCCTTTTCCTCATGAGCGACGAGCATCGCTACGACGTCGCGGGTTTCGCAGGAAACGACATCGTGCGCACGCCCACGCTGGACTGGCTCGCAAAGGACGGGGTCGTGTTCACGAACGCCTACACGCCTTCGCCGATCTGCATTCCCGCGCGTCAGTGCATGGCGGCGGGACAGTTTCCCAGGACGTGCCGCTGCGAACGCTATGGCGACGATCTGGAACCCGAATACATGACGTTCGCGCGCCGCTTCTCCCAATACGCGTACCGCACCGTCTGCTGCGGCAAGCTGCACCACATGGGCATTGACCAGCTGCAGGGCTGGATGCACTACCGCAGCATCCACGAAAATGTCAGTCCGCGCTATCTGAAGGGGAAGCAGGACGCGGAGTTCGAGAAATACCGCGCGCTCGACGCCGTGGAGCCGACCACGGGCAGGACCGCTCCGAGCCGGAAGTGGTCCGACGAGAAGGAGATTCTCCGCGCGGGCGTCGGAAAGTCCCCCCACGACGCGCATGACGAATTCGCCATGTGGGGCGCGCTCGATTTTCTCGAGAAGTTCTATGTCGATCCGTACTACGACAAGTGCCAGACCAGCGCCCCGCTCATGCTTCTCGCCAGCTTCTGTCTGCCCCACTACCCGTACCTGATCGACGAGGAAAGGTTCGCCTACTACCTGAGCCGCGTGCGCATGTACGGCTGCCGCGAGGTCTTCGACCACCCGTTTCTCTCGGAGCGGCAGGCGGACGCGCCCGAGCGGGACGTCGTCCGCGCCATCGCCGCCTACTACGGCATGACGGAGAAGATCGACTGGCGCTATGGCCGGATTCTTGAGGCGCTGCGCAAGTACAACCAGGACCTTGACGACTGGATCATCGTCTACACGTCCGATCACGGGGAGATGCTCGGGGAGCACGGCGTCTGGGAGAAGCAGAAGTTCTTCGAGGGGAGCGTGAAGGTCCCGCTCATCATCCGCTGGCCCAAGGGGCTCGGTCCCGGGCGCGTTGTCGACCGGAACGTCAATCTGTGCGACCTGTTCGCCACGCTCTGCTCCCTTGCGGACATCCCGGCGCCGGAGGGGCTGGACAGCAGGGACCTGTCCCCGCTTCTCCGCGGCGAGGACGTGGACTGGGACAACGAGAGCGTCTCGCAGTTCGGCGGGCGGAATCTCATGATCAAGCGCGACGCGCTCAAGTACCAGTACTACGGGCCGTCCATGCCGGAGGTGCTCTTCGACCTTGAACGGAATCCTTCGGAGACGGTGAATTTCATCGATGACCCCGGATACGCGGACGCGCTGACACGCTTCCGCGCCCGCAAGGCGGAACTGGGATTCTGAGCCTTGGCCCCGCCCGCTTCGGGCGGTCGCGGGCGACCTGCTACAGAATCAGCACCATGGTCGGGCAGACGAGGTCGTCGCGATGGACGTCGAGCATGCCGGCGCCGACGAAGTGCGCGTCGTCGATGTGGTCGGCTCCGGAGCCCGTCGCTCCCCAGGTGCCGCGCTCCATGGAGACGGGGACGCCGTCCAGCCCGGAGATGTAGAACCGTTCGCAGGGAGCCGTCGTTCCGGAGGGAATCTCCAGTTTCGCGGGGTAGCCGCCGACGTCCTTGAGGGTCAGCACATGCCCGTCGACGGCGTCCGCCGAGGCGGCGCCGAAGGCGAGCGTCGTGCCGCCGCCGACGACATTGACGTCGGCGTCGAGCAGGCAGGCCGATGTGGAGGAGCCGAGGACGATGCGGCCGCAGTTGAGCGTGAGGTCGCCTTGGATGCCGGTCTGGTCGCCGCCGATGACGAAGCTGGCGCCGTTGACGGCGGCGACGGAGGCGCCGTTCGTGGAGACCATCGTCGCCCAGATCTGGTTGTTTGCGGCATCGGTGTCGGTCTGCCCGAAGCCCCAGAGGTAGGCGCGGTTGGGGAAGACGATGGCGCCGGCGTTGGCCCCGGAGGACTCGACGCCGATGCGGCGGGTGGAACCCAGCGCGAGCGCGCCGGACGTGATGGTGAGCGTACGTCCCGCACCGATGTCGGTCGGGCTGGATTTCGGGTCGCACGCGACAACCGAGTTGACCGTGTGGTCGGCTTTGAGGGCGATGGAGTTCCCGTAGTTGAGGTAGGCGTTCGCGCCGGGATCCGTCCAGGCGGAAAGGTTCTTGTTGGGCCGGGTGGCCGGGTAGTGGAGAATGTGCTCTCCGTCCGCGCCGAGGAACAGCGGGATTCCGGCGCCGTTGTCTTTCGCCGTGATCATCCAGGGGATGATGGGGTAGACTTGGGTGCCGTCGGTGACATCGCCGGCGGCGCCGATGGCGTGGTCGTCGAAATCAAGGAACTGCGCGTAGCCGCGGACCGTGTCGATGTCGTTGTTCCCGAAGCGGGAAAGCGGATCGCGGAAGGCGAGCATGGCGCCGTTTCGGTGTTCCAGAACGGGGATGACGCAGGAATTGGTGACATAGGTGCTGCCATTGCCCCGCATCTGGATCTGGCCGAATCCGTCGGTGACGGTGAGTTTGCCGGGCCGGTTGTGGATGACCGGGTCGGTCCATGTCGTGTTTTCCGCCGGCTCGAGCGTGAGGATGCCTCCGGCGATGACGACCTCGCGGTATCCGAGCAGATTGCCGGGGTTCCGCCACTCGCCGGGCTTCGGACTGCCGTGGTTGAGGCCGCGGCGGACGAAGCCGGCCAGGGATCCGGTCACCCATGCCGCGTTGTTCCGGATGGGCCCTCCCTGCGCCTGGAAGCCGCAGAGGCAGAGACGGGCGTTCTGGACGGTCGGCGACGCGAGGTAGGTGTTGGCGTTGCGGTCGAATCCGTCGTGTCCGCGCCCGGCCTCGATGTAGGTGCCGGTGAATCCTGACATGTCCGCGGAGAGTTTGACGGCGCAGGCGCTCCGGTTGACGATGGTGCCGGCGCCGACGAGGTAGGTTTGGATGCCGGCCAGCGACGCGTTCTCCTCCCCGGCGTTGTCCCAGTCCTCGCCATAGAAGTGGAAGTTGTCGCCGGCCGTCCCGTAGTTGAGCGGGTTGGAATTGAAGAGCGTCATCGTCGTGTTCGTGGGCAGGTTGACGGTGGCATATTCGAAACCGATCCAACTGCGGCGGCAGATGTTGTTCGTGGCGCCGTTGTAGCCGAAGTCGATGTCGACGCCGCCCGGGAAGGAGACGACGACACGGCGGTTGTCGCGGGTGTAGTTTTCGGACTTGCCGCCCTGCGCGCCGAACAGGAGCCAGTGCTTGTTTCCGTTCACGACCTTGCTGCAGCACTTGACGATGCGGGCCGGGGATCCGTCGGCGCGCGCCATGCAGAGTTCGTTGTCCGCTCCCGCGCCCTGGATGCGGACGACCGGCGTCTCCGAGACGGAGTAGTCGCGGAGGTTGCCCGCCCAGATCTCGCCCACAGTGACTTTCGGGGACGAGATGTCGAGGCAAAGCGGATTGTTCTCGGCGATGTACTGCGAGGTGATGCTGTTTGGAAGGTGGAAGACGAGGGCGACGTCGTCCGGGCCGTCCGGGTAGGCGGTTCCGGTCAGTTCGGGATCGCTCAGGCAGCGCCAGAGGGAGGCTTCCTCCCAGTTCACTTCCGTGCGGCCGCGGTGCGTGCCCGACCAAAGCCAAACCCGTCCGTTCCCCTGCGGGACAGGCGGGACGACCACGGCGCCGACGGCGGTCGGGGAGGCGGGGTCCGCATCGTACAGGCCGACGGAAGTGCCTCCGGCGGAGAGAATTTCCAGCGTGGAGCCGCCGACGACGCGGGCGACGGATTCGTTGCCCACGTAGTAGGCGGAACCGTCCGCAGGGGCCGGAAGGGAGACCGTGTCGCCTACGGCGGGAAAGACTTCGGCCAAGGCGTCCAGCGAGGAGATTTCGTGGTTCGCCGCAGAAGCGGTGAAGGCCGTGGCAAAGAGAACGGGCAAGAGGGTATCCATACGCATAAGTAAAATACTCCTAGTTTTTCCCAAAACTTATCATGTGGAAAAGATATCGTCAAGTCAAATGTTCCGCCGCATTGCGTCAGAATAAAGGACACCAAGCGGGACCGGAGGCGAAAAACAGGCAAACCCCTTTCGTCAAATGCCGGACACCATGTATCATGGAGCCATGAATACTATGAGCAGAACAGCAACGCATGAATACATCCTGCGCCAGCAGGAGGACTACATCGGGGAACTCGACAAGCGGAAAAGGGGGCGGATGGGGATGCTCATCCTGCTTCGGTAGAGGAGTCTATTCCCCTCCATACAGGCCGTTGTCCGGCGAAATGAAGCCGCAGCCGGGCGAGACGAAGCCGGGATTGCCGGAGGCGTCGTAGGACTGCTTCAGGGATTCGACGTGCCCGTCGGCGAAAACGACATTGGTGCGGCCGTTGTGGCGGAAACCCTGCGTACCGGCCTCGCGGAGGCTCTTGCCGGAAAAGTCGTTCATGCGGTCGGACTTCGGGGCACGCATGAACTTGTTCGCGCCGTCGGCAAACTGCCCATCCCCGAAGAGCGCCGTACGGGCCGGATCCTTGATGTTCGCCATCTTCCGGGGCGTCTTCCGTTTGGCGGGGTCGCCTTCGACCTTCCCGACGAAGCTGCAGTTGTAGTTGTAGCCGGTGAAGTCCGCCCCGTTCCAGTTGTCGGATTTGCCGGCGCAGGCGGGGCAGCCGAGCACCCTCCGGTCGGCACATCCGTCCCAGATGGCCCCGGGCTCGGGAGTGCCGCCGGAGGGCGTCACGAAGTCCCAGCACCAGCTGCTGTAGCCGGAAACCGACTTGGAGCCCCAGGGGAACTCGCCGCGATGGGCGTCCGCATAGGCGATGGCCGCCTGCGCGATCTGCCGGAGATTGGACTGGCAGGCGGCGCTCTGCGCGGCGGCGCGGGCGGAGCGGACGGCCGTGGAGACAAGGCCTATGAGCACGCCGATAATGGCAATGACAACGAGCAATTCGATGAGGGTGAAGCCGGAGGCGCGTTTCACGGGGCTACTCCAGTTGAAGTTTGAAGAACGCGGCAGGGGCCGTGCTTTCGATCGGAATCTCGTAGAGGGCGAGACCCTGCGCATTGACGCCGCGATAGACGGGCAGGCGGCTCGTCCAGGCGCGCTTCGAGGTGGTCAGCATAGCGGACGAGGCGACGCGCACGAGGTCGAAGGCGTTCGGGGCGCCTTCAACGGCGAAGGTGGCGACACCTTCGCCCAAGCGGAAGTCCGCAATGCGGAGAGTGGCGTCGGAGACGGCGTCCGGTGCGAGACCGAGAGCGGCATTTTCCTGGTTGCTGCGGCCGTTGGCACAAGGGACAGACTCCAATGCATTTCCGGCGACACGTTCGGCGGCTGTGTAGTGCGCGCGAGTCCAGAAATCGTAGGAGGTCGCGGGGGAGACGTCCGCGAAGGCGTCCACCTCCGTCCATTCACCATCATCCGACGAGGTGAGGGACGTCACGCGGACGTACTGGATCCACTTGCGGCCACGGGCGTCGCGCGGGAGGTCGAAGCCGCCGATGTCGAAGCCCGTTCCGCCGGCGGAACCCTCGTAGAGCTGGGCGACCTGCGCGAGGGTCCGTCCCTTGAAGGCGGCTGCCGTAAGGGCCGGGTCCAGCGGGCGCGTGGCATCGGCGGGCGCGCCCCACCACCGGTTTTCGGGGAAGAGGGAGGCGGCCGCATGCTCGGGATCGTACTGGAAGCCCAGCGTCGGCGCCCAGGTGTCGGCATAGGGGCCGCTGGAGAAGGCGAACCAGCGGAGGCCGTCCTGGCTCACCTCGACCAGACCCGACTCCGCGATGCAGGATGAGATTCTGAAGGTGGTCCGGGCCGGGTCGTTCGTGGGGTCGAAATAGCCGCCAACCGTCAGGAGGGGGTTGCCGAAGACAAGGAAATCCAGCCCATACGGGTTGAGCGGGTCGTCGACGACGGGGTGGTCGAAGCGGATGGTGACGGAGCCGGGAATCTCCACGTCGGAATCCCAGTCATAACCGTGGACCAACGAGAGAACCTGGTCGGTACCGAAGGCCGTGTTGGCGGGGGAGACGGGACCGCCGGAACCGTAATTCGTCGCCGCCGCCTTGCGGGACGGGGCGCCGAGAACGGCGGAGGCGTTCGTCCATTGGTTGAAGTCGGGGTCCGTCTCGTAGGTCGCGGCGACGACGTCGCAAGCGTAGGGGGACGGCGCGGCGGCGGGCTCGGATGGCACATGGAAGTCCAAGCCCCATTCGGGACGGGAGAACTGGAAGACGTGCCAGCTCTGGTCCTCGAGGTCCGTGTAGGTGGCGCCCCAGCCGTAGTCGTTGGCGGTCGGGGCGGTGTAGGCGGCGGCGGGAGTGCAAATCCACTGGCTCCAATAGCCGCTGAACCAGCCGCCGGCGACAAGGGCGTCGGGGTCCGAGGACAGGGCGACGACATTGCCGCCGTTGTAGTCGAACTGGAAGACGGCGCCGGAATCCGCGAGGTCGTAGCCCAGCGCGTAGAGGGACATGCCGTAGTCGCCGTCCGGGGCGAGCAGGGAAAGGCGGTTGTCCTCGGCGGCGATGGCGCGAAGGGCGACGTCGAGCGTGGGGGGCGTGTCGCCGCTCCAGCGGTAGCCCCAGGCGAGGGCGGGTTGGCCGTTTTCGGACCAGTCGAGGACGATGCCGGCCCGGTGGGGTCCCTCGCCGACCCAGAAGTGGATGTCGTCAAGGGTGAACGCCTGCGCGGAGGCGCAGAGCGCAAGCAAGGCCGCAAGGCGGCCAACGGGTGCTTTCATGGAGGTGTTCTCGCGATCCACCCAGAGGGCGCCGGACGGCACCTGCCGCCCGCCATGCGCACAGAAAGCCCGATTGGGCTCCTGGGAAACGCGCGTCTTCTGGCTCACGGGACGACGCCCCTCCGTCTTCCCCCGCTTCGGGCGGAGTGACAGGGTGGAGAGGCGCGGAACCCTAGCGGGCTCCTCCGTATACAGCTGCGCGACAGCGCCCGGTTTTCACGGGACTTCCGTTTGCGCTTCCCGGCGACACCTTGTTCTGGTGGACGGGCGAATTGTATCACCGATCTGTTTATGGAAGCAACTTGTATCCGACATCGCGGATGGACCGCGGTTTTGAGGAGTCGGCGCTCCGTTTGCGGCGCAGGAGTGCGACATGCTGCTCCAGCGGGAATGGGGCCCGAAAATGGTGCCAGACTCCTTTTGGAGGGTAGTCTGGCACCATTTTTTTGTGGGGGATTATTGCGCTATGAAGTCGGCGATGCGCTTTTCCAGTGGCGTGAGAAGACGGTGGGGGAG
>JAZUKQ010000006.1:0-20826 GCA_045643325.1 Kiritimatiellia bacterium | reverse complement strand
GGCTGCTACCGGATTCGCTCGCGCTTCTCGGGTGAAAGGAGACGGAGATGAAAACGGAAACCGCTCCCGAAACATCGGAAGCGGTCATGGATCCATTGCCCTACGAGGCTATTCGCGTCGTCCAACTGCCGATTTTAGGTTAAATAAAGACTTCGTTGTACCATGCCAAGATCCTCTGTTTGAACTGGATTTTACCGTAAGTTATAACTGACAGCAATATGAAAATGCAACGATTTGTAAGTTATAGCTGACAAAATCAATTCGGCCGGACCGACTCCCCCCTCCTCATCACCAGCAGGGGGGAGGATGCCTTGCGTTGGCTACGCCGGAATCGGATTTCGCAACCATTGTCGTCATCGTTTCCCAATATCATCCGCCGACCGACGGGTCGTCCGTCGCAATCACCCGATAGAACGCCGCATTCTCGCCGTCCTCCTGCGGGACCGTGAACGTGACCGTGTCGCCGGATTCGATTTCATCGCTTGTCGCGACGACGGCCGCGTCGTCCCAGCCGTCGAGCGCCGCCGCCTGGACGACCGCGTAGCAGAGGCCCGGCTTGACGTTGCCGACCGTGAGGACGGACTCTCCGTCCGCGGCCTCGATGCCGGTGATGACCGGCCGCGCGCCTTCCGAAAGCACCATCGCGTCGCCGTCCGCGTTGAGTTCGTACCAACCGCTCTTCGCTTCCGGAACGGCGAGCGTCACGACGCCGGTCGAATCCGCGTTCTTCACGACCGTCACGCCCGGGGCAAGCGTGATCGTGCAGTCCTCGTCGAGCGCCGGCAGCATGACCGTGGAGCCGTATCCGGCATCGGCCACGAGCGCGTCAAGCGCCGCGTCGAGGCCGTCGAGCGGCAGATCGACCGCCGTCTCATCGCCGTTGCGGGCGATGATCACCACCGTCGCCTGCGGCGTGGCATCGGGCATGGCGACCGTGTACGTCTGCGTCGACTCGCCGTCTTCCGCAAGCGTCACGACATACGCCGCGCCCTCGAACTTCGGCAGAATCGTGATGCCGACGTTGTCCGTGTCGTTCTCCGCAAGCGTGATGGCTTCGCCGTTCGCAACCTCGTAGGCGTAGGTCGTCGCCGCGAAGCCGGTCACCGCGACATCGTCGACTTCGAGCGCGGTGAGCGTGTCGGTCGTCGTCGGTTCAACCGTACCGCCCGAACCGCTCTCTTCCGCCCAGACCTCGATTTCGTAGAAGCCGACATAGCGGGCGCCGGCGGTCTTGGCGGATTCCACGCGAAGCTGCGAAAGAACGACGGGGGTGGAAAACACGTAGAGATTGCCGTCTCCTTGGTTGATTTTGTAGTACGCGTTCCCGTCCTGCGTGTAGGTGTATCCGCCGAGAGCAGTCCCGGTCGAACCGTCTTTCAAGGCGATCGTCGCATGCTGGTTGTCATCCCAGGAGGCGACGAAAATCTTGGTGATCGACTTTGGCTCCGACCAGGAGAAATCCACCGTCAGGGTCAACGGCGCGGACGTATCCTTCGGCCAGGTGTTCCAGCCGTTGCCGGGGGTGTTCCATCCGCCGATGGCCATTGTCGCGCCCCAGCCGTTCGTGATCGCGGAGATGTCGTCCGGAATCGTCCCATTGGAGCAGGCGAGAGTCATCGTCGATGCCGACTGCGCGATGTTGACGAGCTCTCCGCTACCGCCGCCGGAGGAAACGGCCGCCGCGCGGACGGACGCCGTGACGCCCTTCGGCGCGCCGTTGATCGTCGCCGTGCCGTTCACGATGGTGATGCCCTCGGCGGACGGAGCCGCCGCTGTTTCCCACACGACGTCGTATTCGCCGTTGATCCCACCATTCGCCTTGAGTCCGGCGACCTTCGCGGGCAGTGTCGGCACCGTGCCGACCGCGGTCACGACCGCGACGTTGCGGAGCGCGACGACATCGACGAGCATCGGGATCTCTTCGTTTTCCTCGGCATTGCATCCGTCGCGCAGGCACTCGCGGTGCCGGGTTCCCGTCGCGGTCGTCGTCGGTTCCTGCGTGACCTCCCAGTCGCTCCAGAGGTGGCCGAGCGCCGTGATGACGCTGCCCGTCGCGATGGTCTGATTGCAGTCATCGCAATAGGTGTCGCCCGTGTAACCGGCCTCTTCGCAAGTCGCCTCCACCGCATTCACGAGATGCGTATGCTCGTGCCCGCAGATGTAGACCTCGGGCATCGCGACCGTGTACTTCCGGGTCGATTCGCCGTCTTCGGCGAGCGTCACGACGTACGCCGAGCCGTTGAACTTCGGAAGAACCGTCACCGCGACATTGTCCGTGTCGTTCGTTGCGAGCGTGATCGCCGTACCGTTCTCGACCGTGTAGGCGTATGTCGTCGCGGCGAAGTCCGGCACCGGGGCGCCGTCGACCGCGAGCGCGGTCAGCGTATCCGTCGTCGTCGGCTCGACCGGCTCCTCGGGACCGGAATCCTCGGCAAAGATCTCGATCTGATAGAGGCCGATCCAGGAGTTGCTCGATTTCTTGGTCACTTCAACGGTCAGTTCGGACAGCGCGATCGGCTCCTTGAACGCGTAATAATGCGCGTCGCCTTGATTGATCTTGTAATAATTGTTCCCGTTGTTTGCATACACGTACTTGCTCGACTCGATCTCCTCGCCCGTCGAAGCATACTTCAACGCGGCGGTTCCGTGCTGGTTGCCGTCATAGACGGCGATGCCGACCGCGGAAATGCGCCGCGTCGTCGGCCAGGCGAAATCGACTTTGATCGTGCCTTGGTCGGCCGCCGTCCAGAAGTACCGGTGGCTGTTGTGGGCAGGCGTTCTCCATTGTCCCAAGGCCATATCACTGCCGGCCCAGCCGTTGGTGATGGCTGATTGGTTTTGCGCCTCGGGGCTCTTCGCCGGAATCGGAGTCACCGTCATGCTGGACGCGAGCGGCGCGATGTTGACGAGTTCTCCGCTGCCGCCGCCGGAAGAAGCCACGGCCGCGCGGACGGAGGCCGTGACGCCCATCGGCGCGCCGTTCACGGTCGCCGTGCCGTTCACGAACGTAAGACCGGCCGCGCCCGGTGCCGCCGCGGATTCCCAGACGACGTCGTACTCGCCGTCGACCGTGCCGTCGGCCTTGAGTCCCGCGACCTTCGCGGGCAGCGTCGGCATCGTGCCGACCGTCGTCACGACCGCGACGTTGCGGAGCGCGACAACGGAATCCAGCATCGGAATCTCTTCGGTTTCGAAGGCGTCGCACCCGTCGCGCAGGCACTCGCGGCGCTTCGTTCCCGCCGAGGTCGTCGTCGCCTCCTGCGTGACCGCCCAGTCGCCCCAGAGGTGTCCGAGCGCCGGAATTTCGACCGCAGGCCAGACCCGTTCGCAGTCGTCGCACGTGATCGTACCCGTGCTGCCGGCCGTCGTGCATGTCGCCGCGACCGCGCCGTTCGTCACCGTGTGTTCGTGCGCGCAAGCCTCGTTCGCGTACTCGAGCATCTGCGCGGAGAAGCCGTCCAGTTTCGAGTTGCCGTAGACGCTGACGGCGGTGAGTTTCGCCGTCTGGGAAGCGTTGGCGCGGTTGAACCACGTGGCGTCGTTCGCGTCCGCGAGGACGTGTCCGTCGACCGTGAAGCGGACGCGCGCAGGCGACACGTCGTAGTCAATGTCGGCCGTCACATGGTGGAACGTCTTGTTCGCCGGGACGAAGCCGTCGGCGAACACATCGACCCAGCCGTCCGCGGTGTAGTTGCGGAAGTTGTTCGCCTCGTCGCCGCTGTAGAGGATAATCGCGGTCGTGGCGGTCGCGAGGACTTCGCTCGTGAGGCTCGCCGGCGGCACCTTGCAGACGGTGAAGTACATGTCGGCGTCGAAGAGGCAGCGGATGCCGTCCGGACGCGCCGCGGAGGCGGTGTACTTCGCGGTGGTGCTTTCGCCGGTCTGGTCGAGGCCCAGCCCCTTGCCGAATTCGGACGAGAAGTCGACGACTTCGGAGGAGCTTTCGTACACGCCGCCGACGGTCTTCGTCCAGGTGCCGCCCGCATCGGGGGTGGCATCCCAGTTCGCGCCCGTCGTGTAGTCCTCGAAATCGACCGAGAGCCATGCGTTGGTGACGTAGTATTCGGTGCGGAAATCGCCGGAGACCTCGGTGGACCAGTTCAGCGACTGCCACGCCGTCGTGGCGACGAAGCGGTAGGCGTAGTCCGTGTTCGGCTCGGTCTCGGCGGAGAACGAGAGCGTATCGCCCTGCGCGAAGGAGTCCCACGTCTTGACCAGCGTCTCGCTCCCGCCCGCTTCCGCGAGATAGAGTTTCACGTTCGAGTCCGAAACGGTGGATTCGCGGAACGCGACGCGCGCGGACATCGTCGCGGACATCCCGGCGGCGCCGACCGCGGCGGCGGGATCGGCGAGAATGACCGGGACGTTCAGCGTCGTCACCGTGAGCGATTCGTCCGTCGCCGAGAGCCCGTTCGAGCCGGTCGCGGTCACGCGGATCGCGTATGTCGTATTGCGCGTAAGGCCCGTCAGCGCGTAGGTGCCGCTTGCCGTGCCGCTCGCGGACGCCGCGACCTCGTTGCCGGCGACGGCCTCGACGAGGACCGTGCCGCCCGTGGTGCCGTCGCCGAAGTTCGTGACGGTCACGTTGACGGAGACTGCATCAGTGCCGACGGACGCCTGGCTCACCGCGCCGATGACGGGCACGGACGCCGAGAGCGTCGTGAACGTCGAGTCGATATCGGTTTCGCCCGTAAGCGGTCCCGTCAGGACGCCGCGGACATAGTACGTCGTCCCGGCCTCGAGGTTCGCGAGGTCGCACGGGACCGGCACGCGGTCCTTGAGAATCTGGCTGAACGACGCATCGCGCGCGACCATCACCGATTTGACGATGTCGCCCGCGGCCTCGGAGCCGGGATTCGTGACGGTCACGTCGACCGTCGCGGAGAAGTGCCTCACATTGGAAACGGAAATGCTGCCGGCCGGCTTCGTCCAATCCGGCGTCGCGAACGAACCGATTGCCGGATACGTCGCGCCCGAAGAACCCGCGAGCGTGGCCAGCACATAGTACCGCGTGAGCGGCGCGAGACCGGTCACGGCGCCCGGCGCGCCGGTGTAGACGGGGTCCGAATAATCCTTGTTCGCGGAAACGGTGATGGACGAAACGGTCACGGACGCCTCGTCCGCCCGGTCCGTCACGGTCACGGACACGTTCGCGCTCGTCGGCTGGAGCGAACCGGCCGCGATGGTCGCGACCGGCATCGGCGCCGCGACGGCCCGGTCGAGCAGGAACTTGTCGATGAAGACATGTCCGACGTTCCAGGTGCCAGCCACCGGATCCTGCCAGGATCCGACCCAGGTCAGCGTGTTGTTTCCGCTCTCGAGATTGACGCTGTAGGCCTGAAAGGCCGTCTTCGTCGTGGACGTGCAGTTGATGGTCTTCGTCCCGATCGTATTGCCGCCCGGACCCTTCGCGGTGAAGGCGACCGAGCACTGCGGGTTGCCCGTGCCGCTGTTTACCATCAGCTTGCTCGCAGCATAGAACGTGAAAGTGCCTGGTCCGGCCACGGTTGCCGTCAGCGTCGCCGTCTTGGGAGACGTCGTGCTTGCGGCGCCGTAGAATCTGAGGCATGCCGGAGCGGTCATGTAATCGGACGTTCCCGTGACCTTCGTCCATTCGGCCCCGGACGAAGTCGACGAAACAACGAGCGACGGCGCGTCGACGGCCGCGCCGAAATCGTTTCCGCCGGATTCGCCCCAGCCGCCGGAACTGGCGCCGGCCTTGCCGTTGGTGACCAGGACGAGGTCGCCGTAGGCCGTCTTGCCCTGGTTGTTGACGACGCGGAGACGGACGTACTGCGGGGCGAGACCGTTCACGAGCGGGAAGGCGTAGGTCCGCTGGCCGGTCGTCGCGAGACCGTCCGCGACCTGAACGGAGCCGACGAGCGTCTTGCGCGTCGCTTCGGCGAACATTTCGACGAAGACATCCGCGCTGGAGGCGCCGGCGCCGAAATTCGAAACCGTGAGCTTGGCCGTGCCGACGTACGAGCTTGCCGTGATTTCCTCCGAAATCGTCGGCGCGCCCTCTTCGACGGGGGTGCCGACGACGAATGTCATCGTGGAGGCGTTGGCGGAAAACTCGCTGAGGACGAGTCCCGAGGCGGTGCCGTCCATCCAGCGCGCGGTCGGGACGGTGAAGTCGGAAAACTCGCCCGTGTAGCCGGCCGCGTCGTTGCCGCTGTACCAGAAATCGCGTCCGTCGTAGCCCTGGGAGCGTTCCATGTGGTACATGCCGTCGGCCTGCTCCATCGTGAGCTCGATGTTGGAGAGGCGGTACTTCGTGTTGTCCGTCGCGTCGGAGAAGGCGGCGTTCCACGCCTTGACGTTCTTGTTGTTGCCCTTCTCGTTGCAGTGCCAGATGAGGATGCCGGTGCCGCTGATGTTGTTGTCGCGCCCGCCGCCGCGGTTCTCGATGAGGTAGTACTCCTCCTCGCGGTTGCCGTTTTCGAAGATGTACACGTCGCCGTAGTCGCGGGTGACGGAAACGACCGCGTTGTCCGGAAGCGTCTGGGGATCGACCCAGCCGGCGCAATAGCGGAGATACGCGCTGATGGCGCCGGGGTTCCGGGCGTTGGTGCGGTCCGCCATCAGGCAGCGCGTGCCGACGAGGTTGTGGCTCATGTCGCCGTAGCTGTAGAAGTCCGGAAAATCGCACACCATGTGCCCGTTCTCGTGGCAGAAGACGTAGAGGGACGGCGCGGAGGTGCAGGCCGAAATCTGGTAGTTGTAGAACGCGCCGCTGGCGCCGGTCGAGATGGTGTTGAGCAAGCCGGAGCAGTGGGCCCAGAGGCCCTTGCTCCAGACCGCCGACTCGCCGCCGGCGAAAAGGATGTTCAACGCCAGGACCTTGCCGTTGCGGACGGTAACCTGCTGCAGAAGCGGCCGGTATTTGGAACTGAAATCCGAGCTCGCCTTCATCGCGGCGACGGCATCCGCGATCAGATCCCTGGCGCAGTTAATCTCGGAATCCCCCGTCCGGTCGTAATACGAGCGCGGATGCGGCACCTTGACCGGGCCGATGACGACGTTGGAATAGCGGAGACGTCCCTTCGAGACCTCGTAGTAGTACTGCCGGACGGAACACGCGTTGCCGAAGGAATCCGGGCCTTCGCCGTTAAGATAGGCGTCCACTTTCTCGGCGGTCACGGACGCGCTCTGCTGCGCCCACAGCGAACCGCTGCCGCTCTCGTCGAGCGGGAAATCGACCAGCAGCGTGCATCCGACGATGTCCCCGGTCGTCGGCGACGACGGCGCCCCCAGGAAAACGCCCTGGCGCGCCATTTTCGCGGCCTCTCGGCGGGCCGCGGCATTCTCCTTCAGCGACTTCCACCGCGCTTTGAGTTCCATCCGCTCCTCTTTTTCGAGAATGCGTTTTTCGATATTCTGCCCGTGGACGTCGGAGGTATCGCGCTCATGGAGGGGGATCGCCGCGAGTTCGGCTTCGTGGCCCGCCTCCGCGCCGACGAGGATGCCGGTGCCGGCCAGGGAGCCGTCCGGGAGCTTGCGCATGTATTCGTAGCCGCCGAGGTCGGCGTTGTACCAGACGGCGTGGCCGTCCTCCGCCTCGAACCAGGCGGAGTAGTCGTCGCCTTCGCCGTATACGCGAATCGACTGTCCGTTGGGCCCGGTCAGTTCAAACCATTGCGCGAACGGCGCGGCGAAAAGGGTCGCCGCCGCGAAAAGGCCGAGGAAAAGAGTCGTAAGCTTCTTCATGGTCTGGGTCCCCTTTCCCTTAGTGAAGCACCAACGCGCTGCCCGGCTCGCCGACATTGTCGCGCGGCGCGGCGTAGGTCAGAAAATTCACGTTCGCCACCGTGGCGTAGTCCGCCGCGACACGCGCGGCATCGGCGACGGTGGAAAAGATGCGGCACTCGTCGACGTCGACGGCGAGCGACTCGGTTGTCCCGAACGTCCCGCTTCCGCAGGCTCCGCCCCACCCCATCGATTGGACCCAGCACCGTTTCGGCGCGATGGAAAGCGTCGAGCTTCCCATCGAAGCGCCGTCGAGATACACGGCAAGCGCCGTGCCGTTCATCGTCACATCGATCTTGTGCCAGTCGCCGACGGCGAATCCGTCCGTGGCGACGACCAGTTCGGCTCCCCTGGCGGTGCGGACGCCCAGCTTGCTCGTCGGGTTGTACGACCGGATGCCCCAGGCGTCGGCATCGGCGCCGTTCCGAGGACCGGCAAGGTTTTTCCAGGCCACGAATTCGGCATTGGCGCGGAACCAGAACGAATACGAAAACTGGCCGTCCTCCAGCACCTCGCCTTGATTGCTCGCCCAATTGTAGAGCGGATGGATCACCGCGGCGCCCGAATCGATCGCCGCCATGCCGTGCGTCTGGCCGACGATGCCGTTGGACTTCGTCGTGCCGCTGGGGTTGAGCTGTCCGTGGCGCGCGTTCGCCGTCGAGTCGTTCGCATTGCCGCTGACATGGCAGACGAGGTCGTAGCCCGTCCAGACGTCCGTTTCGGACGTGTTGGCGGTGACGGACGCGTCGCCGTAGTACATGCGGAACTTCGCACCCGAGGCGAGCTGCGGGAGCCGCACCCAGACGAGCGATTCGCCGGACGGATTCCAGGTATCGACCTCATGCGGATAGACCGTCTCGCCTGATGCGTCCGTGAACTTGAGGTCCGCGCCGCCGTTCTTCACATCGGCATAGTCGATGCGCGACGCGTTCAACCGGACCAGCGTCGGAAAGTCCGAAACCGACGCGCCGGAATAGCCGACCGTCAGATCGATGTACTTGGCGAAATCACCCAAAGCGACCAAAGCACTCATTGTTGTGAGTGCGCAGAGGATTCTTGTTTTCATATCACTGGCATCCCATAGAATGGGTGGTTGAAAATCGTTTGCCCTTCTTTTGAAGTGAGGCAGGGTGTTTGTGCAAGAAAAACCAAGCACAAAACGAAGGCAAACGATGAAGAGTAATCTATCATGTTTTCATCAGATCGTTCAACTGATTCCCCCGCGGATTCATTGAGCAAATCGCGCGGGAGTATCGGGAGGAATGCGCAGGCGTTGGTGACGGCGTTTCCATAAAGGTGAAGTCGAAGCGGGCGGTGTCCCGACTGCATCGCGCGATGAGGCAGTTCGTCGAGACCTCCGTGTCCGCAAAGACGGGCGGCGGAAGCTGCGCGGAGGGGGCCGGGCTTTGCCCGATGGCGGCACGTGGTGTACTCTCCCGCGCACGGTGTACTCCCCCAGCCGCAAGCGGCAGCCCCCTCGCGGAGGGGGCCGGAGCAAGCTCCGAGCCATCGCCCCCCGCATTCCGCCCACCGCCCGCCGCAGGCACCTCCCTCGTAATACACGTAATAAGGGTCGGCCCCCTTTCCTCTGCCCGCCGAACCGTAGTTGCAAACTTTCCGCACCGTAATTTCATTCACGCGCCCCGACCCGACGCCGGGGCGCTGGTTGTCCCGTCCGATGTGCCGGGACAGGTTCGGCGAAATATAAATTTCGGTTATCAGAACGTTATTTTTATATAAAAAATGGCGGCCTCGCACCTTTGTATCCGACGTTCCTTTCGACGCCCACCACGCCCCGGCCATCTCTCTCTTCGTCATAAAAGGAAAGGGGCCAGAGCCTTTTTTATGAGAAATAGGGTTTGCATACTGAGAGACAAAAGTCACCGGACATATTCTTATAAATTTCGGATACAAGAACGAATATTTATGTACGACAAAATTTCGACGTTTTGATGAAAACACGTGTATTTCCACAAAAAAACGTTTGAATTTGTACGGTTTTTGCATATCAAGCTGAAATGAAATTACGGTGCGGAAACTTTTCGGGAAGGCGGTCCAGCATCCCTTTTCACCCGCTCGCCCCCCCCCATTCTACGACCTCCCCGCCCCCTGCTGTCGTACCTTTGCAACCGCATCGGCCGAACCGTAGTTGCAAACTTTCCGCACCGTAATTTCATTCCCGCGCCCCGACCCGACGCCGGGGCGCTGGTTGTCCCGTCCGATGTGTCGGGACGGGTTCGACGAAATATAAATTTCGGCTATAAGAACGTTATTTTTATAAAAAAATGGCGGCCTCACACCTTTGTATCCGACATTCCTTCCGACGCCCACCACGCCCCGACCATCTCTCTCTTCGTCATAAAAGGAAAGGGGCGCCCCCTTTTGAAGACCCTTGGCAGATTTGGGAATAAATCTTGGAGACGTCCCGCTAGGCGCGGGGATGAGCGGCGGCATAGACGTCCCGGAGCCGCGCGACGGAGACGTGCGTGTAGATCTGCGTCGTGGAGAGGAACGCGTGTCCGAGAAGCTCCTGTACGGAGCGCAGGTCGGCCCCGGCGTCCAAAAGATGCGTCGCGTACGAATGACGCAACGCGTGCGGGGTGAACGTGCCAGAAATACCCGCCGCGACGAGATACCGCTCCATCGCACGCTCCATCGATCGCGTCGTATAGCGTCCACCCAGCCGGTTCAAGAACACGGCGGCCCGCTCCCCGCGCTCTCGGTCCGGCCAGACGCGGGTCTCGGCGGCCCACATCGCGCGAATCGCGTCGGAACACGGTTCCCCAAACGGGCAGAGGCGCTCTTTTTTCCCTTTGCCGCGCACCAGCGCGAGCCCTTTGGAGACGTCCACGTCGCCGCGGTCTAGGCCCGCCGCCTCGCTGACGCGAAGTCCGCCGCCGTACAGGAGCTCGAGAACCGCGGCATCGCGGAGCGCGAGATACCGCTCCTTCTCCGCCGCCCCGCTCTCCCCCGTCACCGCGGCCGCGGCGCGTTTCGGCGCGGCCAGGAGCTCGTCCACCTGCTCGACCGTCAAGACGTCCGGAAGCCCCCTCGGCATCTTCGGTCCCCGGACCCCGCCGAACGGGTCCGTCTCCAGAATTCTCTCCCGGCGCATGAACCTGTAGAACGAACGCAGCGCGGAAAGTTTCCGGCGGATGCTCGACGGTTCCAACTCCGCCTCGGCGAACGCCGCGAGAAAGGCCCTCGCGTCGTCGCGCTCCACCAGACTCCACGCGAACGGGGGCGCGGGGGGATTTCCCCAGCGGAACACGGCGAACTGCGCGATATCCTGAAGATAAGCCCCCACGGTCAACTCGGAGGCGTTTTTCTCGACCTTGAGGAAACGGAGAAAACCCGTGACGGCGCCATCCTCCGCGACAGCGGCGCGGTCCAACAGCGCTCCCTGCGGCGAGACGGTGTCAGACATCGAACTCCCCATGTCCGCGGCCGCGGCCGAACTCCTCGCGATCCCCATGGTCGCAGCCGCAACCGTCGTGGTCGCAGTCGTCGTGGTCGCAGCCGCAGTCGCAGTCGTGACTGTGGCCGGAAGCGGCGTCCCCGGCGATGTTCCCTTCGTCGAGAAAGTCCTCTCCGTCCGCGTCCCAAAGGGCTTCCTCCAGGCCGCTCCAGTCTTCCTCGGAGGGGTCGGTCGTGATGTCGAGACCGCTTTCCTCGGCCTCTTTGCGGGCCTTTCGGAGCCGGTCGCGGTATTCGTTGTATTCGAACCCGTCGTCGGGTTCGGCGAAATCCGCGAGCCCCGCGTCGTACTGGACGGGATCCGCGCCCTCGTTCAACTCGCCCCGCACGAAAGGATAGTCCGTCTCCGGGTCGGGAAGCCACGCCCCGGGCTCGCGGGATATCCGGAAAATCCAAGGATCGCCGGAGACGTCCTGGACATGATACAGCCGCTGCGGGGGAGCCTCGCGGCCGGCTTCCGCCGCCGCGGACGGAGAGGACGGCAGCGCGCGCCGCAGAAGCTCGTCCTCGTAGCGGTCGAGCTCGTCCTCGCAGTCCGGGACAAGTCCGTCGGGCACATAGGTCCGCCGGGCGCGGAACGCGGGGGCCGTGAAGAACGCGAACAGTCCCTCGTCCGTAAATCCGACCGCCTCCATCACCGCGACGTGCACATCGTAAAGCGACACATCGTCGCGTACGTCGATATACCGCACACACGTGTCGCCGGGCGTCCAGAAAGGTCCGCCGACGCACTCCACCCGGAGTCGCCAAATCTCGCGTTCAGCCTGTTCCACGGAATCGCCTCTCTATCTTTCCACCACCAGCCGGACGAGGTTCCAGACATGGGAAGAGCCGATCAGCGTGTCCCGGACCCATTCCACGGGAATCATATGGAGAAGCCACAGCACCGCGCCGGCCAATGTCGCCATCTTCACACCGCCGGAGAGAACGCCGAGAATGGCGTTCGCAGGCTGCCCGACCAGAATCCGGAGAAACTTGTCGACCGCGACCCGGACCAGTCCGCCGGCGAGGACGGCCGCCACGACCGTCCCGGCCACCTTACCGATTCCCGCCCCCGGCGAGCCGGCGCCGAACCAGCCGGCCGCCAGCCCGCCCATCGGTCCGGAGACGGCGTACGCGACTCCCACCGCGGCGGCCACGGACACAATCCGGGCGATCTCCCCCGTCAGTCCGCGGATTCCGCCGGCGATGCAACCGGCCGCGGTCGCGCAGACGGCGGCGAGGTCCGTGACGGTTCCCGGAGTCCAGTCCATCGTTCCGCTCCGCGGCTACAGGCTCCCGCCGTTCTTTTCCGCGTCCGCGAGCCACTTGCGCACGGACTGGGCCCGCTCCGGATTCGCGGCGACATCGGCGAACTGAAGATACCGGCGGAACGCCGCCGCCGCCTCGTCAATCTGCCCGACGGCGACGCTGAGGCTCCCGACATTGTACAGGACATCGGCATCGTAGGGACGGAGCGCGGCCGCCCGGCGCGCCTCCTGAAGCGCCTCGGCGTGTCGCGACTGATAGATGAGCGAGGTCGTCAGTCCGGAGACGGCCTCGAAACATGCGGGATCGACGCCCGTCACGGAACGGAACGCGGTCTCGGCCCCTTTCCAATTCCGGGCCGCGAGCGCTTTCCGTCCGCTCTCCAGACCGGCGAGGCGGGCCGCGACGCCGGCCCCCTGGGGAATCTGGGCGACGCGTGGATCCTGCGGATGGAGCGCGGCGAAACGGAGGTAGGCGGCCTTGGCCTCGGCGTTCTCCTGTGCCAAGGCGAGTTTGACGGCATAGTTCCACAAGGCGTCGGCGCCGATCGGGTCTTCTTTGACGGCCTGAAGCGCCAGATTGCGGGCCTCGGTCGGGGAGACGGTCTCGTTGGAGCGCTGAATGTAGTCGAGGGCGCGGCGGCTCGCGCCGGGAAGGACATCGATGACCTCGTCCATCCGGTCCTCGAATTTTTTCATGGCCTCGGCGTCGCCGGGACCCGCGACCTGGAAGAACCTGTTGAACGCCTCTCCGGCGGCCGCCTTGTCGCCGCCCGCCAGGAAGACGCATCCCAGATTGTAGAGGGCCGCCGGATGGTCGGGATTGATCGTAAGCGCCTCATAGAGGTCGGCGCGCGCGGGCTCGACGAGCCCCTGCCTCATATTGACCGCGGCGCGGACGGCGAGAACGTCCGGTTTGCGGGGCAGGCTGGCGGAGGCGTTGGCGCGGTCCATGGCGTCTTGCACGGCGCGCCAGCGGCCTTGCTCGCCGCGGACGCGGACCAGCCCGAGCAACGCGTCGGTCGCCTCGTCGCCGCGGAGCAGCGCCGCGGCGCGGGAGAACGCCTCGCCGGCCCGGGAAAGCTTGCCGGCGCGAAAGGCGGCCTGTCCGTAGTTGTACTGAAGGCGGCCGTTCTCGGGATCGGCGCGGACCGCGCCGCGGAGAGACCGCTCGGCGGCGGACCAGTCTCCGGCGCGGAGGGCCGCCTGGCCGTTCGCGACCGACTCGTCGAAACTTTCCGAGGGGCCTCCGCATCCCGCGACGAGGACCGCCAGAAACAAAAAAGCAAAAATCCGGTTCATCATGTGTTCTTATGGCTGCGGGCGAACGCCGCTCCGCTGTTCTTCGCCTGAAGGCCTAACATCCTATCATTCCGCGGCGGGTTTTGGAAGAAGGGTTGTCACGAGTCCGTGGTCCGATGAATAGCCCGGGGGGACAACCTGTGTGGCGCGCATGGGCGTGCCGCCGAATCCAAAAATGTAGTCGAACGTGGTCGCGGGATATCCTTCGGCGGGGCTCGCCTCGAGAGTATAGCGCTTCTCCGGAGGCATTCCGTCGAAGCACATCGACCACCCGGCGTCCAGAAATCCCTGAAGCGTCGTCTCGCCCGCCCAGCGGCTGTCGCCGAGCGCGAGGTTGAAATCGCCCATGACGAGCACACGGGTTCCCGGCGGGAAAGGATTCGCGGAACCTTGACGCATCCGTTCCGAGACCAGGCTCCGGATCTGTTCCGCGGCGAGCTCCCGCTTGAGCCGGTTCGCCCGCGTCAGTTTTTCCCGCGTCTCGTCGTCCACGTCGGAGGAGATGAAATTGCTCTTGAGATGCACCACATAGACCGCGACCGGACCTCCCGGCGCGTCCAAAAGGGCATAGGCGTAGCCGCGCGGCGGATCGGTCCCGCCGACCGTATGCCACGAGTCCCACCCGCTTTCGAGGACGGGGTAGCGGCTCCAGACAGCGCAGTTCTGGAGCCCGTTCGTCTCGACGACACAGTTCCGTTCCGCGTCGAAGAGGCGTTGGCGGAACTCCGAGCAGACGACCAGTTTGAAGTCCTCCGAGCGTTGTGTCGCGGCGAGCGCCTCGGCGGTCTCCGCGTCGCGGATCTCCATCCCGCAGAGAATGTCCGGTCGGACGTACCGCACAATATTTCCGGCCAGCCCGATGTTCCGCCTTTCGTACCGTTCCGGCTGGGGTTCCATCTGACCGGCGGGAAACCACCGGATGTTCCAAGAAGCGACACGGACCTCGCCCTCCTCCGCGGAAGCAAGCGCGGGCCTCGGTCCGAACCGGTAGACATAGGCCGGATTTCCGCCCGCCTTCTCGACAATCTCCTCGACGCCCGGAAGCCCGAAATCTTTCAGGTGCGACAGGAGATAGACGCACAACCCGGCGGCGAGGACGCTGAGAAAAACGAGCCGGGGCGAAACGCCGCGACGGGAGGACGGGGACTTCATGAGACCGGAAAGGACGACTCTCGGAAACCAAGAAAACAACGCGGCCGCCGCGCGGAAAACCGGACCGGCGCAACCCGGTCGGCGCGTCGCGCGGGACGCGGGAGAAACTTGAAAAAAGAGTACCATTTTTCTTCCGCGGAGACAAGTAGGTCGTCCCTTCCGATCCGGTCGGCGGACATTCAAGTTTCATCGCGATTTTCGCAATTTTTCCTTTATTTTTACCAAAGTTTCGAAAATAAAACATTATAAAACGATGGTTTTGTAACAAAAAAAAGGGATTCCGTTTCCATGGGAACGCAGGATGGATGCCACCGGCGGGTTCAGGATCCGCGCCCCCCCCGGACAAGGATCCCCGGTCCGCCGGGCGTCAGAAACCCCGGAACCCGGCGGTTGTCTCATTGCGCCGACCGGGAAGGACGGCGACGCGCGACGGAGGAATCTAGTCTTTGAAGCGTTGCCGGATCGCCGCGACGACTTCGATGTCCGCAGGGAGCCAACCGACGGTGTCTAGGCGGTCCAAACCGAGCCATCGCGCGTTCTCGTGCTCCTTGAGCACCAACTCGCCCGAAGAGACGCCGCAGAGAAAACACGCCATCGAGAGATGGAATTTCGGATAGTCGTACTCGACCGTGCAAAGATACTCCCCGACATCGATCTCCGCGACAAGCTCTTCGCGGATCTCCCGCGCGAGGGCGGCCTCGGGCGTCTCCCCGGGCTCGATCTTGCCGCCGGGGAACTCCCACCAGTCTTTCCATTCGCCGTATCCGCGCTGCGTCGCGAAAATCTCCCGGCCGCCGGCTGGGGCTTCCCGCGTGATGACCGCGGCGACCACCGAGATGACCTTCCTGCCCGATTCGCTTGTCTCCATTTTCCTTCCGATTCCGTTCAAATCACGATTCGTTCCGACCTCCACCCGCCCGGCCCGGAAACGATACCACGCATTGGGGTTTCAGGCAACGGAAATACGGGATGCTCCGATCCGGGACGCTCCCGCTTTTCCGGACAGAACGCCAAGCGAACGTTTGTGCCAGTTGGACAAGGACGAAGAATCTGCGATGGCGCTTGATTTCACAAGGCGGCACACACATAAAAGCAGCACTTCTTCAGACAGAACCGGGTTTTCCACTCCACGGAGGTCTGACCCCATGACCTAACCAAGGGGGGCCGACTCTTTGGGTCGTCTCGGGAATCCGCGCAGAAATCCGCGTCCACCGGAGCCGCGTACAACTCCGACCATGCGGGGACGAACCCCGCGCATGACGAAACGCGTCGCGGGAAACTCGTTTACGGCGGCCATATACACGAGCGCATCCACCCACCGCGGCATGACGCCGCCGAAAAGGTGGTTGAATCCTTTCAAACGCTCCGTTCGTACAATCGTGCAGAAATCCATGCTTTTCCCGTTCCGGATCGCCGCCGCGTCCCCGTAAAAAACGCCGCGACACGATGTTTCCTAAGGATAGCAGCCCGAAGCGGGAAACACAACCGCGGTGACAGTTCGCGGGGAATCGGCCGGCCATCCCCGTCACGTCGCGAAGGACGGAAAACACCGCTGGGCGAGTGGGAGACGAGGCGGGGCGGTGAAGGGGCCGCCGGCCCCGGTCTCGTGGCCGCAGCGGCATCCGCCGCAGGTTCGGACGAGCGCCGTGAACCGCCGGGAGACATCGCTCGCGTCGGAGACGGAAGCGCGCCCCTATCCACCTGCGTCCAGAATTCGCAGGTGCAGTCGGCGAAGGCGCTGGACACGACCATGTTGCCGAGACTATGCGCAATCACGACTTTCCTCCCTACTTCTTGCATCGGCGTTGCCTCAACAGGAATCCAGCAGCGCACAGCAGGGTTATTGCTATTGCGGAAACGGCAAAGGGTCGTATGGGTAGAGAATTCTCACTTTTTTCAGATTCGCCTGCCGACAGTGCTTCGCTTTGAAGTGATGATGAAGGGGATTGTATTTCCTGAGATTGAGAGCTTAAAACTTTTTCGGAAAATAGTCTCGCCTGTTCTTCCTTGAAATAGTTTCTATCACCTTCCGTCGGCGATGTTTCAAACCAGTTTTGCAGGGCGGTAATTCTTTGGAACGACAGCTTCCATTCGGGTATGCATTTGCAAAGTGAATGATCCAAATAACCCTGGACTCGAGAATCAGACTCACGCTCCACGGAATCCAAAAGTATCGTGCGGTATAATATTTCTTTTTCAGTGTCTCCTAGTACGCAATTGTACGTTCCTACTTGTAGAGCTGTAGCACAAAAGCGGTATATGCTTCCCCTTTCTCTCGCCGTGAAACTTCCTTCAATCAACATATTTTTCACCTCCACAATTGCATCTGTCCCCCCCTTGGATAAATAACTATGAACTCCTGGGGATCGCAAGTCTGCGTAGTTTTGATTGTGGACTAGTTCATAGATGTATGAACATGAATTCGTTTCTTCTAAATCGGCGAAATAACCAACAACCGAAAAGGCATCATCGATATTTCCCTCTTGAAGTTTCTGCCTGGAATACCGGAGTAGGCTTGTTGACAATTGATTATGGGAAAGATGTCGCATGTTCGCAAAAGCAACAATGGTTGGCGTTTCGTCAATCTTCTTCCCCATGCTATTCACCTGAGTTTGAGGAATTCTTCGCAACACAAACAGGTCGTTGTCTGTGAATATGTATGGCATGTCGACGTTGTCTTGTCCCAAAGCATAGGAGGACAACAAAGCCACAAGAATCAGTCGTTTTTTCCCAATCACTACGGGACTCCCAATGTTGACGGGGTTCGATTCAAAAAAACAGATCCAACTGAAGCCTTTTCTACACTAAACGTTTGGTAGTCACTTGTGGTAATCCCCCTAACATTTGCTCTTGGAACATCCGTGTGATGCAACAATTCATATGTGGTTGTCGGGTTGCCATTCATCAATAGTCTTGAGACAATGTTTGACATCGTTAATTCCGGGGCGTAGTACAAGGTCGTTCCTGTTGCATCGTTAAGAACACAATCGGCCGTTATTCTCTCTTTGTAAATCATAGGAGGAGATATGTTTGGAGCAATATCTGCCGTGGTCCAATATATGTCGTCAAGTCCACACGCATGTCCCAATTCATGCGCAAGGGACACAGCGTCCAAATACGAAGGGAAAATAGTCCCATATTGCCCCTGCGGACTATGTCCAGTTATAGCATGGAACACATTTCCGTTACCGACATGAAAATCATTGATTACATACACTTTTAGTCCCGAACAACCTGGCGTGGACATAAAAATTTGATCAGTAAATGTGTTGTATTCGCTCGTGTTGGAGTAGTCAATAGAAAACCAGTCCATTTGGTTGGTTGTAGCTATCGAAGGGTCAACATAGAAGGAAACGCTCACTTGTTGGAAGATTTTATTGGCTTCTTGGACTATTGTCTGAGCAAACTGATGATAATCAGCAATCCCTCCGGGTACTACACCGTTTCCATCCTGAATAAATATGAAATGCACACAGATGCTTGAATACACATTGAACGCGTCGAACCTGATTTCCGGATCGTCTCCCCATAAATTTTTGATTACCACAGTTAGCGTCTTTGTACCTGTTGTTGTTGGAATCACCTCCACGATTCTTCCGGTGTTCCCGCCCTGTCCGAAACGTACGCCGTCGCCACTCCAAACAATGTCAGCATCTGGAATGTGCGCCAAATCACCAACCTCGATTTTGAACCATCCAGACTCCCCCACGACGATGCTTGCCGGATTGTAATTGTATCCGTTAGCGTCCGTTTCGTTTGTTATCGGTTCCAGCACAATGGGGCAGACATACAATTTCCCCTCTCGGGGCGCTCCAGAAGTACCATTTTCAAACACATCGTTGAACATGGCCCGAACCACATAGTAGCCATTTGTCAGCGATTGCGGAGGAATGAAATCCGGTCCGAAGGCATTGGTGATGATATTCCCACTGTCTTCTTCCTCCAGCAACCAAGTAATGTTCTCGGAGACGTGTCCGTATTGATAGTGGATATTGGACAGGTCGTTCGTCCGAATGGTATAGGACGGGAGATCAATGTTGACGACATGGACATTCAGGGAATCCGTAATGGCCGGATGGCATCCTTCAAAGCCGATGGTATAGGAAATCGTCGCCGAGGCATTGGTGGACCAAGCGGTATCAAGCCCAAATGTCGAGGAAGTATTGCGCGCGCAGAAGGGCGAAATGTTTGTGGATTGTCCGGAGAAAAGCACTTCCGTGCCTACGCCAAATCCCGAAAAGAGGCAGGGGCACAGTCTGTCGTTTCCCGAAATGGCAATTTGCAGGGAGCCGTCAAGAACCGGCATTTCATTTTGGAACATGATTTTATAAGGTTCTTCCCGTTGCGGGATTTTCCAAGGGATAGAACCTCCCAAGCCGAAATCCTTGAGAATGGCATCTACCTCGTCAATGACGCCATCGTCGTTCAAATCCGCTTTGATTTGGACGTTTGACATTGTGAAACGCCTGGTGATAGAACGGTACACAGATCCGTCTTCGTCGAGGATGTTGTAGGATACATATCCCAAGCCGATGGCCCGAGACGCATCGACTGCCTCGACACGGAAAGATTCGTTGGAAAGAGTGGCATCGGAGCCTGTGGACGTTCCATCCGTCTTCCACAGGCGAAGTTCCTGCGACACGCCGGTGATTTTTACACGCTCTTCGTTCGCGTGTTCACAGCAGCAACTCTCCATTCCTATCGGCCTGTAGGAAACGAGGTTGTCTTCGATATGGTTGGGGACCGTTTCATGCCGGTCTTCGACTCCGTTGCAATCGTCGTCATCCGAATTCACCCTGACGAAAATCGGCGGGCAGGTGCATTCCGCGTCGATGTCGTATTTCGCCTCGCAACCGGCTTCGTGCGAACACGAATTCTCCTCGTCGTGGACAACGCCGCAGGCATAGCAGAAGGTTCCCCCGTGTCCGCACCAATGGACGCTCGCGCTTACGCCAAGTGTTCCGGAGAAAAGCCACGGCGTCTGGAGCGTGACCGTGCCGCCAGACATTTCGCCGGGCTGCCGAGTCGGCGCGCCCGCAAGCCAGAGCCGCCCGTTGTCCCGCAGTTCAAAGCCTTCGACAACCGCGTGACCGAGCGCGTCCGCCCAGTCCGCCGGCTGGAGAATGGCGCGGAACTCGACGCCGGTGTCCCCTTCGTGCAGACAGACGAGGACGCTGGCGGACTGCGGGACGAGGTGGAGGCGCGGGAACGCGAGCCGGCCAGTTCCGCTCGCCGAGGTCCCGTTCTCGAAGACCCGCTTGTCGCCGTCGAGGTAGAGCGCCTCGGTCGCGGAAAGCCGCGCCTCTACGAACTGGTTGCCCCGGATGGAGACCCCGAAGTTGTAGAATTCGCCACTTGAAATGCCCAAAGGGATGGCCGTCCCGGTGTAGGCCGGAATCTTGAACCCGTCGATGTCGAGGAGCGCGGACTTGGAAACCGGGACGTCGGGCGCGCCCCCGAGGAGGCGCGGGGCGTTGTTCGTGACCGGCGGGTCCATGCCCCGGACGACGGTGAGAACGAGGTTCGTGCAGCCCGCGTTCTTCGCGAGGAGCGGGTTGTTCCGCCAGTCGGATTCGTCCACGCCGTCGGGAATGCCGTCGTGGTCCGCGTCGCAGAGGTTCGGCTCATCGTCCTCGCCGTCCATGAGCCCGTCTCCGTCGGAATCCGCGCAGGCGGGGTCGGTTCCGGCGACGTAGACTTCCTCGTAGTCGGTGAGGCCGTCGTTGTCCGTGTCGGCCGCGCCGGGGAGGACGCCCCCGAAGTGCGTCCAGCGCAGTTCCATGCGGGGGGCCGGGATCCCGCCGGTCCAGGATTCGCCGCCGCCGTTGTGTCGCGCTCCGATGACGTAGTTTGACGGCTCGGTGGTGCCGAAATCGTAGCGGTAGACGAAGTCGCCGGA
>JAZUKQ010000005.1:0-11415 GCA_045643325.1 Kiritimatiellia bacterium | reverse complement strand
ACGGCCTGTACAGTCCAAGACGATTCCTCCTCACACGTATCCCGTTTTTTGAGAAGCGAGATGAAGATGGTTGTTGTGCGGCAAGCCTTTCGGGACGGTCAGAACGACGCGGGCCTTTTTTCCACGCCGAGAAAACCGACCCATTCCATGCGGGAAACGAGGTCCTCTTAAGATGCATGGTCCGGTACATTTCCGGCCGCCCGAAAAAGCGCGCCCGGGCAGATTCGAGACAGTTCCGCCTAAGGCTTGGCTAGGCGCAGAACAACACCTTGGGGCGCACATATCCAACGACACAGACTCTCGCTCTACAAAAAAGCGGGATAAGTGTGGTTCTCGCGGAGTCTTGAAGTCCGCACGGATTCCAGTGTAGAATTTAGGACGGGTTCGCTCTTTCCCGATTTTCCTTTTTTTTGTTTTCCCGCCGTGCCTTTTCCGCTTTTTCTCGCGCTCAAATACCTGCGCCCCCGCCGCAACTGCGTCTCGACCGTCGGCATCATCTCCGTTCTCGGCATCCTGCTCGGAGTCGCCGTCCAGATGATTGTCATGGCCGTCATGACCGGCTACGGCAATCTTTGGAACGAGAAGATCCTCAGTTTCAAACCGCACATCATCGTCCGGCACAGGTCCGGCCTCATCACCGACATCGAAGAGGCCGCCCAGATCATCCGGTCGGCCGCGCCGGACGCCGTCCTGTCCGTCTCCCCGTCGGCGCAGACGCCCGTCATGGTGAAGCACGGCGACGCGATCAAGACGCCGATCGCGCTCGGGCTCGACGCCGCGACCTCCGGCCTCGTCCCGACCATCCGCGACCGCACGATGGGCGAATTCCGTCTCGAGGAGGGCTCCTGCGTGCTCGGGCGCGACCTCGCCTTCGAGCTCGGAATCCTCTCTCCCGGGGAGAAAGTCCTCGTCTATTCGCCGCTTTCGCTCGCCCGTCCCGACGAACTCTATCTTCCGGAGGAACTTACCGTCGCCGGGTTTTTCGACATGGGGATGCGCGACTACGACTCCGCGTTTCTGCTCACCTCGCTCGACACGACGCTCGACCTTCTCGGCGAGTTCGGCGGCGCGCCGCAGCTCCATATCGAGGTCGCCGACCCGGTCCATGTGTACGAGCCGGCGCTCGCGGTCGCCCGCGCGCTGGGACCCGGATACTATGTCCAGACGTGGCAGCAGGCCGACGCCGTCCTTTTCGGCGCGCTCCGCACCGAGAAATCGATGATGTTCATCCTTCTGGTGGTCATCTCCGTCGTCGCGGTCTTCTGCGTGATGAACACGCTCATCATCGTGACGCTTCACAAGACGCGCGAGATCGGCATTCTCAAGGCGCTCGGCTTCTCCTGGGGAAAAATGGTCGGCGTGTTCGTCCTCATGGGGCAGATCCAGTGCCTCCTCGGAACGATGCTCGGCACGCTCACGGGCTACGTCTTTCTCAAAAACCTGAACAACATCGTCGAATTTCTCCTCTCCTGCGGGAAAGACGTCTTTCCGAAGGAAATCTACATGTTCTCCAACATGCCGTGGGAAATCGTCCCGTCCGACGTCGTTCTCACGGTCGTGTCCGTCCATGTCCTCTGCGCCCTCGCCTCGCTTGTGCCCGCCGCCCGGGCGGCGCGGATGGATCCCGTCGTCGCGCTGCGGCAGGAGTAGCCAGGACCCGCGGACTCCCTCTTCTCAACCCCTGAAACCCTCCCGAACCTTTGAACCCATCTTCCTCCGTTCCCGCGCTTGAGGCGTCCGGCGTCCATAAGACGTATCCGCTCTCGGGCAAGCCGGTCGTCGTGCTCCGCGGCGCGTCGATCTCCGTCGCTCCGGGCGAGCATGTCGCGATTGTCGGGGCGTCCGGCGCCGGCAAATCGACGCTTCTTCACCTGCTGGGCGGTCTCGACCGGCCCGACCGCGCGTCCGAGGGCTCCGTCCGGATTTCCGGGACGGACATCTACGCGCTCTCCGCGTCGCGTCGTTCGGCGTTCCGCGCGGCGAATCTCGGGTTTGTGTTCCAGTCGTACCATCTGCTTCCGGAGATGGACTGCGTGGAGAACGTGCTTCTTCCGGCGCTGGCGCTTCCCCGCCATCCGCCCGTCTCGGCGCTCCGCCGTCGCGCCGAGGAGCTGCTCGACGCCGTGGGGCTCGGCCACCGCCTGCGCCACAAGCCGCTCGAGCTCTCGGGCGGAGAGCAGCAGCGCGCCGCGATCGCCCGCGCGCTGATGAACAATCCTCCGCTCCTCCTGGCGGACGAGCCGACCGGAAATCTCGACGAGGCCCTCGGTATCCAGGTCCTCGACCTTCTGTTCTCTCTCGGGGCCTCGCGCTCCATCGTCCTTGTCACCCATTCCCCGGCCATCGCGGCGCGCTGCACGCGGACGCTGAACCTCAAGGACGGGCTGCTCGTTTAAAACGTCATGTCCATCTCACTCACCGATCTCTTTTCCCGCTGCGAGGCGTGCGGGGCGTCCGACATCCATCTTTCCGCGGGCCAGCCGCCGTGGTTCAGAGTCCAGGGCGCGCTCACCGGCCGGTATCCGCTGGGCGTGCTCACCGCCGCCGATACGGACGAGCTCGGGCTCGCCCTGGTCGCGGGAACCATGGTGGACGGAACCCCGGACTCCGCGCGCGCCGCGCTGCTGGCGTCGGGCGCCGTCGACGGCGCGGTCACGTCCGAGGGCGGTTTCCGATACCGGTTCAACGTCTTCCGCGAGAACGGGGCGACCGCCGTCGCGTTCCGCCGGCTCGACGAGAAGTTCCTCTCCCTCGCGGAGCTCGGACTTCCTCCCCAGTTGGAGAAGCTTACGATGTATTCCGACGGGCTGGTCATCGTGTCCGGTCCGACCGGATCGGGCAAATCGACCACGCTCGCGTCGCTCATCGACATCGTCAACCGGACCCGCGACGGACACATCATCACCATCGAGGACCCGGTCGAGTATGTGCACGAGTCGAAACGGTGCCTCGTCCAGCAGCGGCAGATCGGCCGCGACGCGACCTCGTTCTATTCCGCGCTGGTGGAGGCGCTCCGGCAGGATCCGGACACCATCCTTGTCGGCGAGATCCGCGAGGTGGAGACCGTCCGGACAGCCCTCACGGCGGCGGAGACGGGCCACCTGGTGTTCACCACGCTCCATTCCGGAAGCTGCGTCGGGGCCATCGAGCGTCTGGTCTCGGTGTTCCCGGCCGACGAGCAGCCGTCGGTCCGTCGCCAGCTCTCGCTCGTTCTCCGAGGCATCTTCGCGCAGCATCTGCTTCCGTCCTCCCGCGCGGGGGCCCGGCGGGTGATGTGCGGCGAGCTGCTGTTCGTGACGACCGGAATCGCCAACCTCATCGCGACGGGGCGGAGCGCCCAGATCGCCTCGGCCATCGAGACCGGGGGCGCGCACGGGATGCAGACGATGGAGCAGGCCGTCGCCTCGCTGCTCGAGCGCGGTCTGGTCGATCCGCGGGCCGCCTCGCTGCTCATGCGGTTCTAGAGGTCCGGAAGGGTCGGGGAAGGGGATTGGACGGGCGGAAAAAAGCGGGAGTTTCCGCTCCGCGCGTTTCCCGGACCTGTCCGCCCTTCGCCCCGCGGGACCTTCTTGACCATCTAGACCATCTCCGGGGTTTGGGTGTATCATGGAAGGCCATGAAAGAAAGAAGATGTTTCCCGTTTTCCATGCTTGCCCTTGCCGCGATGTTCCTGTTCGCGGTCCCGACGGACGCCCGAGCCTTTCTCTGGTTCGGGGGCAATCCGTTCAAAGAGGCCGACGCCGCGTTTGACCGGGGAGTCGCCGCGGCCGACGCCGGCCGGAGCGACGAGGCGCTCGACGAGTTCACGCGCGCCCAGCGCCTCTACGCCGAAATCCATGCCAAAAAGCCGGACGCCCGTCCGGAGCATGCCCGTCAGCGGAACAAGGAGTGCCAGATCCGCTTGAAGGCCATTTTTGTCGAAAGGGATCAGGAAAACAGCGACAAGCTTCACTTTTCCTCTTCCGAGGAGGAACTCGACGGCGCGCCCCCGATGCGGGACATCCCCGCCGCCGTGGACGCTTCCGCGCCGACACACGAGCCCGCCGCCCGCGAAGCGGCTCCCGCCGCCGTGGCGGACGAGACTCCCGCCGTTGCTGAAGCGGCGCCCGCCGTGGAGGAGGAGACTTCCGCCGTTGCGGACGAAGCTCCCGCTGTTGCGGAAACGGCGCCCGCTCCGGCGGACACGCCCCTCCCGGTTGAAACGGCCGCGGCCGAGCCCCCGGTGCCGGTCCCGTCCGTTTCGGTCGCCGCGCCTTCCGGCACGACATCCGTCAAGGTCTGGAAGACCGCGGAAGACCGCGCCCGCGACTTGGTCTCCGAAGGGAAATACGGCGACGCCGTCCTGCTGCTCGAGGAGACGGTCGAGGACGCCGGGGAGAAGGCGTCGGCGTCCATGAAGATCTGGTTTGCCCGCGCGCTGGCCGGAAGCCGGAACTACGAGCGGGCGCTGGCCGTTCTGGAGCCTCTGGCGGAAGAGCGTCCCGACGATCCGTCGGTCGAGAGCCTTCTCGCGGGCGTGTACTGGGTTCTCGGAAACCCCGTCGCGGCCGTCCGCTGTCTCGACACGCTGGTCACGAAGAATCCGCGGTGCGCCGACGCATACATCGATTTCGCCTATGCCCGGTTCTCCATGAACCCCGAGGCGTGCCGCGACGAGGCCGTCCGGTACTACCAGCTCGCGCTCCGGCTCGGGGCCGGGCGGGACATGACGCTCGAAAAACTGCTCGACCTCAAGGTCATTCCGTGAGTTTACTCGACGCAGCGACAGACTATCTGACGCCGGAGCACACCCGGGGGGTTCTCCTCCTCCTGCGCTCGGCGTTTTTCCTCGTCTGCGGGGCGTTTCTCCTCCGGCTTCTGTTCTCTCCGGTCCACGGGGCGCGCGTCCGCGAGCGGCGGGTCGGACTCCTTCTTTTTCTGATTTTCCTCGGCTTTCTCGGCATCTACGCCTATCAGGCGACGTGGCAGCTCGGCGGTTTTCTGAATCCGCGTTTCGTCCTTTTCATGGAGCGCTACAACCCGCGCAGGGAGAACGCAGCGGGCAACCTGGTGCGCGGCCGCATTCTCGGCCGGACCGGACCGGTCGATCCCGGGACGTTTGAGACGGAGTGGTGCGAGCTCGCCGTCTCCGATCCGGCTGTCCGGGGATTCCGGAGCTATCCCGTCGGGGCGCCGACCGCCCACATCGTCGGCTACCGCCACCCGCTTTACGGGATGATGGGCATGGAGCGGGCCGCCGACGCCGTGGTCTGCGGCTATATGGCCGAACTGAAGACGAAAGAGGATTTCGTCGAGGTAGGCAAGACGGCCCTGCAGCAGAAACGGCTCGTCGGAAACGACATCCACCTCACGCTCAGCACGGACCTTCAGCGGCTCGCGTGGCAGCTGTTCCGCGACCGCAAGGGGGCGGCGGTCGGCATCGACCCGCGCGACGGATCCATCCGGCTCCTCGCGACCTCCCCGTCGTTCGACCCGAACGAGTTCGACTCCAAGTGGAACCGCGATCCGAACCTCCCTCTGCTGAACCGGTCCGTCCAGGGGCGCTATCCCGCGGGCTCCACGTTCAAGCTCGCCATCGCCGCGCTCGCCATCGACCAGCATAAGGCGGGGACGCTCGCCTGTCCCGCCGGCGGCTACTACGCCCCCGGCGCGCGCAAGGCCATCCACGACCACGAATTCTATGAATACGGTCCCTCGTGGCCCGGTTTCGGCTCGCTCGACATCCATAAGGCCTTCGCCAAGTCGTCCAACACCTATTTCGCCCAGGCCGGCGTCCTTTCCGGCCCCGCGGCGTTCAACCGCCTCGCCGAGGATCTCTGCATCAACGACTCGATCGTCCTCTACGAGAGCCCGTCGAGCAACCGCATCGCCTCCGCGCGCGGCAACGTGCCGGTCCTCGGGACGGGCAAGGCGTCGCTCCGCGAGCTTTCCCAGCTCTCCATCGGACAGGGCCGGCTCCTGGTGACCCCGCTCCATGTCGCCATGCTCGGCGCCTCCATCGCGGCGGACGGCGCCCTCTGGCGGCCCCGGATCGTCGAGACCGACCCGCCGCGCCTGCTCAGCATCCCGATCGAGGTCGAGACGGCGCGCCGGGTCCGCGGCCTCATGCGCGAGGCGGTGACCTCCGGCACGGGCCGCGGGGCGGACGTCCCGGGGCTTCATGTCGGCGGCAAGACGGGCACCGCCCAGAATCCTCACGGGAAAAGCCACGGCTGGTTCGTCTGTCTCGCGCCCGTCGAGGCGCCCGAGCTGGTGCTCGCGGTCGTGGTCGAGAATTCCGGCTACGGCTCGCAGACAGCGGTCCCGATCGCCGCGGAGCTTTTGAAAAAGGCCGCGGAGCTCGGATACGTGACGCGCGCCGCGGAAGCGGGGGGAACGAAATGAGAAAGCGCGACGAGAACCTGCTCTTCGGGCCGGAGCCCGGGCGCGGCTCCGGACCGCGTCCCTCCGCGGGCGCCGCGCCGGCCCGGCCGGACGACCGGCCTCCTCCCTCCGCCCCCGCCCCGTCCCGGTGGGGAAGGACCCGGCTCGGCGGCCTCTTCGCGTGGGTTCTCGGCATCGTCCTGATCGGCTATCTCTCCGTCCTGACGACCTGGCTGTCCAACGCCCCCATCGTGAAGTTCCGGCACCTCGCGCCGCTTTGCGTGTTCGTCGCGGCGCTGGCCGTGACCGGTCTCGTCCTTCGCCTCGCGAAATACGGGGGAGACGGACCGCTGGTGGCGCTCGTCATGCTGCTCTCGGGTCTCGGGCTCGTCCTCCAGCTCCGGATCGGAACGCTCCGGATGGATCCCGACGCCCGCCTTTCCAGTTTCGCGTTTCCGCTGGGCGTCGCCGCGATGCTCGGGACATGGGCCGTGTTCCGGAAAGGCCGGGCCAGGCGTCTGGAGCCGGCGTGGATGGGGTGCTGGATCGCCTCGCTGGTCGTGGTGCTCGCCGTGCTCGCGCTCGGCCGCCGGTACCGCGGCGCCGTGTACATGCGCGGAAACATGAACCCCGTGGAGGTGGTGAAGCCGCTCCTCGTCGTCTTCACCGCCGCCGTGCTGACCGGGCATCGCGAGGCCCTGCGCCGCGGATGGTGGATTTTCCCCTGGCCGAAATGGAAGGCCGTCGGGACGTTCGCGATGCTGTGGTCCGTCCCGGTCCTGCTGCTGCTCGTCCAGGGGGACATCGGGCTCGTGACGCTGCTCTGCCTGGTGGCGCTCGCGATGCTCTACGGAATCTCGCGCCGCGCGGGCTATATCCTTCTCGGGGGCGGGGCGGTGTTCGTCCTGGCGCGGTTCGTCATTCCGCATGTCGGGCACGCCGCCGCGCGGTTCGCCGCCTGGCGGGACCCGTTCTCCGTGGCGACGACCAGCGGGTGGCAGATTCTTCAGGGGCTTGTCGCGCTTTATTCCGGCGGGCTCTGGGGCGTCGGGGTCGGAGGCGGCGATCCAGCGGCCGTCCCGATTTCGGAGTCGGACTTCATCTACGCGGTCATCGGCGAGGAGCTGGGGTACGTGGGGTGCGGCCTCGTCATGCTCCTCTATCTGGCGCTCGCGGCGCGCGGTTTCGGCGTCGCGGCGCGCGCGAAGTCGGCGTTCACGGGATCGCTGGCGACCGGTCTCACGGGCTGCGTGCTCTTTCAGGCGCTCATGAACATGGGCGGCGTCGCGAAGGCGATCCCTCTCACCGGCATCACGCTCCCCTATGTCAGCCACGGCGGCAGCTCCCTCGTCGCCTTCTTCGTCGTCGCCGGGCTCCTCATGGCCGTCTCCGAGGAATGATTTTCTCGTTTCTGTTCTCCTGCAAACCAACAGATTCTCTTCCAAAATGGGTGTCGCGAAATATATCGGCGGTTTTCTCGGTTGGCGGGTCGGCGGCCCGTTGGGCGCCATCGTCGGCTGGTTCCTCGGTTCCTGGATTTCCGAGAAGGCCGCGCGGGCGAGGTCGGACGCCGCGCGGGACGAGGAGCGCGCCCGAAACGGCGGGGCGCCGTCCGGCGGCGCCGGAGGGAGACGCCCCGACGTCTCGCAGAGAGACGCCTTCAACGGGGCGCTCATCACCCTTCTCGCCTGCATCATGACGGCCGACGGCCGCGTGATGCGTTCCGAACTCGCCGTGGTCAAGGAGTTCCTCCGGAGTTCCTTCGACAACGAGGCGGAGTACGACGACGCCATGACGCTCCTCCGGGAGCTCCTGAAGCGGCCGCCGGTCCCCGACGACGCCGCGCGGCGCATCGCCCGGATGATGAACCGCTCGGTCCGCAACGAGCTCGTCCATCTGCTGCTCAGGGTGGCGTGGGCGGACGGCGTGCTGACCCCCGCCGAGGAGCTCTTGATCCGGCGGATCGGCATCGTGTTCGGAATCGGCGGGGCGACGATGGCCTCGCTCTTCGCCATGGCGGAGGCCGAGGCGCGCGCCGCCGGGCGGTGTTCCGGCGGGGGCGCGGGGGCCGACGCGGACGCCGACTACCGCATCCTCGAGATTTCTCCGGCGGCGACCGACGAGGAGGTGAAGAAGGCCTATCGCCGTCTCGCGATGAAGTACCATCCCGACAAGCTCGTCGGCGCCGGAGAGGCCGCGCAGAAGGCCGGCGCGGAAAAATTCCGCATGGTATCCGACGCCTATGCCCGGATCAAGAAACTCCGCGGAATGACCTAGCGGGGGCGCGGGCGGGAGCAGATGCCGCCGCGGGGGCGCGGGGAAGACCTCCGCCCCCGCCGGCCCTCACGAGAACACCGCGTAGCGCATGGCGCGGAGGGCGAGCGCGGGGGCGATTCCGGTTTCCGCCCATTCGCGGAGACGGTGGATTCGCCGGAGTCCGACGATGCGGTCGGCCGCGGCGGGGCCGATGCCCGGGACACGGAGGATTTCCGCGCGGGAGGCGTCGTTGAGGCGCACGGGATAGAAGTCGGGATGCAGGTCGGCCCAGACTTGTTTCGGGTCGCGCAGCGGATCGAGACGGCCGTCGGCGCCGCAGGGAATCTCGTCGGACGAGAATCCGTATTTCCGGAGCAGAAAATCCGTCTGGTAAAGCCGGTGCTCGCGGTCGAGCCGGACGTTCGCCGAGCCGTCGTCGAGCTGGAACTCCTCCGGAATCCGCGGGTCCTGGTAGGCGGAGAAAAAAAGCCGGTGGAACTTGAGCCGGTCGTAGAAGGCTCCCATGTAGCGGACGATTTCCGCGTCGGTCTCGTCCGACGCGCCGACGATGAACTGCGTGGTGCATTTCACACGTTTTTTCCGGCCGGCGGGATGTTGCGCGTGTTCGGCGAGATATTTGATGGGGCGGACGATGTCGCGGTCGAAGTCCTTGTAGCTCGAGAGTTTTCTGAAATGGCGGGCGCCGGGGGTCTCGATGTTGAGCGAGACGCACGAGGCGAGCGAGAGGGCCCGGTCCATCGCGGCCTCCGAGGCGCCCGGGATGACCTTGAGGTGGATGTAGCCCCTGTAGGAGTATTTCTGCCGGAGGATGGCGGCGGTGTCGGTGAGAAGCTCCATCGTGTGGTCGGCCGAGCCGACGATGCCGGAGGAGAGGAACAGGCCGAGAAGCCATTGTTTCCGGGTCTGCTCGATGAAAAGCCCGGCCATCTCGTCGGGCGTGAGGGAGCAACGGTGGTCCGCGACGCCGTTATGGCGGAACGGGCAGTAGGCGCAGTCGCTCGAGCAGACGTTGGAGAGGAGAGTCTTCACCATGATGCCCGTGCCTCCGGAGACGAGGGGGACGGGGTAGAGCCACGAGCCGAGTTCCGTGCGGCGGCGCGCCTCGGCGACGTTCCGCGTCCCGCAGGAGCATGCGAGATCGAAACGGGAGTCGTTGGAGAGCAGCTGCAGCCGCTCGAGCGCCGAAGGCCGTGTGTTCATGGATGAAACTAACGTATCACAAAGAGGAACGTCGCGCAAGGCGGAAGTTTTCGGACATTTTCCCGTTTCCGGCGGCGGACTCGGCACGGAGGAAAGCGGAACGATGGACGCTCGGTCCGCCCGCTTCGCGGCGTGTGAAACCGCCGCGGGCAAGACACTTGCCGCTCCGGATGGCAGGCGTTTTGCCGTTGCCCGCTCCTTCGGGCAACCTCTCGTCGAATTCGCCCGGCACGATGATAGGGAATATTCCCGGCGAGTGTTTTTTGGTATCCTTTCCGTCCCTTCGGCGACACCGTTCCCTCAACAACTCGAACCCGCACACATCCATGGCCGGCGAATATATCTACACCCTCCGAAACCTGACGAAGCAGTACAACAAGACCACCGTGCTCGACGACATCACGCTCGCGTTTTTCTTCGGCGCGAAAATCGGCGTCATCGGCGGCAACGGCGCGGGCAAGTCCACGCTTCTCCGCATTCTCGCCGGGCTCGACAAGGAGTACATGGGCGACGTGCTCATCGCCAAGCGCGCCCGTATCGGATATCTTCCGCAGGAGCCTGTGCTCGACCCGACCCTCGACGTCGCCGGCAACGTCGCGCAGGGCGTCGCGGAGGCACAGGCGCTTCTGGACCGCTATGACGAGGTCTGCGGCATGCTCGGCGACGATCTTTCCGACGAGGAGATGGACAAGGTCCAGGCCGAGATGGCCCAACTTCAGGACCTCATCGACGAGCGCGACCTCTGGAACCTCGACAGCCAGGTCGAGCGGGCGATGGCCGAGCTCCACTGCCCTCCGGGCGACGCGAAGATCGAGCACCTCTCCGGCGGTGAGAAGCGCCGGGTGGCCCTCTGCCGGCTCCTTCTCTCCAATCCCGACGCGCTCCTCCTCGACGAGCCCACGAACCACCACGACGCCGAGTCCGTCAACTGGCTCGAGAGCTACCTCAAGAAGTTCTCCGGCACCATCGTGGTCGTCACGCACGACCGCTACTTCCTCCAGAACGTCACCGAGTGGATTCTTGAGCTCGACAACGGCCACGGCATCCCCTACAAGGGAAACTACGCCTCGTGGCTCGAGCAGAAGCAGGCGCGGATGCACGCCGAAGCCAAGCAGGCCGCCTCGCGCCGCAAGCTCCTCGAGCAGGAGCTCGCGTGGGTGCGCATGAATCCGGGCGGGCGGCAGGCGCGCGGCAAGGCGCGTCTCGCGAGATACGAGCAGCTCGCGGCGCAGCAGGTGGATACCCGGGAGGACAATCTCGTCATCCAGATTCCCTCGGGGCAACGCCTCGGCAACCTGGTCGTCCGGGCGACCGACCTCAAGAAGGGCTTCGGAGACCGGGTCCTCATGGACCATGTCGATTTCGATCTCCCGCGCGGCGGCATCGTCGGCGTCATCGGTCCGAACGGCGCCGGCAAGACGACGCTCTTCAAGATGATCACCGGCAAGGAGCGGCCCGACGGCGGGACGCTCGAGCTCGGTCCGTCGGTCGTTGTCTCCTATGTGGACCAGCTCCGCGACGCGTTGCGGCCGGCACATACGGTCTACGAGGAAGCCGGCTCGGAGCCATGTCGTT
>JAZUKQ010000004.1:0-2485 GCA_045643325.1 Kiritimatiellia bacterium | reverse complement strand
CCTTCGCCGCCGCCCGCGTCGTCGCCGGATACCTCTCCATCCCTGGAGAGCTTCCGCCCGGACCCCTCATGGAGCTTCTCCATGCCACGGGGCGCGTTGTCGCCGTCCCCGCCTGGGACGACACCTGCGGCTCCTACGGCTTCGCCGAATGGCGGCCCGGGGAGGCGCTTGTGGCAGGCCCCAGCCGCGTCCTGCAGCCCGCCGACCTGCGGTTCGTCGACTTCTCCGCCATCGACGCCGTCCTCGTCCCCGGCCTCGCCTTCGACCGTTTTGGCGGCCGCGTCGGTTTCGGCGGGGGCTGGTACGACCGCCTCCTCTCCCGCTGCCGCCTCGATGCCGCCCGCATCGCCCTCGCCTTCGAGTGGCAGTTCTTCCCCTCCGTCCCTCTGGAACCCCACGACATCCCCATGGACGGCTTCCTCCTCCCCGGTCCGGTTCTGATGCCGAAGGCCGATACACCCTAGGGCGCACCGCCCGCAACACAGGACACCCCACCATGAACCACGACATCGTCTGCATCGGGGCCGGCTACATCGGCGGCCCCACCATGGCCGTCATCGCCGCGAAGAACCCGGACCGCCGGATCGTCGTCGTCGACATCAACGCCGAACGCATCGCCTCCTGGAACTCGGACTCGCTTCCCATCTACGAGCCGGGCCTGGAGGAGATCGTGCGTTCGGTTCGCGGAAAGAACCTCTTCTTCAGCACCGACATCGAGAACGCCGTCCGCGAGTGCGACATCGTCTTCGTCGGCGTGAACACCCCGACCAAGACCTTCGGCCACGGCGCGGGCTGCGCCAGCGACCTCCAGTACTGGGAGTCCACCGCGCGGGAAATCGCGCGCTTCGCCGACAGCGACAAGATCGTCGTGGAGAAATCCACGCTTCCCGTGCGCACGGCGGCGGCCATGGAGGCCATTCTGACGGCCTCCGGACGGCATACCTTCACCGTGCTCTCCAACCCGGAGTTCCTCGCGGAGGGCAGCGCCATCAAGGACCTGCTGGAACCGGATCGCGTCCTCATCGGAGGTCCGACGACCGAACTCGGCCAGGAGGCCGTCGCGGAAATCGTCGACATCTACGCCGCCTGGGTGGACCGCTCCAAGATCCTCACGACCAACGTGTGGAGCGCGGAACTGACCAAACTGGCCGCGAACGCGTTTCTCGCGCAGCGCGTCTCCTCCATCAATGCCATCGCCGGACTCTGCGAGGCGACGGGGGCCGATGTGGAGGAAGTGGCGCGCGTCATCGGCGCCGACGGCCGCATCGGCCCGAAGTTCCTGAAGGCGGGCCCCGGATTCGGCGGCAGCTGCTTCAAGAAGGACGTGCTCAACCTCGTCTACCTCTGCGAGAGCTTCGGATTGCACACGGCGGCGGAGTACTGGAACGGCGTCGTCACCATGAACGAGCACCAGCAGCACCGCATTGTCTCGCGCCTGCTCCGCGAGATGTTCAACACGCTGGCGAACAAGAAGGTCGCGGTCTTCGGGTTCGCGTTCAAGGCGGACACCGGCGACACGCGTGAAACCCCGGCCCTGACCGTCTGCAACCTTCTTCTGGAGGAGCACGTGCGGATCACGGTCACGGACCCGAAGGCGCTGCCCAACGCGCGTCGTGATCTTGCGGGCAAGCCCGTCGTGTTCGAGGAAGACCCGTACGTCGCCGCCGAGGAAGCGGACGCCATCCTGCTCATGACCGACTGGCGCGAGTACCGCGACCTCGACTGGGAGCGACTCTACCGCTCCATGCGCAAGCCCGCGCTCGTCTTCGATACCCGGAACTGCCTCCCGGCGGACAAGCTCCGCGCCATCGGCTTCAAGATGCTCGCCATCGGGAAGTAAACGGAGTCGTATTTCCCCTCATCCTCCATAATCCTGGAGCGGTGTGCAGAAGGCATTTCACAACCTGTTCGTCACACCCGCGCCAATTATGCTATTATTCTGGCGATGCAGCCGATAACCACCAGCGTCTATTCCTTCGAAAACCTCCGTACAGGCGGGTTTCTCTACGTCGACAAGACGGCGAACATCCTGGAGTTCGTCCGGCCTGCGTTCGGGCAGTATTTTCTCTCGCGCCCGCGCCGCTTCGGCAAGTCGCTGCTCATTTCCACGCTGCAGTGCCTCTTCGAGGGGCGCAAGGATCTCTTCCACGACCTTGCCATCGAGAACCAGTGGGACTGGTCGAAGACCTATCCGGTACTCCGCCTCGACATGGGCAGCGCCCAGGCGGATTCCGCGGAAGAACTGCGCAGGAAACTCGGTTCCATTCTGGAGTCCGAAGCCATGCGCCATGAGCTTTTCCTCCGCAAGGACAAAGACATTGGCGACCAGTTCCGTTTCCTCTTGGAGGACATGGCTTCCCGTTCCGCCACCGGCAAGATCGTCATCCTCGTCGACGAGTACGACAAGCCCCTTCTCGGCGCCCTCGGCACCCCGAAGGTCACGGAAATCAAGAACGTACTCAAGGCGTTCTACTCTGTCGTGAAG
>JAZUKQ010000003.1:0-6764 GCA_045643325.1 Kiritimatiellia bacterium | reverse complement strand
CGGAGCGCTTCTGCCAGACGGCGTAGAGGGTCGCCGTTCGGCCCTCGCGGGCGAGGTCCAGCACCTTGGCGCAGTTCGTGTACTTGACGCGGCCGTTCTTCTTCGTGGCCCAACCGGTGAAGACAAAGCCGTCGAGGCCGCCGTTCTCGAAGACGTTCGCGAGAAGGCGCGTGGGCGTGCCGCACTCGATCACCTGGTTGGTGGTGGAGAACCGGCCCTCGTTGTAGGCGCTGCCGCCGTTGGCGTCGAAGACGACGGTGTACTCCGCCGCCGAGGCCGCGAGGGCGGCACAGGTGACGAGACTGAAAATCGGTGCAAAGTGTTTGGCTTTCATGGAAATCCTATTCGGTTGGTCTGCGGATTATATCTTGCCACGCCTCAAGACTCAAGCACCTTGGACATTCCACATTGTTTTTAAAGTGATGCTGCACGAATGCCCGAAAACAGGGCTTTTGCGCAATTGTTTAAGTGGAAGGCGGCTTTTTTTTGTTCGGATTCCGAAAACTCCGGGAAGTTTGGGCCGCCTCTGCGCCAGACACCCTCCGGCGCTACGCGCCTCCTCCCTCGAAGGGAGGCGCCTGCGGCGGGCGCGAGCCCCAAAGAGGCGCTGGGGCGATGGCTCGGAGCTGCTCCGGTCCCTCCGCGAGGGGGCTGCCGCTTAGCGGCTGGGGGAGTACACCGTGCGCAACAAAGGTACGGCACCGCGACCGAGCGAAGCCCGGCCCCTGGCGGGGCTGTCGGCGGAGTCGACCGGGGGGCCTACCTGCTTTTTTGAAACCACGGACGACACGGACGCCTTCGCCGACGCTCATTTACAAAGACAGAGTGTTTTTCCATATTTTCAGCGACTCACATCACACCACATTCTCGTACGACGCGACGGCGATGCCGCCAGAAGTTTTTCGAATCCATCCGGTTTTACTTTTTGACGAACCTGTGGAAGACGAAGGCGACGGCCGCCACCGCCGATATTGCGGGAAATGCGCCTCGCTGATTCGCCAGATTCAGCCATAACGGCAGAAACACGCAGATCAGGCCCCACATTACCGCGAAAAACGGGAGCGGAATCCAGTAGCGCGAGAAACGCATTGAGGAAACTCCCCGTCCCCAGGAGGCGGCCCGCGCGGTCGGAAATGCCAGCGCCAGCCAGACCAAAATGCCAAAATGCGATTCGATCGCAAGCGAAAGACCGAGAAGAACCAGTTCTTCCCCCGCAACGACATGCACGACGCCGGCAACAAGCGCCGATGCCGCCCATAGCGCCAGTAGACGGATTCCGCCCAACTCCACCTCGGCGCCGCGCCCAAACACCCAACTCTGCCTTCCAAGAACGAGTAGCATCAGCCAGAAGGTTCGGTCTGAACGCGGATAGGAACCGCATGTCGCGAGAGGCGCCGTCACCCACGCTACAACCGAAACGACGCTGATGAAAAGCGTTGCCCAAGGGAAAGACTCCGGCAGGGGAAGTCCAGAAGTCGCATCGTCCGTGGACGCCCCGAGTTCGGGATCCATCTCCGCCCGCTCCTGGATAAACTGCATCTGAGCCGCCACCAGTTTTTCCTTCGTCTCGGGGGAAAGCTCGGGGGCGGTTTCCGGAGGCGGGGGCGGAGGCGCTTCCGGAAGCGCCTCAAGTTCCCCCTTGTCGAACCAGAAGGCCTGGCAGCGGAGGCAGGCGTCGAGTTCGATGTCGTGCCCGTCGAACTCCGTTTGGACGCGCACCATGTCCTTCCCGCAGAAAGGGCATTCGCGGGACGACGACTCGGGTTCGGACTCCCGGGCCGTCTGCCAGATGCGGTTGGCCGCCTCGACGCTGAGACGACGTCGCAGGAACGGGAGTGTCGCGAGCAGGCCGCCACACTCCGGACACTGCCACGAGACACCCCCGTCGGCGCAGAAGCGGTCTAGTTTGTTGTTGCAACGCGGACAGTCGGACATCAGTAGAGAAGAAACCGCGTTTCATCCGGCGGCACGGTCAGGACGATGCGCGTGACGATGTCGGAGCCGTCCGCGACATGGAGGGTACGCACCGGCAGCGCCGCGTTCGTCGCCGTATTTGTGGCGACAACGGACACTTCCAAATCGGTGTTCTCGTCCGAATACGCGATGTCGCGCTCGATGTTCACAAGTCCGTTCCATGGATACCGCTGCCGCGCCGAAAGATTCGACACCGTCGGCGTCTCCGCCGCAACAATCGCCGCGCGGAACGCCAAGCATGCGACACCAACAAGACTCCACACTTTTATGTCAATTCTCCACATCCTCTGAATGGGGAACACGCTACCGGAAAACGAAACGAAGTCCAAGCACCCGCATTCGGGGTGCCCGAAACAAGTCAACAACAAGAGAGATGGCAATGGTACTATGGCTTTCTTTGTTCCGCAACAGAAAACGGCGGGCGAGAAACTATCGTTTTATATGCTTTGCAATCGTTCCCCAAAATGTGGTATGATGACGCCAACAACGCCATGAAAACCAAACAAATCATTCTCTGGGTCGTCGCGCTCGTCGTCGGCGGCATTCTCGGGTCCCTCGGTCTCGCCGGCCTCAATTCTTTCATGGATTTCGTCGCCTCGGCGTACACACGTCTCTTCCAGTTCGTCGCCGTCCCGACGGTCGCGCTCGCGATCCTCACCGCCATGGCCTCGCTCGGAGAAGGCAAATCGATGGGCAAGGTGTTCGCGAAGACGCTGACCTTCACGGTCCTCACGTCCTTCGTCGCCGCGCTCGTCGGCATGGCGCTGTACCTGATCGTCAAGCCGGGCAATATCACGCCCGAGGCGATCAGCGCCGTCTCGGAGTCCGCGAAGGCGACGGTGTCGAAAATGGCCGAGACGCCCGACACCGTCTACGGCCACATCCTCAACGCGCTTCCCAACAACCTGATCGCCCCGTTCCTCACCGGCAACGTCCTGCCGATCGTCCTCATCGCGGCCGGCATCGGCATCGCGATCTCGGTCCTCGAGAAGGGCAGCGAGAACGTCAAAATGCTCCACAAGTGCCTGAAGGGCCTCCAGGAGGTCTTCTTCGGCATCATCAAGGGCCTGATCTGGGCGCTTCCGGTCGGCATCGTCGCCTTTGCCGCGCAGCTCGCCGCGCAGATGTCCGCGGGCGTCGTAGTCGGATCGATCGGCAAGTATGTGCTCGTCGTGCTCGGCGGCAACGTCATCCAGTTCTTCGTCGTCCTGCCGCTTTTCTGCTTCCTCCACGGGATCAACGGCTACAAGGTGATGCGCCAGATGTCGCCCGCGCTGCTCATGGCCCTCTTCACAAAGAGCTCCGCCGCGACGCTGCCCGTGACCGTCTCCACCGCCGAGACCAACATGAAGGCGAAGCCGTGGATCGCGCGCTTCATCCTCCCGCTCTGCTGCACGATCAACATGAACGGCTGCGCCGCGTTCATCTTCGTCACCTCGATCTTCGTGATGCAGAACTCGCCCGAATGCGGCATCGCCGTCACGATTCCGACCATGCTCGTCTGGGCGCTCGTCGCCGTGGTCTGCGCGATCGGAAACGCCGGCGTGCCGATGGGCTGCTACTTCCTCACGCTCTCGCTCATGGCGGGCGTGGGCGGCAATTTGATGATCCTCGGCGTGATTCTCCCGATCTACACCATCATCGACATGATCGAGACGGCGGAGAACGTCTGGTCCGACTGCTGCATCTGCGCGGTGGTGGACAAAAAGCTCTCGTAGAGCCGCGATGCACGGCCGCCGCGCGCGGCACCCGCCCCGCGGGATGCAGCAAGGAAGTCTTCTTCTGGACAGCGGCGAACCTTCCCACCCGAAACCGGCGCGGGAAATCTCTGGGTTTTGTGGTTTTCCGCTCTGCGGTCCGTTGACGCGTCGGCGCTTTCCGGATACACTTTTCCCGTTCCGATTTTCGAGTAAAAACGCGAGATGAAATCCAAATTCACCCTTCTGACGGCATTTGCCGCTGTCCAGACCGTTCCGCCCTCCCCCGACAGCGCCGATCCTCTTCGGGAGGCACTTCGATGACGGTGCGCCTGATCGCGTTGGATCTGGACGGGACGCTCCTCGATTCCTCGAAGAACCTCTCCGAGGGGAATCGTGCGGCGCTCGCCGAGGCCGCGGCGAGGGGCATCCACATCGTCCCGACGACAGGGCGCTTTTTCGGCGCGATGCCGCAGTCAATCAGAGACCTTCCGTTTGTTCGCTACGCCATCACCATCAACGGCGCCCAGGTCTATGACCGGGAATCCGACACCGCGCTCGTCCGGGAGGAGATTCCGGTCGCGATGGCACTCGACATTCTCCGGCTTCTCGACACCTACGACGTCATCTACGACTGCTATCAGGACAATTGGGGATGGATGACGGCCGCGCTCCAGGAGAAAGCGGCCGACTACGCGCCGGACGCGCACTATCTCCGGATGATCCGGGAACTCCGGAAGCCCGTTCCCGAACTGAAGTCGACGCTTTCGGAACGCGACCGCGACGTACAGAAAATCATGCTCTTCGCCAGAGACCTCTCCGTCCGCGCGGAAATCGCGGAAAAAGTGAAGTCCGGATTTCCCCGCATCGCCGTCTCCTCCTCGACTCCGAACAACCTCGAACTCAACATCTCGACCGCCCACAAAGGCGTCGCGCTGGCGCGGATGGCCGAGACGCTGGGCTTCGGCGTCGGGGAATGCATGGCATGCGGCGACGGACTGAACGACCTCACGATGATTCAGTCCGCCGGACTCGGCGTCGCCATGGCCAACGCGTGCCCGGAGGTCCTCGCCGCCGCGGACTTCGTCAGTGCCTCCAACGACGACGACGGGGTCGCTGTCGCCGTCCGGAAATTCTGCCTTTAGTTATTGAACAACAGTTTGTTATGAAATTTCATCATATCGCCGTCCTCATGGGCGGCATCTCCTCGGAACGGGAGATTTCGCTCCGTTCCGGCGCAGCCGTCGCCCAAGGGCTCCGCGACGCCGGGCATCATGTCGAGGAAGTCCGGCTCGATTCCGCCGCCCTGCCCGACCTTTCCGGATTCGATGCCGCGTTTCTCGCGCTTCACGGCCGGTTCGGCGAGGACGGCACCGTGCAGGCGCTGCTCGACCGGCTCCGCCTCCCGTACACCGGTCCCGGCGCGGAGGCAAGTCGGAAATCATTCGACAAGATCGCCACCCGTGACGTATTGATCGCCGCGGGACTTCCCGTCGCGAAAGGAGTCGTGCTTCATCCCGGCGAGCCGGCGGAATCCATCGGTCTTCCCCTCCCGTTCGTCGTCAAACCTCCGAGGGAAGGTTCGAGTGTGGGAGTCTCCATCGTCAAGAGACCGGAAGAAATCATCCCGGCCGTAACGGCGGCCCGCGACAAGGCGCCGGAAGGGGATATTCTGATCGAGGACTACATTCCGGGAGCCGAATGGACGGTCGGAATCGTCGGAGAGGAGGCGCTTCCTCCCATTGAGATTTCGGCGAACTTGGACGGAGGATGGTATAGTTGGGACTCCAAATACAAACCGGGCGGCTGCCTCCACACCTTCCCGGAGGACAATCCGCGCCTGCGCCCCTTGATTCCCGTCTGCCAGGAACTCGCGCTCAAGGCATACCACGCGCTCGGATGCAGGGGGTTGGGCCGTGTGGATTTCCGCATTACCCCGGAAGGAACGCCCTTCATTCTCGAGATGAACACGCTGCCCGGATTCACCTCCGCCAGCCTCCTTCCCGACGAAGCCGCGCGCGCCGGCTACACCTTCTCCGGAATCTGTGAGAAGATTCTGGAACTCGCCGCGTTCGACGAGGCATGAGGAACTGGACGCCCTGCCCGGTCCGGCGACCCGTCTCCGTGACGGCGCTCTACTCCGCCTTCGAATCGGAGAACGGGCCTCACTTCGCCTTTCCGGGAGAAAGTCATAACTTCTGGGAAGCGGTCTGCGTCGTCTCCGGAACTGCGGGAATCCTCGCGAACAGCTCCGTCTACACACTTCAGCCGGGATCTCTCGCGCTGCACCGTCCGATGGAGTTCCACCGGGTCTGGTCCGCCAATAACGCGCCATCGGCGATTGCGGTGGTCTCCTTCGACGCGGAATTTCTCCGGGAACCCTCGGAAAGACTCTACAACCTCATTCCGGCCGACACGATGAGGTTCCTGCAAGCGGTCCGGTCAATCCGTGAGGCGTTCCGGATGAACGAGCGAGAAGTCATCGCCCCGGTTCCCGGGAAAGAGTCCGCGGTCCAAAAAGCCGTCTCCGATTTGGAGAATCTTCTGCTGTCGGTCACCCGGTCCGCGACGCCTTCTTCCGCGACGGAAAACGCGACACAGGCGGCACGCCACTATGCGGCGATCATCGACTGCATCGGGAAGCATCTGAATCAGAACCTTGTGACGGCGGATATCGCGGCGAAATGCGGACTATCGGCCTCGACAGTTAAACAGGTTTTCCGGAAATTCGCTGGAATCAGCCTGATGGAATATGTGCGCGACCTCAAAATCAAGACCGCGCAGTCGCTGCTGCTCCGCGGAGACTCCGTGAAAAACGTGGCGAACGAACTGGGTTTCCGCGATCCGAACTACTTCTCGACCGTGTTTCGCCGGACGACAGGACACTCCCCGCGCGAATTCGCGCCGGGGAGGTCCGGCGCGTCCCGCGCTCCGGGTCCGGCGGACGGGGGGGCGGGTTAAAAAGAAAAACCCGGCGCCGTGCTACCCTCCCGCAGGCGACTCCTGCAGTACTCTCGCCGATGAGGTCCTTAACTTCCGTGTTCGGAATGGGAACGGGTGTGACAACCTCTCTGTGGACACCGGGAAAAAAGA
>JAZUKQ010000002.1:0-2940 GCA_045643325.1 Kiritimatiellia bacterium | reverse complement strand
GTCTTGGGGGCGCCGAGACCTGGGCGTGGACGCGCGACGGGCGCCGGCTGGTCCACGAGCGGCGGACGGGGGCGGAGGGCGCGCTCGAGCGCGTCGAGGCCCGGGTGGAGCGGGCGAGAGAGCCGGCGAAGGTCGAGCGGGCGCCGGAGAAGCCCGCGCCGGAGAAGCCTGCGAAGGAGCCGAAGGAAACCGGGGGGACGTCGGGGGAGCGGATCGAGAAAATCGCGGAGCGGACGCTCGCGCCGTGGACGGGCGGGAGGCGGATTTCCGGGAAGGTCGTGATGTACGACCGGGCGACGGACGGCCGGATGGTCGCGGCCCGGGGCGAGCGCGCGTGCGCGGAGATCGTGGCGGCGATGGCGGCCGCGGAATGGCGTGCCGCGGAGGGCGAGGAAAAGGCCGGGCACACGGTCGCGGAGGGGCGGGAGCGCTGGACGTGGACCGGATGCGGGAAGCGGCTGGTCCTCGAGCGGCGGACGGGGGCGGAGGGCGTTCTCGAGCGGGTCGAGGCCTGGCTGGAGGACGCGGGGGCGCCGGCGGAGCGTGCGGCGCCGGCGGAGCGTGCGGCGCCGGCGCGGAAGCCGGAGACGATGGCCGCGGGATACCGGGTGCTGGACGTGGCGGTGGCGCGGCAGAGACGGGCGTGGGACTGCGCCCCGGCGGCGCTGCAGAGCCTGCTGGCGTACGAGGATGTCGCCGTCTCGGACGAGGTGCTCCGGAAGCTCGGCGGAACCAACGCGGAGACGGGGACGGACGTCGCGCGGCTGTTCGGCGCGGTCCAGCGGGAGATCCTCTCCGGGACGGGGCTCCGGTTCCGCGAGATTTTCGGGTTCGGGTCGGAACGGTTCGACCGGCTGATCGCGGAGTACAACCGGGCGGCCCGGGCGCGGAAGATTCCGGAGCTCGCGTGGGACCGCCCGAAAATGGATTTGGAGAAGGTCTTCCTGCAGGCGGACGGGGCGCTGCTCCGCGAGGTGGCGGGGCGGCAGGACGGAATGACCCGGTTTTTCGAGGAGGCGCGGAATTCGGTGGAGGCCGGGCATCCGCTTCTGTGGGGAGTCGTGCTCGGGATGGTTCCGGAGACCGGGGTGGACGCGTCGCGGACGAAGGGCGCGCATCTCCGGCTGATCACGGGATACCACCCGAAGACGAGGGAGATCGTCTACGCCGACTCCTGGGGCGAGCGCCACGCGCAGAAGCGGATGAGTCTCGAGGACGCGTGGACCGAGACGATGACCCTCCACGGGCTGTGGTGACGATTCCAGGACCGGCGGGGGCGCGCGCCCGGCGTTTTGAAGGACAGGAGAGACCGAAGATGAACAGCATGACAGGGTTCGGCCGCGGCACCGCGGCGGACGGGAAAATCCGGGTCGAGGTCGAGCTCTCGAGCGTCAACCGGAAGCAGTTCGACGTCGCGGTCGCGCTGCCGCACTCGCTCGCGGGCGAGGAGGCGCACGTCCAGGCGCTCGTCCACGAGCGGGTGAAGCGGGGCTATGTGAAAGGAAGCGTCCGGCTGGTCGCCCTCGGTCCCGTCGAGGCGCCCCGGAGCCTTGTGGACGCCGCGGCCGCGCAGGTCGCCGCGCTTCGCGCCGTCGCCTCGGAGCTCGGACTCCGGGACGACCTCTCCGCGTCGGCCCTGCTCTCGATGGAGGAGTTCCAGACGGAGGTCGACGTCCCGTTCGAGGCGTCGAGCCGCGGGACGCTCGACCGGGCCGTCGGGCAGGCGCTCGACGCGCTCTGCGCCATGCGGAGCCGCGAGGGAGAGGCCATGGAGGCCGACCTGCGGCGACATCTGGACGGGCTCCGGGAGATGCTTCCGCCCGTCCGGGAGCGGGCTCCGCTCGTGCCGTCCGTCCACCGCGCGGCGCTGCTCCAGCGTCTTCGGGAGGCGGAACTTCCCGTCTCGGCCGACGATCCGGCGGTCGTCCGGGAGATCGCGCTTTTCACGGACCGCTGCGACATCTCGGAGGAGCTCGCGCGGATCGACAGCCATTTCGAGCAGGCCGAGCGGCTGTTCGCCGCGGCCGAGCCGGTGGGCCGGGCGCTGGACTTCCTCTGCCAGGAGTTCCACCGCGAGATCACGACGCTCGGCAACAAGGCGCTCGACGCCGGAATCGCGGCCGTGGTCGTCCGGTTCAAGGCCGAGCTCGAGGCGTTCCGGGAACAGGTTCAGAACATCGAATAGCGTCCGGGCCGGGCTCAGCGGCCGCCCGGGAACGCGGAGACGAATTCGGCGAGCTCGGCCCATCCGCGGACGCGGGGGGCGGAGGGGTGGGAGGTCCGGTTCCAGGGGCGGTCGAAGACGACGTAGGGGCAGAGCCCGGAGGACTCCAGCAGGTCGAGGGCGAGCGGGGAGTCGTCGACGGCGAGGCCGAATCCGAGTTCGGAAAGCCGGGAGAACGGGAGGACGCGGACCCCGGCCGGGGGCTCGCCGCGGAAGCGTCCGTACTTGTCGACATGCAGGAGTCCGACGTCCCGCAGGCCGAGCCGGTCGAGCCATTCGCGCGTCGCGGGGCCGGAATAGGGCGGCCGTCCGGTGACAACGACCGGCTCGTGTCCCTCGGCGATCCAGGCGCGCAGGGTGTCGGCCGCGCCGGGGAACGGATCCATCGCGAGGAGTTCCTCGTCCTGATGGACCTCCTCCATGAAGGCATCGTATTCCTCCGCGTTCAGCGAGAGGGAGACGTGGAGGTCGAACGCGCGGATGTCCTCGAAGCGGGGAACGGTCGCGCGGTGGCGGGACAGGACGCGGAGAAGATGGGCGCCGGTCTCGGCGACGACATCGTCGCAGTCGATATAGATTCTCACGGTGAAAGATTCCTGAAAAGGGATGGACTCCTAGGGCTTGTTGTGCCCGGTACGGCCGGCGGCGCGGCGTTTCGCGACGGAAAAGGCGGATTCGGCGGGGGCGGAGGACGGAAGTCGGAGGCCAAGCGGTCT
>JAZUKQ010000001.1:0-2757 GCA_045643325.1 Kiritimatiellia bacterium | reverse complement strand
GGCTCTGGCGGAGGCGAACCGTCGGCGACCTGGCGAGCGCGAGGACGAGGAGCCGCGGCACGCCGGCGGCGTGGGCCTCGGCGGCCTTCTCCGGGTCGGGATAGAGCTTGAGCGTCACACCGTCGCCCTCGTCATGGAGGGCGGGGTAGGAGACGGTTGACCAGCCGGAGTTCTTGTCGGCCTGCCGGACGGGGATCGTACCGAAGGCCCAGGTTGTGAATTGCTCGATTGTTCGATTGTTCGGATTGTTCGATTGAAGAGTTGCGGTGGGGGCTGTGAAGGAGAGCGCTTCGTCGAGATCGCGGGTGAGGACGAGGGGCTTGCCGGTTGCGTTGTCGCGGATGCGGAAGCGCATCTGGAGGTGAAGAGGTAGCTTTGACCAGTCCCAGGCGTTCTCGGGAATGCGGACGCCCCAGCGCTCGTAGGCCGCCTTGCGGACGGCTTCCTCGAGCGGCTCGGAGCCGGGCTTGAGGAGCGAGAGGAGAATGGCGACCGAGTCGTCGAGCGGCGTGAGGATGCGGCGGAGGGCGGAGGGAAGCGTGCCGAGCATCCAGAGGAGCTTCTCGGGGAGGAGTCCGGGGACGAGCCAGTCGGGGCGCCAGAGCCGGAGGATCGCGGCGTCGGATGCGCGGACCGTGCAGGTGACGCCGTCGTTCTCCGGGTCGTCGGGGGTGTGGCGGTAGGTGAGCGCGATCGTCTTTCCGGCGATGCGCAGCGAATCGGGGAAGTCGCGGTCCGCGGCGGTTTCGGACGGCCACCAGTCGGATTTCTTCAGGATGAAGGCGTCGGCAGGGGATGTCCGCAGCCACTTGCGGAGGGCGTCGGCGGAGCAGATGCCCTTGGGGATCACCCGGTCGAAGTGGACGAAGAGCCGGTCCGCGTCGAAGAATTCCGGCTGGCGCGAGCGCTCGGCGCGGCGGCGGAGCGCATCGAGGAGCTGCTGGTTGGCGCGGACGGCCGGCGGGGGCTTCGGGAACTCGCCGTCCACGAGTCCGCGGCGGATGAACACCTCGCGCGAGACGGCGGGGTCGATGCGGCTGAAATCGCAGCGCCGGGCGGGGACGATGACGAGTCCGTAGAGCGTGACCTGCTCGGTGGCGCGGACGAAGCCGGAGCGCGGATCCCACTCCGGCGAGTGGTAGCTGTGCTTGCAGATCGGCCCCGCGACGGGCTCGAGCCAGCGGACGTCGATGGCCGCCGCGTCACGGGCGAAGAGGCGGGAGGTGTCGACGAGCTCGCCGGCGACGATCCAGGCGGGGAAGGGGGATTGTCTGGTTGTTCGATTGTCCGGATTGTTCGATTTTCTCGAGTCCTCCGTCTTCCGTCTCAAGTCCTTTTTCAGGGCCTTTGTCAGCACTGAGCTCGGGTGAATCGCGAAGCGAAGTCCGTGGGCGCCGCGGTATTCGCGGTCCTCGTCGTTCCACTTGCCGATGCGGCCGAGAAGGCCGGAGAGAAGGGACTGGTGGAGACGGGCGGAGAAGTCCTCGTCGGGAATTGTTCGATTGTTCGGATTGTTCGATTTCTCGGTTGCGGGATCGCCAAGCCCGAGGCGCTTGGAGAGATCGGCGAGCTGCCGTGTGAGATCCTTCCATTCGCGCATCTTCGGGTAGGAGAGGTAGTTCGCCTTGCAGAGCTTGCGGACCTTGGACTGGGAGAGGTCGCAGGTCTCGTCGGACCACCATTGCCAGAGCCGGAGCGTGCCGAGGAAGTCGGAGCCGGGGACGCGGAACTTCGCGTGCGCCTGGTCCGCCTTCTCCTTTTCGTCAATGGGTCGTCGCCGCGGGTCGTCGCAGGACATCGCGGCGACAAGCGGGACGACGGAGCCGAGGACGGCGTTCCGCGAGCCGGCGATCAGCATGCGCGCGAGGCGGGGCTCGACCGGGATCTTGGCGAGCTTCCTGCCGATGTCCGTCAGCTCAACATCTCCTCTGATCCCTGATCCCTGATCCCCGATCCCTCTCTTGATGGCTCCCAGTTCCAGCAGCTCCCTCAGGCCCTCCCTCACCATGGTCGGCTTGGGCGGATCGAGGAAGGGGAAGCGCTCGATGTCGCCGAGCTTCAGGTCGAGCATTGTGAGGATGACGCCGGCGAGCGAGGAGCGGAGGACTTCCGGGGCGGTGTAGGGTTCGCGGGAATTGAAGTCCTCCTCGGAGTAGAGCCGCAGGCAGGTGCCGGGCCCGAGGCGTCCGCAGCGTCCGGTGCGCTGGCGGGCGGACGCCTGGGAGACCGGTTCGATCTGGAGGCGCTGCACCTGGGTGCGGTGGACGTAGCGGGAGATGCGGGCGAGGCCGGAGTCGATGACGGCGCGGATGCCCGGGATGGTGACGGACGTCTCGGCGACGTTCGTCGCGAGGATGATGCGGCGGCGCGGGGAGCTCTGGAAGGCGCGGCGCTGCTCGGACGCGGGGAGCGAGGCGAGGAGGGGAATGATGTCGTCGTATCCGCCGCGGACGTCCGTGAGGTAGTCTGCTGTCTCGCGGATGTCGCGCTCGCCGGGGAGGAAGACGAGGATGTCGTCCTTTGCGGGGAGCTCGGCGACGGCGTCCGCGACATCGCGCGGGAGGTCTCGCTCCTCGTCCTCGGGCGGGGGACGGTAGCCGATCTCGATCGGATAGAGGCGCCCGGGCACGGAGATGACGGGGGCGTTGCCGAAGAACCCGGAGAAGCGCGCGACGTCGAGGGGCGCGGACGAGACGATGACCCTGAGGTCGCGGCGGCGCTCGAGGATGCGCTTCAGGATGCCGAGGAGGAAGTCGA